>CAJOOG010000001.1 GCA_905236045.1 uncultured Denitrobacterium sp.
CACAGGTCGCGGCGGGCCGACGGCGCGGCTAACGTGCCTTGGTCAGCACGCGGTCGCCGTTCTTCAACACCTTGGTCTGCACCACGCACATCTCGTCGTCGATGAGGTCCACCACGTCCACGTTCACCTCTTCGGTGCTGCTCGAGCTCGTCAGGCGCTTGACGGTGCCGCCGCCTTTCCCGTCGCCGATGACGGCGGTCTGGGGAAGCGTGATGCAGTCCTGCAGTTCTTCGGTGGTCACGGTGACTTTCGCCTCGTCGCCGGGTCGGGCATCGGTTTGCCCCGCGGGAAGGTCGCAGACCAGCTTGATGTCATCCGAGGTTGAGTTCAGGGAGGCGATCTGGGTTTCGACCAAGGTGCTGCCGAACGTGACGACGGCTCGGTCGCCCCGCCGCGCTCGCTTGCCCTCCTCGTGGGAGGCCGTGGCCGATACCGTGACGGAGTCGGTGTCGCACAGCGTCACGACCGTCTCCTCGCTCTCGATCTCTTCGGCAAGGTCGCCTTCCTCGAGCGCGACTCGGGTGACGGTGCCCGCGGCGCCGGCCTTCACGGTGAGCGCGTCCACCTGTCCTTGCAGGTCGTCGACCGTTTTTCTGGCGACATCGCTCGCCTGCTTCGCGGCGCTCTCCTCGGCTTGCGCCCGGGACTTGGCGCTTTGGGCGGCTGCCTGTGCTTCCTTTGCCTTGGACAGAGCGCTCTGCGCCGCGGAGGATACCGAGGAGGGGATGGAATTCGCAGTGGCGCTTTGGGTCGTGTTCGCTTGGGAGCTCGATGCGGAGCCGGAACCGCTCGAGGCGCTCTTGGCGGAGCTGCTCTTAGCGGCGTCGGATCTCTTCTGCGCGGCGGCGTTGACGTTGTTGATGTTGTCGACCACGGATTGCGCGGCATCAACCGCCTCGGTGGCCTTGTTGTATTCGTTGGCGCGTTCGGCGAGACGCGCGTCGGCTTCGGCGAGCTCCGAGCTGCGTTGGCCCTGGACCTGTTGCGCCTGCTCGAGCTCGGTTTGCAGGTCGGGGTCCTCCATGCGGTAGAGCAGCTGGCCTTTCTGGACCTCGTCGCCCTCCGAGACGGCCACCTCCGCGACGGTTCCGCGTGTGGGCGCGGGCGCGGCGTAGGTTTCCTTGACGGTGAGGCTCCCCTCCGCATCGAAGGTGATGGCGTGATCGCCGGACTCCACCAGGACCGTCTCGTCATCCGAGTAGGACTTGATCGTGACGCCGGCCTCGATAAAGTCGCTCCAGTGCAGCGCGAGCCATACGCCGGTGCCGACGACGAGCAGGGCGACGATGCCGATGACGATGAACAAGGCGATATTGCGCCCGCTCCTCTCGGGGACGTCCTCCTCGAGGCCGTCGGCGCGGGCGGGGGCGACCTGCGTCCAAGTATCGGGCTCGCTTTCGGCCTCGGGCTCGACGGGCTCGGCCTCGGGTTCGCTTTCGGGCTCGACGGGCTCGACCTGTTCCAGCCGGGCCTCCTCTTCACTCGATTTCAGCCTGTCTTCGCCCTCGCGCATCTTCCCCATGTGCCCTCGCATTCACTCGATGATTGTTCGCATAGATGATAATGCAGGCGCGGCGAATGGGGAACGAGATTGCGCTTCGCATCGCGAGCCGCCCCCGTAGTCCGTGGGGCGGTGATCGCGGATGGGCAGATGGGGGTTTGTCGCGAAATCGGGAAAACATCCTCTTCTCGCCGGAGGGGCCCGCGTTTCGCCTATAATGCGCCCTATGCCGAAGGGACAGAATCCATATCGCTACCCGCACCCGGGCCGATCATCTCAATCGGATGCCGATTATCGTCGGTATTCGCGGACTGCCTACGACCCTCGCGCCGCCCGGCAGCGCACGCCGCAGAAGCGCACCGCTCGGCCCGAACGCCTCGTTCGGAGCCATCGCCAGGCACCTCCGCAGCAGACCGCCTACGGCAAGCTCGATGCCAAGGTGCTGTTCCGCGCGGTCGTCGTTTCGCTGGTCTTGGCCCTCGTCGTGGAGATATTCGGGTTCAACCTGTCTTTCTTCGCCTCGCAGACCTACCCCGATGTCGGCTCCTACACCATCAACGGCGCAGACGCCGAGAAGGTCTCCACGCTCGAGCTCACCGCCGGCTCGTCCTCCTTCACCATCGAAGGCCTCGACGACGAGGTGAAGAGCATCCACTTCACGCCGGCCTTCGAGGATGCCGAGACGGCGGCCAAGAATGCGGAGGGGAAGATCCAAGTGGTCATCTCCCTCACCGACGAGGGAAACTCGCTGCCCTACCAGCTGCCGACGTTGTCGGTCGATCCGTCGGATGCTCCCTCGACCTACATCGGGCTGGACCCCGCGGGCGATTGTCATTCCATTACCGTGCAGTTCACCAACCTGCAAGCCGCGGGCTCGGTCGCGCTTTCCGGTATCGAGCTGAACGCCAAGGTGCCCTTCGATTTCGACCTCTTCCGCTTCCTGGTGCTGTGGGCCGTCATCATGGTGCTCTACGAGCTGCGCCCGCAATCGCATCTCTTCAGCACGCTGTTCGATCCGAGGGTGGGTTGGCAGCGCAATCTCATCTTCGCTTTGGTCGTCGTCCAGGCGGTGGCTGTGGTGCTGCTGGCTTCGAGCAACACGCATTTCGTGGGAATGGTTCACACGGCGTCCACGGAGAACTACTTCCAGTATCAGAAGCTCGCGCATGCCCTGTTGGAAGGGCAGCTCTATCTGGACGATACGCCCTCGCAGGCGCTGCTGGCCATGGACAATCCCTACGACACCAACGCGCGCGAGGCGGCGGGGGTGCCCTATCTGTGGGACCATGCCTATTTCAAGGGGAAGTACTACGTGTATTTCGGGGTGCTTCCCTGCCTGGTCTTCTTCTTGCCCTATCTGGCAGCGACCGGGACGGATTTCCCGACTTGGCTCGCCGTGGCCATCTGCAACATCTTCTTCGTGGCGGGCGCATGCTACCTGCTCTCCCGCATTTGCCGACGTTGGTTCCCGCGCACTTCCGTGGGCGCCATCCTGGCCCTCGATATGGCCTTGATCGTCGCGAGCGGGGTGCTCATAACCTCTCGCGTGCCGAGCATGTACTTCCTGCCCGAGGCCATGAGCCTGGCCTTGGTCGCCTGGGGGCTGGGCCTGTGGATCGGCGGCACCTCGGGCGGAGAGATTCGCGTGGGCCGCGTGGGCCTGGGCGGCTTGCTTATCGCCCTTACCCTGGCCGCTCGACCGCAGATGGTGCTCTGCGCCGTGTTGGGCGTCGTGCTGGTGTGGCCCTTCTTGCGGGGCGGGCCCGGCTACGATAGGAAGCGCGGCAAGGCGACGGCGGCGATAGTGGCCGTGCTCGTACCCTTCGCCGTGGTCGCGATGGGTGTCTGCCTGTACAACTATCTGCGTTTCGGGTCGTTTCTGGATTTCGGCGCCAACTACAACCTGACCACCAACGACATGATCCACCGCGGTTTCCATTTAGACCGCATCCCGTTCGGGCTCTTCGCCTACCTGCTGCAGCCGCCGGTGCTGGGCAGCCAGTTCCCGTTTCTGCATTCGACCTACCTCGATCCGTCCTACCAGGGCGTGACCATATCCGAGCCTATGTTCGGCGGGTACTTCTTCCTCTATCCCATCACGCTGGTAATCCTGGCGCTGCCCCGCGTGGCGGGCGCGCTCAAGCGCAAAGGGCTCCTCGGGCTGGTGGTGACCATGCTGGTGCTGGCCTTCGTCGTGGTGAACTTCGACATCCAGGGCGCGGGCATCCTCATGCGCTACTTCTGCGATTTCGGCATCTTCGTAGCGCTTCCCGCCGTCATCGTCTTCCTGGAGCTGGCGCAGATAAAGCTGGATATGCCCATGCAGGCGGGCTATACGCAGATGCTCGAGCAACGCCGGGGCGCAGCGCATGCCGCGTCGAATTCCGGCGAGACCATCTCCGTCATGCGGATAGCGCTGTACTTCATGTTCGTTACGTTGCTGCTGACGGTTGTTGTGGCGGTGCTGCTGTGGACCGCCTTCGGCCTGGGCTGACGTGGGTAGCCTGGCGACTGGCCAGCTCGCCCCAGCCCCCGTCCGCTTTAACGCCCAATTTCAAGCACGAATTTCGAGCACAAAACAAAGCAGGTCAGAGAACATAGCCTTTGACCTGCGGTTTTGCTGGTCGGGTTGACAGGATTCGAACCTGCGACCCCTTGACCCCCAGTCAAGTGCGCTACCAAACTGCGCCACAACCCGATTCGTTTCGCCGCCGCTTGCGCGGGCAGCGAAACGTATAGTAACCGTGCCCCACTCCCATTTCAAGAGTCATCCTGCGGTCGCTCCCGAAATGCACACATGCCCGGGCGCTCTCTCTCGCGCCGCTCTCGCACGAATTCGCACGAGAGCGCGTGCGGTAGCCCGTCGCGGGCGGCGCTCGTCGCGAGGGTGGGTATTTCGGGTATGATGGAGCCATCCCCTCGTGAAAGGACGGGCCATGGACCTCCGACAACGGCAGCTGCCCAAGCACACCGAGTACTTCGTCTCCGACATCCACGGCGAATACAATGCATTCTCCCATATCTTGCGTAACGGCTGCGGGGCCGTGCGCCGAGCGGTCGAGGACGTACTGGGCGATCGGCTGACCGAAGACGAAATCGACCCTTTTTGCACGCTCGTCTACTATCCGCAGGAGAAGCTTCCCCTGCTGCTGGAGAAGGTGAAGGACCCAAACGCTTGGCGGGCCCGCACCGCTGTTCACTTGGCGCAGCTCGCGCATCATATGGCCTTCGATCGTCCTGCAGAATGCGTGCGTGCGGCCTTCGGCGCAGGCGATGAAGGGCCCGCGCCCGCCGCTCCCGCTGCCGATCCCGCCATCGCCGAGGCCGCCCTCGCCCTTCTTCGCGATCCGACCAGCGCACCTCAGGCGGACCCCGACCAGCTCATCGTCGCCCTCGCCCTGGGGGTTCAGCGTCTTAGCGTCGAGCACCTGCACATGCTCGGCGATGTCTACGACCGCGGATCCGCCCCGGATAAGATCGTCGACCTTCTGGGCGGCTTCCACTCCATAGATATCGAGTGGGGCAACCACGATGTCGTCTGGATGGGCGCGGTTCTCGGGCAGCGCGGCTGCATCGCGCATGTGGTGCGCAATTGCGCTCGCTACGGCAACCTGGACATCCTCACCGGGCCCTATGGGATGGACCTGCAGCCGCTGCTGGACTTCGCCGTGAAGACCTACGAGGGCGATTCTTGCGAGGCCTTCCAGTTGAAGGTGAACCCCGGGCTTTCCGGCGACACGCTCGACGCGAACGTGAAGGTGCAGAAGGCCATGGCCATTCTGCAGTTCAAAGTGGAGGCCCAGCTGATCGATCGATATCCCGGCTTCGATCTGGAGAAGCGCAAATTGCTGCATCTGGTCGACTACGAGCGCGGCGTGGTGCCCGTCGATGGCGTGGAATACGAGATGACCGACACGTATTTTCCCACCGTGGACGAAAACGACCCCTACCGCCTGACGCCCGAGGAAGAGGACATCATGTCCTATCTGGAGCAGGCTTTCATCGGCTGCGAGAAGCTGCAGCGCCACATCCGCATCCTGCTCGACAAGGGCAGCCTCTACCGCATTGCCAACGGCAACCTGCTGCTGCACGCCTGCGTGCCGCTGAATCCCGACGGCACCCTGAAGCAGGTGGACGTATTCGGCAAGGTCTGCGCGGGCCGGGCGCTCTACGACGAGATGCAGGAATGGGTCTACAAGGCGTTTCGTTCCGAGGACCCCGAAGAGCGCCGTCGCGGGCGCGACCTCATCTGGTATCTGTGGCTGGGAGAGGGATCGCCGCTGTTCGCCAAGAGCAAGATGGCCACCTTCGAGATCTACCTGTGCCGGGATAGGGCCGCGCGCAAAGAGGTGAAGAACCCCTTCTACCAGCTCTTCGACGACCCGGCTCCCTATCGCGCCATCTTCGAGGATTTCGGGCTCGACCCGAGCACGGCGCACCTGATCTGCGGGCATGTCCCCGTGAAGGTGAAGGACGGCGAAGATCCGGTGAAGGCGGACGGGCGCGTTATCTGCATCGACGGTGGCTTCTCGGCTGCGTATCAGAAGACGACCGGCATCGCGGGCTTCACGCTGGTGTCCGCCCCCGAGAAGCTGGTGCTGTACTCGCACGAGCCCCTGCCCTCTCTCGATGCCGCGATACGAGACGACTTCGACATCCGCTCCGAGGCACGCGTCTTGGAGGAGTACGCTACGCCGCGCACGCTGGCCGACTGCGATTGACTCGGCTGCCGTCTCACGCGACGCGGAGGCGTAAAGCGGGCTTACGCGGGCCTCACGAGGCATTTCGGGCCGTAGCCGATGAGGTCTTCACGTCCGGCCTTCACCAGCGCCTCGCGCACCAGCGCACGGTTTTCGGGTTTGCGATACTGGATGAGCGCCCGCTGGAGCGCCTTCTCGTGCGGGTCGGTCGCGCAGTAGACCCGCTCCATGGTGCGCGGGTCCAGGCCGGTGTAGAAGATGCAGGTGGACACGGTGCTCGGCGTGGGGTAGAAGTCGCTCACCTGCTCGGGGTTGTATCCGAGGTCCCGGCAGAACTCGGCCAGCTCCACGGCCTCTTTCATGGTCGATCCGGGGTGACTGCTCATAAGGTAGGGGAGCACGTACTGCTCCTTGCCCGCGGCTCGGCTGGCCTCGTCGAACTCGCGTACGAACTGGTCGTAGAGCCGCCGTGGCGGTTTGCCCATCACGCGCAGCACCTCCTCGCTTACGTGCTCGGGTGCGAGGCGCAGCTGCCCGCTGGTGTGATAGGCGGCCAGCTCGCGGATGAAGCTGTGGTCGGGGTCGAGCATGGCGTAGTCGAAGCGGATCCCGCTGCGGATGAAGATCTTCTTCACGCCGGGCAGCTCGCGCAGCTCGCGCAGCAGGGACAGATAATCCTCGTGTGTTGGCTCGAGCTGGCCGCAGGGTTCGGGGGCCAGGCAGCGCCTGTTCGTGCAGGCCCCTTTGCCTTCGGACTGACGCCGGCAGCTCGCTGTGCGGAAGTTGGCCGTAGGGCCGCCCACATCGTGGAGGTAGCCTTTGAAGTCGGGATCGGCGGTCATCGCGCGAGCCTCTTCCAGTATGGATTCGTGGCTGCGAGATTGGATGATGCGCCCTTGGTGGAAGTTCAGTGCGCAGAAGCTGCATTCTCCCAAACACCCGCGGTTGCTGGTGATGCTGAACTTCACTTCCTTGAAGGCGGGCACGCCGCCGGCCGCATCTAAGGAGGGATGCCAGGCCCGCTCGTAGGGAAGTCGATAGACCGCGTCCATCTCGGAGGTGGTCAGGGGGAGGGCGGGAGGATTCTGCACCACGTAGACGCTGTGAGGATACTCTTCGACCAGGGGGCGGGCGGTGTAGGGGTTCAGGTGCTCCAGCTGCATGCCGAAGCTTTCGGCGTAGGCTCGCTTGTCGGCCCGCAGGGCTTCCCAGCTAGGCAACGTCACGGGGTCGTATACGCCTTGCAGCGTGCGGGTGCGAAAGCATGTCCCCGCGATGAAGCAGAGGTCCTGCACGTCGAGTCCGCCCTCGAGCGCGCAGGCCACCTCCACCATGGCGTGCTCGCCCATGCCGTAGACGAGCATGTCGGCACCCGAGTCGAGTAGAATCGAGCGCTTGAGCGAATCGGACCAATAGTCGTAGTGCGCCAGGCGCCGCAAGCTGGCCTCGATACCGCCCAGGATGATGGGGGTGTGCTTGAAGGTGCGTCGGATAAGGTTGCCGTAGACCACGCATGCATGGTCGGGACGGGCTCCCATCTTGCCGCCCGGCGTGTAGAGGTCCTGCCTGCGTTTGCGCTTGGCGACGGTGTAGTGGTTCACCATGCTGTCCATGTTGCCGGCCGAAATCAGAAACCCCAGGCGAGGCTCGCCGTATTCCGCCACGCTGGCAGGGTCGCGCCAGTCAGGTTGGCACACCATCCCCACGCGGTAGCCCTTGGCCTCGAGCAACCTGCCGATGATGGCCATGCCGAAGGAGGGGTGGTCGACATAGGCATCGCCGCAGATGTAGGTGAAGTCCACGCGGTCCCATCCGCGCGCTTCCATGTCTGCTCTGCTCATGGGTAAGAACGCCATGCTCGCGCCTCCTTAGCCGCCCGCCGGCCTCCGCTGCCTTGAAGCATAAGCGACGCAGGCGGGGCAGGGCAAGGGGAAACGCGAGCGCGCCTCGGCGGCCGCGGGCGCCGACTTATCTATTGCGCCGTAAAACCCCTTTCTTCAGCTATCTGCGATGAAGCAAGAATCCCCTGGCTTTAGCCATGGGGAGTGTCAAGTCGGAGCCCCGCATTGGGACGTCTTCACGAAGATTCTACTTGCACGCTATAACGTACGATAGTAAAGTAAGGAGCCACAAAGCTGTATACAGCTTGCGATCGCGAAGAGAAAGGCCATTACATGGGCAGGCAAGAGCAGATCTTGACGAAGCCCCACGAGGAAATCGAGCAGATTCAGATCGAGGGCATCAAGCAGACCGTCGTCAATTGCTACGAGGGCATTCCCTTTTACCGGAAGTCCTTCGATGCGGCCGGCTTCGACCCCTATGCTATCGAGTCGATAGAGGACCTGGCCAAGGCCCCGTTCGTGACCAAGCAGGATCTGCGCGATTCCTACCCTTACGGCATGCTCGCCGTGCCCCTGGAGGACGTGAGGGAGATCCACATGTCGAGCGGCACCACCGGCGTGGCCACGGTGGGGGCCTACACCGCCCGCGATATCGAGATCTGGGGCGACTGCTTCGCCCGCGGCATCGAATACGCCGACGGCGGCCCGAAGGACATCGCGCACATCTGCTACGGCTACGGCCTGTTCACTGGCGGCTTGGGCGCCCATTACGGCGGCATCAGCGCCGGCTGCACCACCATCCCCATGTCGGCGGGGCAGACGGAGCGCCAGATCCGCGTGCTGCGCGAGATGGGCAGCAGCATCATCTGCTGTACGCCGAGCTACGCCATGCACATAGCGGACACGGCGATAGAGATGGGCCTCGACCCGAAGAAGGACTTCACCCTGCGCGCCGGCATCCTGGGCGCCGAGCCCTTCAGCGATGCCTTCCGCGCGGATCTGGAGAACAAGCTGGGCATCAAGGTGCTCGACGTGTACGGGCTCACCGAGACGATGGGGCCGGGCGTGGCCATCGAGTGCATGGAGCAAGACGGCCTGCACATCGCCGAGGACCATTTCTACTGCGAGATCATCGACCCCGAGACCGGCAAGGTCCTGCCCGATGGCGAATGGGGCGAACTCGTCATCACCACGGTCGATCGCGAGGCCAGTCCCGTGGTGCGCTATCGCACGCGCGACATAACGCGCATCCTGCCGGGGCAGTGCGCATGCGGACGCACCCACAGGCGCATCGACCGCCTGCACGGGCGCACCGACGACATGCTGGTCATCCGCGGCGTGAATGTCTTCCCGAGCCAGATCGAAGACGTTATGAAGACGTTCACGCAGGTGAGCAGCTGGTATGTCATCGAGCTCGCCCGCAAGGGCAGCATGGATGTGGTCACGCTGAAGGTCGAGCCGGCACCCGATTTCGACTTCGACGAGATAGCGGCGCTCGAGCGCGTGCAGGGCGCTATTCAGGCGGCGTTGAAGACGGCGCTCTCCGTGGCCGTGAAGGTGCAGATCGTGGAGCCGAAGAGCATACCGCGTTCGGAGGGCAAGGCCAAGCGCGTCATCGACAATCGAGAGGGGATCCGCTAATGATCGATCAGCTGACAGTTTTCCTGGAGAACTCCGAAGGCCGCCTGGATGCGCTCGTGCGCACGCTCGGCAGCGCCGGAATCAACATGTCCGCTATGACCATAGCCGACACGACCGACTACGGCCTGGTGCGCATCATCTGCAACGAACCCGGGCGGGCGGCGGAGGTGCTGCGCGAAAACGACTTCCGGGCGCTGGTGAGCAAGGTGAGCGCCATCGAAGTGCCCAATCATCCCGGCGGCCTGGCGGCGCTGCTCGACAAGCTGCACGAGTTGGGTCTGAACATCGAATACGGCTACTGCTTCTCGGTGGGAGACGACAAGGCGGTCGACGTACTGAAGGTGAAGGGCGCCGACGCGGCAGAGCAAGCCGCCGAGGCCCTGGAAACCGCAGGGTTCAAGCCGCTGAAGCAGGAAGATCTGCTGTAGGAGCCCGCAGGGGGCCCGCAGGAGGCTTTGCTGATGCGGGCAACTGACCGGTAACCCGGTTACCCGCCTTCGCGTCGGCGTCTTAAGGGCCTTTTTGCCGTCGCGAGGCGCGGGCTTTATCGAATGCGCCTAAAAACCGCTTCAAGCTTCGCAGCTCGGGCAGAGGTCGGCTGCGAAGCAGTCGGCGCAGCGTGGGTTGCGGGCGCGGCAGTAATCGCGGCCGAAGTGCACCCACTGGTGATTGATGTAGAGCCATTGCTCCTTCGGGTAGACCTTCAGGAGCTGCCTTTCGGTCTTGTCCGCCGTGTCGGCGCTGGGGCCTGCGAACTTCAGCCTATGCGCGATGCGGAAGACGTGCGTGTCGACGGCTATGCCCCGGGCGTCGCGGAAAGCCTCGCACATGACGACGTTGGCCGTCTTGCGGCCCACGCCGGGCAGCTTCTGCAGAAGCTGCATGTCCTGCGGGACCTTCGAATCGAATTCGGTCGCAAGCGTGCGAGCCAGGCCCTGCAGGCTGCGGGCCTTGCTGTGGAAGAAGCCGAGCGGATGGATGATGCGCTCGATGTCCTCCAGCCGAGCCCCCGCGAGGTCCGCCGGAGCGGGGTAGCGCTCGAAGAGGGCGGGGGTTACGCGGTTGACGGCGGCATCGGTGCATTGCGCGGAAAGGACCACGGCCACCACGAGCTGGAACGGATTGCGATAGTCCAGCGAACAGGCGCCTTCGCCGTAATGCGCCATCATCCTCTCCTCGACGAGCATTGCGCGCTCGCGTTTCGTCGCCATGGTCTCGCGGGGCATGGGACCTCCCTCTTCGCGTGTTCCGTGCAGTCAGTATAGCGTCTGAAGGGGGCGCACGGGCGCGAGGGCGCGCGGCATGCTACACTGGGCGGGCCGCTCGTGCGAGCGGCTTTCGGCGTTTGAGCGAAAGGCTGTCGGCATGCTGGTAGACGCGTTGGTCCACCCCTTGGAAAGGTGCGGGGAAGTGGGGGCTTTCTGGGCCAAGCTCGATTCGGGCGAGTGCGCTGCCCTGGGCATCGCCGCATCGGCCAGGCCCTTCATGGTTGCGGCTCGCTTTGCCCGCACGCCCCAACCCACGCTGGTGGTGATCGCAGGCGAGCAGGCTGCAGAGGACTTCGCCCGCAACGTTGCCGCCTACCTGGGCGAGGGGCGCGTGCTGCGCTTCCCCGAACGCACCGATACCCCCTTCGCGGACATACAGGCCGCCTTACGGCAGACCGTCCCGCGTCAGGTTGCCTCGCGGATGCGGGCCCTGGATGCTCTTTCGAGCGGCAGGGACTGCGTGGTGGTGGCGAGCGCCCGCGCCTTGGCACGTAAGCTTCCCCCGCCCGGCTCGCTTCCCGCCCCGCTCGACTTCGCCGTCGGGTGCGAGGTGTCGCAATCCGCCGACGACCGGATTGCGGATTTCGAGAGCATCCCCCGCGCCCTTATCGCCCTCGGATACGTCGACGCCTTCCAGCTCGAGGGTCCGGGCAGCTTCTGCGTGCGCGGCGGCACCATCGACGTCTTTCCGGGGAACCTCTCCTTTCCCGTGCGGCTCGACTTCTTCGGGGACGAATTGGACGAGATTCGTCGCATCGTGCCCTCGACCGGGCAGACCATAGCCAACTTGGAGGAGGTCCGAATCTATCCGGTGCGCGAGTTCGCCCCGGGCCGGCGGGCCATGGCGCGGGCGAAGAAGGCCCTGCTGAACCCCGCGAAGTCCAACCCCCGGCTGCGCGAGTTGCTCGCGAAGCTCGAAGGCGGGGTCTTAGACGAGAAGGCCGATGCGCTGCTGCCCTATCTCTACGACAACACGGTCACCCTGGGTGCGCATCTGCCCTCCGACTGCCTTTCGGTCGTGGTGGAGCCCCGCTCGCTTATCGATGACGCGCTCCATGCGCGAGAGGACCTAATCGCTCGAGCGCAGGGCAGCTCCATTCCGGTGGAGGGGCTCTACGCCGCACCTGCCCAGCTGGACTTCGGCAGCGGACAGCGCTGCACGTACCAGTCCATCATGACGCGGGGCGGGGACGTGGACGCGCAGCTTCCCGTGAAGCGCACCGACGTGGCGGGAAACCCCGAGAAGCTCTTCGGGAAGTTCACGAGCTTGACCAACGCCGACTACACGGTGGTCTTCAGCGTGCCGAACCCGAGGGCCCGCGAGGACATGAAGCTCGAGTTGGTGGATCGCGGGCTGCCCATCGTGGAGGTTCTCGACGAGCGCGGGAGCGCCCCCGAGAAGCTGCGGCGCGGCGTGGTGAACGTGGTCGACGTGGACATCCCCTTGGGGCTCATCATCCCGGCGGCGAAGCTGGCGCTGGTGAGCATCGCCGATACGCAGGGGCAGGGCAGCTTGCGGACGCGCAAGCGCGTGGACATAACCGAAGTGACGTTTCCCTTCCAACCGGGCGACTACGTGGTGCATGCCGCACACGGCGTCGCCTTCTTCCGCGCTGTGGCGCGTCGGGACGTGGGCGGGGTGGCACGCGATTACCTGCTTTTGGAATATGCCGAAGGCGACAAGCTCTACGTGCCGGTGGAGCAGCTCGACCGCGTGACGCGCTACGTGGGCCCCGAAGGCTCCAGCCCGCGATGCACGCGCCTGAACACCAGCGATTGGTCCCGTGCGCTCAACCGCGCGCGCAAGGCCAGTAAGAAACTGGCCTTCGACCTGGTGGATGTATACGCCCGCCGCTGCGCCGCGCAGGGGTTTCGCTATTCGCCGGACACTCCCTGGATGCGCCAGATGGAGGAGGATTTCCCCTACCAGGAAACCCCCGACCAGCTGGCGGCGATAGCGGACGTGAAGGCGGACATGCAGAGCGCACGTCCGATGGACCGCCTGGTCTGCGGCGATGTGGGCTTCGGTAAGACCGAGGTGGCGCTGCGGGCGGCGTTCAAGGCCACCCAGGACCGCAAGCAGGTCATGGTGCTCTGCCCGACGACCATCCTCGCCCAGCAGCACTTCACCACCTTCTCCGAACGCTTCGAGCCCTATGGGGTGAAGGTGGAGGTGCTCTCGCGCTTCCGCACTCCCTCGCAGCAGCGCCTGGCCTTGGAAGGGTTCGCCGAGGGGGCGGTCGCCGTTCTGGTGGGCACGCACCGCCTGCTCTCGCGCGATGTGAACCCGCACGATCTGGGGCTGGTCATCATCGACGAGGAGCAGCGTTTCGGCGTGGGGCACAAGGAGCAGCTGAAGAACCTGCGCGAGAGCATCGACGTGCTGACGCTCTCCGCCACGCCCATCCCGCGCACCATGCAGATGAGCCTCTCCGGCGTGCGCGATATGAGCCTGATTCTGACGCCGCCCGATGAGAGACGTCCGGTGTCCGTGCGCGTAGGGGAGTGGGATCCCGATGTGGTCAGCGATGCAATACGCCGCGAGCTCGCACGTCATGGGCAGGTGTATTACGTCAGCAACCGCGTCCGCTCCATCGACGACGCCATCGGTCGCGTGCAAAAGGCCGCACCCGAGGCCCGCGTGGGCGTGGCCCATGGCCAGATGAGCAAGGAAGAGCTCGAGATGACGATGGAGGATTTCTCGGCTGGGGAGATAGATGTGCTGGTGGCGACGACCATCATCGAGAGCGGGCTGGACAATCCGCACACGAACACGCTGATAATCGAGGACTCGCAGCGCCTCGGCCTGGCGCAGATGTATCAGCTGAAGGGTCGTGTGGGGCGCAGCAGCCTGCAGGCGTATGCGTATTTCATGTTCCCCGAGAACTCGAATTTGACCGAGGAGGCCGCCGCCCGTCTGGAGGCCATCAACGAGCATCAGGACCTGGGAAGCGGCATGCGCGTGGCCATGCGCGATCTGGAGATCCGCGGAGCCGGCAGCCTGCTGGGTGCCGAGCAGAGCGGCAACATGAGCGCCGTGGGCTTCGATCTGTTCGCGCAGATGCTGGCCACGGCGGTGAACAATGCCCGCGAGGGTGCGGAGGGGGGCGACGGTTTGCCGCCCGCGCTTTCCGATATAGCGGTGAATGTTCCGGTGCACGCCTATTTTCCCGAGGAGTACCTTCCCGATGCCGACGAGCGCGTGCTGTACTACCGGCGTTTGGCCGCCTGCGCGGATGGGGAGGACGTGGACGCGCTGGAGTCCGACTTGACCTCGCGGCACCCCGAGATGCCCCAGGCCACGCGCAACCTCTTCACGAAGGCGCGTATCCGCTGCCTGGCGGGTAAGATGCACGTGCAGAGCATATCCGCGGCGGCGGGCAACCTCAACATCGAGCCCGCCCGCAAGCCCGAAGGCGAGCTGATGGCGGCGCTGAAGCGCTCGCGTGCCCGTTGGATCCCGAAGTCGCGCAAGCTGCAGGTGCCGCTGAAGTACTTTGCGCTCCCCGAGGACGGCGACCTGCTGTCCGCGGTCTACGCGCTGCTGTGCGACCTGGCCGCCCAGCGCAAGTGAGTCGCTGCGCGCCGCGGAGGCGGAGCACAGGCCTGCCCCTCGCCGCGCTCGCCCCGCGCCGCGGGCGAGCAGCCGAGCTGGGCAACCCGGGGGACTTTCGGCTACACTGGGCTATCATGCGAAGCGTTCTCTGCGGCATATTCAGCTTCTGCCTTGCCGCCTGCCTGCTGGCGGCGGGCCTGGTCGTGGACGCCGCGCCCTTCACGACGCGTGCGCTCTCGCAGGCGAACAGCGACTTCGATCGGAGCCCGTATCTCCCGGACACCCTGGTCGAGCTCGCGGTGGCCACGCGCGACTTCACCGTGGACCCCTACTGGCAGGGCGAGCAGGCCGCAAGCCAATCGCTGGCGGAGAAGGTCGTGGCGGCGGCGGAGATCTCGAGCGCCGGGGGATCGCAGAAGGCGGGGCGCTGGATTGGCGTGCAGCTGCCCCCGGCGGGCGCGGGCAGTGCGCTCGAGCGCATGTACGCCCTCGCGGAGCAAGACGCCTCCTACGGGCTCGACCGGGATGCCATGAGCCATCTCGTGGACTGCAATACGCTCATCAACCGGGCTTTCGTCGTCTTCGGCGCCCTGCTCGTCGTCGGCGTCGGGGCGGCGGTGGCGTTGCGGCGGGACGAGCGTCTGCTGGGCGCGGGGCTCGTCGGCGGACCCTTGCTGCTCTTGGGCTGCATGGCCCTTTGCGGCATCTGGGCCGCCGTGGACTTCTACGGGTTCTTCAGTTTCTTCCACAGCATGCTCTTCCCGCAGGGCAATTGGACCTTCAGCGCTCAGAGTCTGCTCATCTGCATGCTCCCACAGGGATTTTGGGTGGGGATGGGCGCCATCTGGTTGCTGGTGACGTCGGCGGCCTGTATAGTTTGCCTGCTTTCCGGCAGACGCCTGAGGAAGTGAAGAGGAAATCCCGAGACGAGCTTTCAAGATGGGAACGACTATGACACAGACCGAGGTGCGCGTGCGATTCGCGCCTTCTCCCACGGGCAAGCTGCATATCGGCGGCGCCCGCACGGCCATCTACAATTGGGCCTTCGCCAAAGCGATGGGCGGCAGGTTCATCTTGCGCATCGAGGACACGGACCCGGAGCGTTCCACGGAGGAGAATACGCAGGTCATCCTGCGTGCGATGCGTTGGATGGGGCTCGATTGGGATGAGGGGCCCGAAGTCGGCGGCCCATGCGGCCCCTACACGCAGATGCAGCGTGGGGACATCTATGCGTCCGCGCTCGAGAAGCTGAAGGCGGAAGGGAAGGTTTATCCCTGCTTCTGCACCAAAGAGGAGCTCGACGCCAAGCGTCAGGCGGCGGGGGAGTCCTATTCCGGCTACGATCGCACCTGCCGCGACCTGGACCCCGCCAGCGCACGCGAGCGCATAGCCGCCGGCGAGCCGCATGTCTGGCGCCTGAAGGTACCCGCCGACCGCGGCGCGATCGAGTTCGAGGACGCGGTCTACGGCCCCATGAGCTTTCCCGCCGAGGTGATGGACGACCTCGTCTTAGTTCGCAGCGACGGTAGCCCTACTTACAACTTCGCCGTGGTCTGCGACGACAGCAGCATGGGCATCACGCATGTCATCCGCGGCGACGACCATCTCTCCAACACGCCGCGCCAGATCCTCGTCTACGAGGCGCTCGGTCGCCCGCAGCCCGTCTTCGCCCATCTCTCGATGATCCTGGGTCCGGACAACAAGAAGCTCTCCAAGCGTCATGGGGCCACCAGCGTGGAGGAGTACCGCGACGCCGGCATCCTGCCCGATGCGCTGGTGAATTTCCTGGCGCTGTTGGGTTGGAGCTTGGACGGCGAGACGACTCTCATTCCGCCCGACGTGCTGTGCCGGGAATTCAGCCTGGATCGCATAACGAAGAAAGACGCGGTTTTCGACGAGGCCAAGCTCGATTGGATGAACGGCCAGTACATCCAGCGCATGGGGGCCGCCGCCTGGGTGCAGGCCGCCCGTCCCTGGCTTGTGGAGGCCGGCGCTACCGAGCGCGACATCGCCGAGCAGCCGCTGTGGTTCGAGCGCGCGTATCCCCTGGTGGCGGAACGCTTGACGCGCCTGGATCAGATTCCCGAGAAGCTGGGCTACTTGTTCTGGGGCCCAAACGTGCAGCTTGACGAGAGAAGCGTGGGAAAGGTGCTGAAAAAGGAGGGCGCCCGCGCCGACGAGGCTCTGCGTGCCGCCCGCGAGGTGCTGGCCGACACGACTATCGCCTGGCAATGCGATCCTCTGCAGGATGCCGTCCGCGCCCTGTGCGAGCCCCTTGGGATGAAGCCCAAGAGCATGTTCCAGCCCATCCGCGTGGCCGTGTGCGGCAACATGGTATCGCCGCCGCTCTTCGAGAGCATCGAGCTGCTTTCGCGCGAGGACGTGCTCGCGCGGATCGATGCCACGTTGGATGCGGCGTTCTGAGATGGCCGACGAGCGCGATGCGGCCGGCGGCCCCGC
>CAJOOG010000002.1 GCA_905236045.1 uncultured Denitrobacterium sp.
GGGCCTACATCGAGTACTATGACGAGGGGCGCATCAAGCAGTCGCTTGGCTGGAGAAGCCCGATGCAGTACAGGAAGAGCTTAGGTTCAGCCGCCTAGGAAGTCCTGGATTTTGTCCGCACCCCCAGTGTTGCGGTTACCTTTACAACCAACCGCCGACACCTGAGGCGCCGACCGCCTGAGGTGGATTGATTTTCTCCGAGAATCGTGGTATATTTTATTGCTGTATCTTTATGCCCTGGCGTAGGCGCCGGCAGCTGATTCCAACCGCGAAAGGACGAAGCGTGGCAGAAGCTTCAAACAAGGAAAACGCGAACGAAATCCCAGATGAGCAACTAGAACAAGAAGAACAACCGAATAGCGAGCAGATTGCCGACGAGGCAGAGGAAAGCATCGAGCTCGAAGATATCGATGCCCCCGAATCCGTCTCCGACGAGGAGCCCGACGACGAGAAAACGGCGGGCGAAGACAACGCCGAGCAAGGCGAGGATAGCGAGGATTTGCTCGAGGGCATTCCCGAGGAAGAGCTGAAGGCCACCACGAACGTCAACCTGCCCAAGGTCACGCATGCTCGCAGCACCCGCAGCGGCCGCAACCGCGCTCGCCGCTCCGGCGACGGCTCGGTCACCATGCTCACGGGCGACCCGGTGCGGATGTACCTGAAGGAAATCGGCAAAGTACCTCTTCTGACGGCCTCCGAGGAAATCGATTTGGCCATGAAGATCGAGGCCGGCGTGAACGCCACCGCCGAGCTCGAAGCCGCCGAGGAAGAGGGGCGCGAGCTCGAACGCCGCGAGCGCAGGCGCCTCACGCGCGTGGAGCAGGTAGGCCTCGATGCCAAGCAGCAGCTCATCGAAGCCAACTTGCGCTTGGTCGTCTCCATCGCCAAACGCTACGTAGGCCGCGGCATGCTCTTCTTGGACCTCATCCAGGAGGGCAATCTGGGCCTCATTCGCGCGGTCGAGAAATTCGATTACACCAAGGGATTCAAATTCTCCACGTACGCCACCTGGTGGATTCGCCAGGCCATCACCCGCGCTATCGCCGATCAGGCCCGCACCATCCGCATCCCGGTGCATATGGTGGAGACCATCAACAAACTCGTGCGCATCCAGCGCCAGCTGCTTCAGGAACTCGGACGCGAGCCCACTCCGGAGGAGATAGCCGAGGAGATGGACCTCACGCCGGAACGCGTGCGCGAGATTCAGAAGATCAGCCAGGAGCCCGTCTCGCTCGAGACGCCCATCGGAGAAGAGGAGGACAGCCAGCTCGGCGACTTCATCGAAGACGACGCCGCCGTGGTGCCCCCCGACGCCGCCAGCTTCAGCATGCTGCAGGAGCAGCTGGCCAAGGTGCTCGATGGCTTGGCGGAACGCGAGCGCAAGGTCATCAGCCTGCGCTTCGGCCTCGAGGACGGTCACCCGCGCACCCTCGAGGAAGTGGGGCGCGAATTCGGCGTCACGAGGGAGCGCATCCGCCAAATCGAGAGCAAGACCCTCGCGAAGCTCCGGCACCCCAGCAGGTCCAGCAAGTTGAAGGACTACCTGGAAGATTAGAGAGGACATGCACCCTTCGGGGTGCATGTCCGTTTTAGACGAGAAACCATACGAAAGAGGTAGAGATAATGAAGCTTGCCATCCCCAGCGAAACCGACGCTCAGCTCGACAGCATCCGCAGCGGGCACTTCGGTCACACGCCCTACTTTACCATCGTAAGCTACGACGAGGACATGAACATCGTCGACACCGAGGCGGTGAAGAATGTCGACCACGACCAGCACGGGTGCGGAGGCGTCATCCAATACGTGCTGACGTTGGGGGTCGACGGCATCCTGACGGTCGGCATGGGCGCCCGCCCGCTCACTGCGTTCACGCAAGGGGGCATAACGGTGTACTCCGAGAGGGAGACCCCCAAGGTGGGGGATGCGGCGAAGCTTTTCGCCGAGGGAAAGGTCGACGTGATGGGGCTCGATCAGGCCTGTCATCATTAGGCGGCCGCGGCGTCTGCCCGCACGCGGCGCCTTCGCCTAGAACGCGGTTATGCACACCGTCACGAGCGGAATCGTCAGCAGCGAGAGCACCGTGGTCACGAAGGTGCACTGGCTCATGGTATTCAGATCGCCGCCGAAAGTCAGGCACATTATCGTGCCGAGCGCCGCCACGGGCATCGCGCTCATCAGCGTCATCGTCGCCAGGAGGAACGGGTCGCCCACGAACGGCATCGCGGTGAAGTACGTGACCGCGGGCACCACGAGCAGGCGCAGCGCCGCGGAAACGTAGACCCAGCCGTTCTTGATCATCGCCGCAACCTGATAGCGGGCGAGGGTGGAGCCTATGGTCAGCATGCTCGCCGGTGCGGTCATGGCGCCCAGCAGGTCGCAGGTGCTCCCTATCACGCCGAAATCCGTAATGTGCGCGAGCGCCAGCGCGAGAGTGACCACGCAGGCGATCATCGCGGGGCTCGCCAGGTTCTTTCTCACGTAGGCCAGCTGCTCCTCGCGCGTCTTGCGCTTGGAGCCCGAACGCGCCATGAACCAGGCCCCCACGCTGAAGGCGAAGAGGTTGAAGGCGATGTTGTAGATGGAGGCGTACAGGACGGCATCGGCGCCAAGTATGGCGGAGACCACGCCGAAGCCGATGAAGCCGGTGTTGCTGAAGGCGATGGTGAAGGCGTGCACGCCGCGCTGAGGCTCCGGGACGCGGTAGAGGCGGCTCGCGAGCAGCGCCAGCAGGGCCACGGGCACGAAGGTCGCAAGCGATGCGAGGAGCAGCTGCAACACGACCGAGTTATCCGGCAGGGAAGTGTTCGAGAGCGCCGAATCCAAGATCATGGCAGGGCAGGTTATGGTCATGACCAGCTTCGAGAGGGAAGCGTCGAAGTCGTCGTCGGTAATGCAGGCCTTGCGGGCCGCATAGCCGAGCACGATGGTTATGAAGAGCACGGCCATGGTCGATTCTGCGCTTAAGAATGCCTCCACGGCGCCCCTCCCCTCGAGTGCATCGTCAATTGCATCGGGGCACTTGGCCAAGTCGTTTCATGCGCCCGTTCGCGGAACCAGTATCGGTCCTTATTGTCGCACACGCTAGAATGTTTCCGTCAATTTAACGTTCGATGTGGGAGTACGGCATGTTCCGAGCGCTTCTGGACCCCGTTGCGGGCAATCTCGGCTTATCGGCTCTGGTGGCCTGCATTCCGTTGGCGACCTTCTTCATCATGCTGCTGGGGGTGAAGGCCAAGGCGCATCTCTCCGCGCTCGTGGCGCTCGTCGTCGCCGTGGTGGTTGCCATCGTCGGCTTCCGAATGCCGGCGGATCTCGCTCTCGTGTCCGCCACGCAGGGTGCCGCCTTCGGCGCCTTCCCCATCGTGTTCATCATCTGCATGGCGGTGTGGTTCTACGAGGTCACGGTCGTCTCCGGCCGCTCGGAGGACCTGCGCAGGTTCTTCGACCAAGTAGGTGGCGGCGATATCCGCATCCAGGCCATGATGATAGCCTTCTGCTTCGGCGGCCTGCTCGAGGCCCTGGCCGGCTTCGGCGCGCCCATCGCCGTCACCGCCACGATGATCCTGGCCCTGGGCGTCAAGCCCAAGCGCGCCGCCCTCGCCGTGCTTCTGGCGAACACCGCGCCCGTGGCCTACGGCGCCGTCGCGACGCCCATCACGACGGCCGGGTCCATGGTCGCGGGCGGGGATGCGACTCTTGCCGCGCAGACCGCCGCGCATGTTGCCGCCATCGTCGGTTACCAGGCCCCGCTTTTCGCCTGCGTGGTCCCGCTGCTGCTCGTCTTCATCCTCGATGGGAAGCGCGGGGTCAAGGATTGCTGGATTCCCGCGCTGGTGGTCGGCTTCTCGTTCGCCATCACCCAGTGGTGGTGCTCGAATCATTTCGCCTACGAGCTCACCGACGTCATCGCGTCTCTGGTGGGCCTCGCCGCGCTCGTCGTCTTCATGCGCCTCTGGAAGCCCCGCGGCGTCGATGCCGTGCGCGAGCGCTTCGGGCTCGAGCCCGTATCCGACTCCGCGCGCTCCGATCTCGATGGCAAGCGCACGTTCATGGCCCTCGTTCCCTATCTCATCGTGGTCGTGGTCTTCGGCGTGTGCAAGCTCGGCATCCCCGATATCCTCTCCCAGACCGACATCAAGATAGCCTGGCCGTTCATTTCCGGCGGCTCTCTTTTGAGCGCAGCCGGCAAGGATCCGGGCACTACCTTCAATCTGAACCTGCTCTCCACCCCCGGCACCATGCTGCTCGTAGCCGGGCTCATCACGGCGCTCGTCTACACGTTCAACACGGAGGGCGGCCGTTACAAGATGACGATGTCGGATGCCGTGAAGGCGATAGGCTCCACCTTCTATCGGATGCGCTTCTCCGCCTTGACCATCGTGCTCGTGCTCTCGCTGGCCTATGTGATGAATTTCAGCGGGCAGACTATCACCATCGGCGACTTTCTATCGGGGTCGGGTCCGGCATTCCCGGTTATCTCGCCGTTGCTCGGCTGGGTGGGCACGGCGGTGACCGGGTCGGACACGAGCGCGAATGCGCTCTTCGCCGGGCTGCAGTATTCCGCCGCTCTGGGCAATCCGACGCTGGCCAACGTCACGCCCGACCTGTTCCTGGCGGCGAACACCATGGGCGGCGTCGTCGGCAAGATGATAAGCCCGCAGTCGCTTGCCATCGCGGCTGTGGCCACGCAGGCGCGCGAGGCGGACATCATGAAGGAAGTGCTGCCCTGGAGCGTCGCGTTCCTGGTCGCCACCTGCGCGTTGGTGGGCTTGCAGTCCACCGTGCTGTCGTTCGTGCTGCCGTAGCGCGCCGGCCCGCAGACGGCCGGGGACTGGTCGTCGCGCCCGCGCCCGCGCGTCGCCCGCGTGCCGCCCTCTCGCACGGCCTCCCTTCTGCTATCATGACCCGAAAATCCGCGAGGAGAAGAAGGCCGCCGCCATGAACATCGATTCCGACCTGCCCACCATCCACATCATCAGCGACTCCATGGGCATCACCGCCCGCACCGTCGCGGCCGCGGCGGCGAGCCAATTCGGTTGCACCACCCCCAATATCGAGCTGCTCTCCAACGTGCGCAGCTTCGACGAGGTGCGGGATTTCCTCAACAAGCATCGCGTGCTGCATCGTCGACTGTACGGCAGCTCGAGCATGGTCTTGTTCTACACCATCGTCGAGGACGATGTGCTCGCTCAGCTCAAGCGGTATTTGGAGGACCATCCGGAAATCGAGGCGGTCGACCTTATGAGCGACGCGGTGGGGGCCATAGCGAAGGTGAGCAAGGAGCACCCGAATTTCCGACCCGGCGAGGTGCATGCCACCGACGAGAACTACTTTCGCCGCATAGCCGCCCTCGAATTCACCATCGCCCACGACGACGGTTTGCGCCCGCAGGATCTGCCCGAGGCCGATATCGTCATCATCGGCGTATCGCGCACCTCCAAGACGCCCACGTCCATCTACCTGGGGCAGGAAGGCTATCGAGTGGCCAACATTCCGCTCGTTCTCGGGGTGAATCCGCCCCGGGAGCTTTTCGCCATCGACCGCACGCGCATTTTCGGTCTCATGACCACCGAGGATGTGCTGTGCGATATCCGGCGCAACCGCATGGGGCGGGCCGGGGCGGCGCACTACGCGGACAGAGAAGCCATCCGCCGCGAGCTCAAAAGCGCCCGCGATCTCATGAAGCGTCTCGATTGCAAGGTCATCAACACCAAGAACCGCGCCATCGAGGAGACGGCCCAGAAAATCATCCGCCAGTACAGCCTCACGCACCACACCACCGATTTCCGCCCGTACTGAGTCGCGTGCCTGCCACCCTGATGTTTGCGCCGTTTGGTAAAGAGGTTTCTCGTATTATCCCTCGTATTCGTCGCAATAACCTATAATGGGCGAACGGAAACGGTCACTCCGTTTAGCTGACCTCCACGAAAGGAAGGATATTCCACATGGATCGCGAGAAGGCATACGTTCTTTGGTTCGATGAGCTGCGCCGCGAAGACGTAGAGATCGTCGGCGGCAAATCCTCGTCGCTCGGCGAGATGACATCGAAAACCGACGTTCCCGTTCCGTACGGTTTCGCCACCACGGCATTCGCTTACCGCCGCTTCATGGAGGTCACCGGTCTCACCGACCGCATCCAGGCAGAGCTCGAGAAGCTCACCGACATCGAGAACACGCAGCTTCTACGCGAGGTCACGGACAACATCCGCGCCATGATCGTCGCGCAGGAGATGCCCGAGGACATCGCGCAGGAAGTGCGCCGCGCCTACGCCGAGCTGGGAGAGAAGATGAAGGTCGACGACCCGTTCGTGGCCGTGCGCTCCTCCGCCACCGCCGAGGACCTGCCCGATGCCAGCTTCGCCGGCCAGCAAGACACCTACCTCAACGTCACCGGGCCGGAGATGGTCGTTCAGAAGATCAAGGAGTGCTTCGCCTCCACCTTCACCGACCGCGCCACCTACTACCGCGAGCGCGCCGGTTTCGACCATATGTCCATCGCCCTTTCCGCCACCGTGCAGATGATGGTCTTCTCCAAGGCCTCCGGCGTCATGTTCTCGCTCGACGTGGCCACGGGCAACGACAAGGTCGTCACCATCGAGGCCTCCTACGGTCTCGGAGAGATGGTCGTGCAGGGCTCGGTCACGCCGGATAACTTCGTGGTCGACAAGGAGAGCATGGAGATTACGCGCCGCATCGTCTCCGACAAGCATGTCAAGATGATTCGCAAGCCCGAGGGCGACGTCGAAGAAGTCCCCGTGCCCGAAGACGAGCGCAAGCAGCAGGCCATCACCGACGAACAGGTGAAGGAGCTCGCCGGCTACGCCAAGCAGCTGCAGGCGCACTACGGCTGCTACATGGACATGGAGTGGGGCATCGACGAGCGCGACGGCAAGGTCTGGCTGCTGCAGGCCCGCCCCGAGACCGTGTGGTCCCGCAAGAAGGACGAGGGCGGCGACGCCCAAGACGACGCTTCTTCCACCGACGGGCTGGAAGTGCTCGTCACCGGGCTGCCCGCATCCCCGGGCTCCGCTGCCGGCAAGGCGCACGTCATCACCGATCCCGCGCTCATCGACGAGTTCAAGGAGGGCGAGATCCTGGTGACCACCATGACCGCCCCCGACTGGGTGCCCGCCATGCAGAAGGCTCGCGCCATCGTCACCGACGCCGGCGGCATGACCTGCCATGCGGCCATCGTCTCCCGCGAGATGGGCATCCCCTGCATCGTGGGGACGGCCAGCCATTCCCAGGAGGCCACCAGCACCATCGCCGACGGCCAGGACATCACGGTCGATGCCACGAACGGCACCGTCTACGAGGGCATCGTGGCCAGCATGGTGAAGTCCGCCTCCGCCGATGCCTCCGCTGCTCCCGCAGCCGCCGCTTACGTCGCTCCGGTCACGGGCACCAAGATCTACATGAATCTGGGCAACCCCGACCTGGCCGAGAAGCACGGCAAACTGCCCTGCGACGGCATCGGGCTCATGCGCGAGGAGTTCATCTGGACGACCTTCATTCACGAGCATCCGCTGCACCTCATCGAGACCGGACGCGCCGACGAGGCGGTCGACAAGCTGGCGGAGGGCATGCGCAAGGTGGCTTCCGCTCTGGCCCCGCGTCAGGTGGTCCTGCGTCTGTCCGACTTCAAGTCGAGCGAATACCGCGGCCTCACCGGAGGCGACGCCTACGAGCCGGAAGAGCCCAGCGCGCTTCTGGGTTGGCGCGGCGCCTCGCGTTACTACGACCCGAAGTACCTGCCCGCCTTCGAGCTGGAGCTCGAGGCCATCAACCGTGTGCGCAACGAGTACGGCTTTAAGAACCTCATGGTCATGATTCCGTTCTGCCGCACGGTGAAGGAAGCCGAGATCGTTACGGGCATCATGGCCGAGCACGGCCTGGTCCGCAGTCCCGACTTCAAGGTGTGGCTGATGGCGGAGATTCCCTCCAACATCATCTTGGCCGACCAGTTCAACAAGTTCATCGACGGCTACTCCATCGGCTCGAACGACCTGACGATGCTCATCTTGGGGCTCGATCGCGACAATGACATCATCCAGGACGTGGCCGATGGGCGCGACCTGGCGGTCAAGCGGGCCATTCGCCACCTTATCGAGGTCGCGCACAAGGACGGCAAGACGGTCTCGATCTGCGGCCAGCTGCCCAGCATCTATCCCGACTTCTGCGAGTTCCTCATCAAGAGCGGCATCGACTCCATCTCGGTCAACCCGGATGCGGTCATCCACACCAAGGAGATCGCCGCTCAGGTCGAGCACAAGATGATGCTCGATGCTCTCACGAATCGCGGGAAGGCCGAGGCGGAGGACTTGGCCTGGTAAAACGCCGATAGCCCCTATCGCTACCGCGCCTTACGCGCAAAGCCTTTTGGCAGATGCGGCCCGCCCTGTTCGGCGGGCCGTTCTTTTCTGGTATCCTGTCTGCAGATTTCATGGAGGGAATCGCTTAAGGAGGAGCGCTCTGCTGCGTTGCCGCCGGCCTGCCCGGCTCTTCGCGGCGTGAGCGCCGTCATGGAAAGGAGGGGGAGTATGGATATGGATTGGTGGGTCACCTTCACCGGTGACGTCGACACGTTCATGTATACCTACATCCTCATCATCATGCTGGTCGTTTCCGGCATCCTGTTCACCATTCGCACGAAGGGCGTGCAGCTGCGGCTCGTCAAGGACATGATCCGCGCCATCACGGAGCAGAAGTACAACGAGGGCGAATCCACTGCCAGCTCGTTCCAAGCGCTCATGATCTCCACTGCCAGCCGCGTGGGCACCGGCAACATCGCAGGCGTCGCCACCGCCATCGCCGCCGGCGGACCGGGAGCGCTCATGTGGATGTGGATCATGGCCACCGTCGGTGCCGCCTCCGCCTTTGTCGAGTCCACGCTCGCGCAGATTTGGAAGGTCAAGAACGAGGACGGCTCCTTCCGGGGCGGCCCGGCCTACTATATCGAGAAGGCCATGGGCAAACGCTGGCTGGGCATCGTCTTCGCCATCACGCTCATCCTGTGCTTCGCCTTCGGTTTCAACGCGCTGCAGGCCTATAATGCCTCCAGCACGTTGGAAGTCTATATGCCCGATTACTTCAACAGCACCGTTGTAATCTGGGTGGCCCTGCTCATCGCGGCCTTCATGGCCGTCTGCATCTTCGGCGGCGGCTCTCGCATCAGCTTTCTCACCAGCGTGCTTGTGCCGATCATGGCCATCGCGTATCTGATTATCGCGCTCGTCATCACCTTTATGCACGTAGGCGACATTCCCGCGGTCTTCGACCTCGTGTGCTCTTCGGCGTTCGATTTCCGCTCCTTCGCGGGCGGCTTCGCCGGATCGGTCGTCTCCTGGGGCATCAAGCGCGGCCTCTACAGCAACGAAGCCGGCATGGGCTCCGCTCCTAACGCCGCCGCGGCCGCTTCCGTCTCGCACCCCGTCAAGCAGGGCCTCGTGCAGACTCTCTCCGTCTTCATCGACACCATGATCATCTGCACCTGCACCGGCATGATGATCCTGGTCTTCTATGTGGGCGGCGGCCTTCAGACCGTCACCGACGCCACGACCAACATCACCTCCTTCGTCAATCCCACGACCGGCGATATCTTAAGCGGCATGCCGCTCGTGCAGGAATCGCTGCGCTATTCGCTCGGCGATTTAGGGGTGAACTTCATTACCTTCAGCATCTTCCTGTTCGCCTTCTCCAGCCTTTTGGGGAACTACTACTACGCCGAGAGCAATATCCGCTTCATCAAGGACGACAAGTGGCTCACCTTCGTGTTCCGCATCTTCTGCGTTATCGCCGTCTTCTGGGGCGCCCAAGCCGGCTTCGACCTCGTCTGGAACACTGCCGACATCTTCATGGGCTTCCAAGCCTTCGTGAACCTGTTCGCCCTGTTCTTCCTGGGCGGTTGGGCTATAAAGGCGCTCAAGGACTACGAGGAGCAGAAGGCTGCCGGCAAGAACCCCGTCTTCCTCGCGTCTTCCATCCCCGGCCTGCCCCCGACCGAATGCTGGCACGAGACCGCCGAGGAGCTCGCCGCCGATGCCGATAAGGGCGACCTCAAGAAAGAGGCCAAGATGTCGCATCAGGTGGAGGATATGCTGAACGTATAGCGCCCTGCGCACTGATGGCTGCGGCCGCGGTTGCGGTGCGGCGGCGGTGCATGGTTGCGACGTCTGGTTCGGCCGGGTGTCTGGTCTCGTTGGACGTCTGGTCGTCGCAGGACCGCCGCCGAGATTGCGGCCTCTATGTAAGAACCCCGCCGGTGCATCGGCGGGGTTCTCGCATAGAGGAGAGAAAAAAGGGGGAGAGAGAAAGTCGGGGTTGGGGATTTAGGAGATGACGATCGTCTTCTTCGTTTCGGGCTCGGGCTCGGAGCGCTTCGGGACGTTCACCTTCAGCGTGCCGTCCTCCAAGCTGGCGGTTATCGCATCGTCGTCGATGTCCTCGCCGACGTAGAACTTGCGGCTGAACTTGCCGGCAAAGCGTTCCTTGCGCAGGTACGAACCGTCGGCTGCCGCGTCTTCGGATTCGCTTTTGCTCTCTGCGGAGACCTCGAGGTAGCCGTCCTGGATTTCGACGGAGAGGTCTTCCTTCTTGACGCCCGGCAGGTCGATGGCGAGCTTGAACGCATCGTCGGTCTCCTTGATGTCGGTGCGCATCAGGCCCGGGGCCGTCTTGCCGGTCGTGCCGGTGGGGATGTCGAAGAAGGCATCGAAGGGGGTTATCATGAAATCGTTTAACCAGTTGTTGCGTTTGGCGGGAAGCATCATCGCAATCATCCTTTCGTCGCTCGTTTGCGGTTTCGTCCGTGTTGATGATGCTGTTATAAGGCGGCGCGGGGGAGGGGTCAACCGTTATCTCGCGAAGGTAACCCGCATGTTATTTATGTTACCTTCCTGAAAGAAATCTTATAGGTAGGCACTTAGATTATGCGGTTTGGCATCCATGAGGGTGCTCAGCGCCGGCGGCGGACGATATGGTAATCTGCAGGCAGCAGGAAAGGCAGGTTCGGGTGAAGACGTATCGCGCACACTATAAGTCGCCGGGGGGAGCGAATCCGGTGAATGGCACCTTCGAGTTCGAGAGCGAGAGCAAGGCCAACTCGAAGGCGAACAAGACCGATGCGCGTATCAAGATGCTCGAGCTGTTCGGCAACGAGGCGCTCTCCTGGACCATCGACGAGATAGAGCTCGCAGGCGAAAGCGTCCCCGCGCAGGAGTACGTGCAAGCGCAGCTCGACTTTCGCGAGCCGAAGAAGGCCCGCAAGCATCATGTCTTCGACCGCGGCAAGGTGTAGGGGCCGCGGGGCGCTCGAAGTCGCCCCGCGGCCTAGCGGTTGTCGCGCTCGAAATCCTGCATGAAGCGCACGAGCGCTCGCACGCCTTCGAGCGGCATGGCGTTGTAGATGCTCGCCCGCAAGCCGCCCACGCTGCGATGACCCTTCAGGTTGAGAAGCCCCGCCGCCTTCGCCTCCGCCACGAACTTGGCATCGAGCTCGGGGTTGCCGGTTACGAACGTCACGTTCATCAGGCTGCGGTGCTCGGGTACGCTCACGGCTCCATGGAAGAGATCGCTGGCATCTATGGCATCGTAGAGCAGCTGCGCCTTCTCGCGATTGCGCTCGTGCATGGCGACGAGCCCGCCGATGCTCTTCAGGTGCTTGAAGACCAGGCCGCACACGTAGATATTCCAGCACGGAGGCGTGTTGTAGAGGCTCCTCTTCTCCACGTGCGTGCGATACTGCAGCATCGTGGGGACGCCGTCGAGCTCGGAGGCGGGCACCAGGTCGTGTCGCACGATGACGATCTGCAGGCCGGCGGGCCCGACGTTTTTCTGCACGCCGGCGTGGATGAGTCCGTAGCGGGTCACATCCACTGGCTCGGAGAGGAACATGCTGCTCTGGTCGGCCACCAGCACGTGGTTGCCCACGTCGGGCAGCTCGGGGAATTTCAGGCCGTGAACCGTCTCGTTCTCGCACAGGTAGACGTAGTCGGCCTCGTCGGGGATCGTCAGGGCGCTGCAATCGGGCAGGCGGCTGAAGTTCGTCTTCGCCCCGCTGGCCACCACGGGCGCCTCGATCAGGCGCTTCGCCTCCGCCGCCGCCTTTTTCGACCATTGGCCCGTTACCAAGTAGGCGGCCGTGCCATTGCGCGGGGTGGACAGATTCAGCGGCACCTCGGCGAATTGCAGCGTGTCGCCGCCCTGCAGGAACAGGACATCGTAGGTGTCGGGGATGGCGAGCAGCTCGCGCAGGTCCTCCTCCGTCTGCTGCAGGATGCCCTGGAATTCGGGGCTGCGATGGCTCATCTCCATCACGGACATGCCGCAGCCCTGATAATCCATAAGCTCTGCGGCGGCTTCCTTCAGCACGTCCTCGGGTAGGACGGCCGGACCGGCGGAGAAGTTGTACACGCGTGCCATGGATGCTCCTTCTTCAGGGATTTCTTTGCTCCACCTTAGCATGTCTCGCCTCGGCAAGCACTTCGGTCGAGCATTTGCACGAGTTACACGAGTTCGATGGGGCAGCCGATTCCCCGCCCCGGTCTGCAACACCTTCCGCGGGAAACTGTTACAAGATTGATTTTGCGGCGTGACCTGGGGTTTCGTCCTTCGCCTTCTCCTTCGAATACGCGTATTCCCCCGCAACTTTAGTCTGCGCTAGTATTGTGAATTTCCACGCAGGAAATTCCACGGGTCTAGTATGCTCTATACCGCACTTGAGCGGCGTGTGGCTCGCGGTCCGGCCCGCAGCCCGCTTCGGTTCGGCGTGCGGCCGAAAAGAGAGGACGTTCCGAAACGAAGGAGGCAAGGATGTCCGAAGACAACAAGCTCGGCTCGAAGATCGTGGCCCTGCGCGAGGCGCATCATCTGAGCGCGCAAGATTTGGCCGATAGGTGCGGACTCGACCTCGAGATGGTCGAAGGACTTGAAAAAGGCGAGCTGCCTCCCTCCCTCGCGCCCCTCATCAAGATAACCCGTGCGCTCGGCGTGCGCCTGGGCACCCTCATGGACGACGACGACCATCTGGGGCCCGCCTACCTGGATGCCGAGCAGATGCAGGAAGTCACGCGCATGCGCAGCCTGGAGACCAACTCCGATGCCGGCGATTTGCGCTACTTCAGCTTGGCCGCCGGGCACCCCTCGCGCCATATGGACCCCTTCATCATCACCATCAGCCCCTCGGGCGAAGTGGACCACGAGCTGGTCGGCCACGAAGGGGAGGAGTGGCTCTTCGGCATGGAGGGCGAGATAGAGATCGAATACGGCAAGGAGCTCTACATCCTTCACCCCGGCGAGTCGATCTACTACGACAGCATCGTGCCGCATCAGGTGCGTGCTCACGAAGGGCAGGAAGCAAAGTTCCTGGCCTGCGTCTACACCCCGTTCTAAGGACAGGTCGAAATATGGCTGAGCAACCCAAGGTGAAAACCGATCACCTGGTGTTCGGTCTCGGTTGGACTCCGGCCGAGATCGAGCACAGGGTCAGGCAGGCGGAGCAGATAAACGCCCCGGCCCCCCGCGCGGATGGCACGCCGGTGCTGCCGGGCGACCTGGATTTTCCCCTGCATTCCGAGAAGACCATCGGGCAGTACTTTCGCGAGCGCGCGGAAATCGAGCCCGACCACGAGTTCATGGTCTACCCCGACCGCGGCCTGCGTTGGACCTATGCGGAATTCGACGACCGCACCGACCGCCTGGCGCGCGGGCTGCTGTTCATCGGCATGCGCCCGGGCGACCACCTTGGCGTGTGGGCGCGCAACATCCCCGACTGGGTGACGTTCCTCTACGCCTGCGCCAAGATCGGCGTGGTCATGGTCACGATGAACCCCGTCTTCAAGAGCCACGAGCTCGACTACGTGCTCAAGCAGTCGGACATGAAGGCGCTCTGCATCATCGACTCGTTCCGCGACATCGACTACAAGCAGATCGTGCGCGAGCTCATCCCCGAGTCCCTCACGCAGCAGCGCGGGTATTTGAACTCCGAGGAATACCCGTTCCTGAAGAACCTCATCTACATGGGCCCGGAGAAGCATCGCGGCTTCTACAACGTGCCCGAGCTGCTGCTGCTCGGCGAGCATGTGGCCGACGAAGAACTCTACGAGTGCACGAAGTCCTTCGACAACACCGACTGCGTGATGATGCAGTACACCAGCGGCACCACGGGATTCCCCAAAGGCGTCATGCTCACGCATCGCAATATCCTCAACGACGGTTTTTTCATCGGCGAGGGAATGAAGCTCACGCCGAACGACCGCGTGACGTTGCCCGTTCCGTACTTCCACTGCTTCGGCTGCGTGCTGGGGCTCATGGCCATCCTCACGCACCGCTGCACGATCATCGGCATCGAGAGCTTCGACGCGGAGCTGACGTTGCGGGCCATCGACGGGGAGAAGGCCACGGCAGTCTACGGCGTGCCCACCATGTACATAGCCGAGCTGAACCACCCCGACTTCGCCAAGTACGACATGAGCACCCTGCGCACCGGTATCATGGCCGGCAGTCCCTGTCCTCCGGCTACCATGGCGGAGGTCATCGAGAAGATGAACATGCGCGACATCACCATCTGCTACGGCCTGACCGAGACGAGCCCCGTCTTCACGCAGACCAGCGTCGACGACGACATCGAGCACAAATGCCATACCGTCGGGCGCAAGCATCCGCCGGTGGAGGTGAAGGTGCTCGACGTGAACGACGGGCACGAGTGCGGTCCCGGCGAGCATGGCGAGCTGTGCTGTCGCGGCTACAACGTGATGAAGGGCTACTATAAGATGCCCGACAAGACCGCCGAGGCCATCGACGAGAACGGCTTTCTGCATTCCGGCGACATGGGCACGGTCGACGAGGACGGCTACTACCGCGTGACCGGGCGCATAAAAGACATGATCATCCGCGGCGGCGAGAACATCTACCCGCTCGAGGTGGAGAACTTCCTGCTGACCATGCCCGGAGTGCTCGATGCGCAGGTGGTGGGAATTCCCGACGAGCGCCTCGGCGAGATAGTGGGGGCGTTCGTCCGCACCAAGCCCGGCTTCGAGGGCATGACCGAGGAGGACGTGAGGGCCTACGCCATCCCGCGCATCGCCCGCTACAAGGTGCCGAAACGGGTGTTCTTCGTCGACGAGTTCCCGATGAACCCGGCCAAGAAGGTGCAGAAATTCAAGCTGCGCGAGATGGCCAAGGAGCTGACGGAGCGCCAGGACCAGCAGGTCTTCGAGAGCGAAGCCGAGGCGCAGGCCGCCCGCAGGGCAAGCGAGGAAGACGACGCGCACGGAGGCATGTTCCGCGAGAAGTGAGACCCGCCGGCTTGTGGCAGATTCCCGCGGATGGCGTTACAGATGGCGTTACAGGCCGGGGTTCCGCAGCCGCCCCCGCGCCCTGCAACCGTCTTGTAGGCGACAGGCCGATCGTTTCGCACGCGTAGAGAAGTTGCGGGATTTTCCTTGCGCATGCGCGAGGCTTTGGTACTATGGGGCAGGTCTCCTTCTGCGCAGACCAATCCCTCATTACCGAATGCCCATCGTCTTGTGCCGTGCGCATTCCCCCCGATTCCCCCGAAGGAGGAACCCCTGTGAAGTTTTTCCTGGACACTGCCGACTTGTCCGAGATCGAGGAGGCTGCGAGCTGGGGCGCCATTGCCGGCGTCACCACCAACCCCTCGCTCTACGCTAAAATCGGCGGCAAGCTCTCCGATTTCGACGACCACATCGCTCGCATCTGCGACATCGTGGGTCCGGACTGCCCCGTGTCGGCCGAGAGCGTGGCCATGGACCGCGAGGGCATTCTCGCCGACGCTCGCAAGCTGGCCGCCATAGCGCCCAACGTGGTCGTGAAGGTTCCTACGATGGTGGAGGGCCTGGCCGCCACGCGCATGCTCGCCGATGAGGGAATCCGCGTGAACATGACGCTGTGCTTCAGCGTTCCGCAGGCCATCTTGGCCGCCCGCGCCGGCGCACGATACATCAGCCCCTTCATCGGGCGCTTCGACGACATTTCCGAAGACGGGCTCGATCAGGTGGGCAACATCGTCTCCGCCATCGGCGGCTACGACTTCGCCGACAGCACCGTCGGCGGGGAGCAGGTGGAGATCATCGCCGCCAGCGTCCGCAGCGCCAACCATGTCACGCAATGCGCGCTCATGGGCGCCGACATCGCCACCGTTCCGTTCGGCGTGCTCAAGAAGATGGTGCGGCATCCGCTCACCGACCGCGGGCTCGATTCCTTCATGAAGGACTGGGAGAAAGTGCAAGGCGCGTAAATGGCCGAGAAAGAAACAGCTAACGAAGAGAAACCCCGTCGCCGCGCCCGTGCGCGCAAGAGCGTCGAAGAGGCTTCCGCTCCGGCGGAGACGAAGCCCCGGCGTCGCGCTCGCCGCAAGGCCGAGGCCGAGGAGGCCAAGCCCGAGGCGAAGGCGGAGGAGAAATCCAAGGTGAACCGCCCGAAGGACGATCCGGCGGACAAACCCGCGGAGGCATCCGAGCGCACGGAGGGGGAACCGCGCGAGGCCATGACCAAGGTGCGTCGTCGCACGAACGTCCGCCCGCAGCGCGATTCGCAGCAGGGCCAGCAGAATCAGCAGGGCCAGCAGAACGGAGGAAAGAACCGCAAGAACCGCAACCGTCGCAGCAAGGACCGCAATCGCGAAGTGGCCCCCAGCGTCACGCGCGAGGAGCTCGCCCAGCTGAAGGTGGCGGAATTGCGTGAGAAGGCCAAGGATCTCGAGCTCGATCCGAAGGGCCTGCTGAAGGCGGACTTGGTGGAGGCGGTTTACGAGGCCGAGGTGAAGAAGGAAGGCTTCGTCGATGTCACGGGCATCCTCGACGTCCTCTCCGAAGGCTACGGCTTCCTGCGCACCGAGGGCTATCTGCCCAGCGAATGCGATGTCTACGTGGGCACGGCGATGATTCGCCGCAACGGTCTGCGCAAGGGCGATGTGATCAGCGGGACCACGCGTCCCGCCCGCAACAACGAGAAATTCGGCGCCCTTCAGCGCATCTCCTCGGTCAACGGCAAGCCGCTCGAAGAAGCGGCGATCCGCCCGATGTTCAAGGACCTCACCCCGGTCTATCCCGACGAGCGCCTGATCATGGAACATGGTCGCCAGGGCATCACCTCGCGTGTTATCGACCTGTGCGCTCCCGTCGGCAAAGGGCAGCGCGGGCTCATCGTCTCCCCGCCGAAGGCCGGCAAGACCACCGTCTTGAAGCAGATCGCCGCGAGCATCTCCGCCAACAATCCGGAAGTGCACCTGATGTGTCTGCTGGTCGACGAGCGCCCCGAAGAGGTGACGGACATGCAGCGCAGCGTGCACGGCGAAGTCATAGCCTCCACCTTCGACATGCCCGCCGACAACCACATCGCATGTGCGGAGATGGTCATCGAGCGTGCGAAGCGTCTGGTCGAGGACGGCAACGACGTGGTCATCCTTCTCGACAGCATCACCCGTCTGGCGCGCGCCTACAACCTCAACCAGCCCGCCAGCGGCCGCATCCTCTCCGGCGGCGTGGATTCCACGGCCCTCTACCCGCCCAAGCGTTTCTTCGGCGCCGCTCGCAACATCGAGAACGGCGGCAGCCTCACCATCCTGGCTTCGGCCCTCATCGACACCGGCTCGAAGATGGACGAGGTCATTTTCGAGGAGTTCAAGGGCACGGGCAACATGGAGCTGCGACTCGACCGCAATCTGGCCGATCGGCGCATCTACCCGGCAATCGACCCGGTCGCGAGCTCGACGCGCAAGGAGGACCTGCTGCTCAACCCGCAGGAGGCCCCGCTCATCTGGGCGGTGCGGCGAATTTTGGCGAATCTGAACAATCCCGAACGCGCGATGGATATGCTCATCAAGTCGCTCAAGCAGACCGATACCAACCAGGAATTCCTGTTGCGAACGGCGAAGAAAGCACAAGGGCGCCGCACCGACGACAATTTCGAGCTGTGAGTCCCCAAGCGCCCCTAACCTCCGGGGCGCTTCCTCGTGAAGGGAGCAGGCATGACTGATTTCAACCCGCCCACACCGCCCACACCGCCCACACCGCCCGGCGCGTCCGGCGCTGCATCCGGCGTCAGCGCGCCGCAGCCGCAGCCGCAGCCCACACCGCAGCCGCAGCCCGCCCCC
>CAJOOG010000003.1 GCA_905236045.1 uncultured Denitrobacterium sp.
CGCGTGGAAATGCCCCCTTCGGGACGGATGATGACGACGGAATCGCGGCGCGGCACCAAGTAGCGCACCAGCTCGTCGCCCCGTCCGCTCAGCAAAGCGCATCCACCGTGCAAGAAGAAGCGCACGTCGGCTCCGAGCTCCTGCGCGACTCGGGCGAGCACCGGATCGTCCGCGGAAACGCCCCAGAGTTCGGCAGCCCCCACCAGTGCGGCAGCCGCGTCTGCGCTTCCACCGCCCAGGCCGCTTTGGTGCGGAATATGCTTCTCCACGACGATGCGCACCAGCTCGTCCTCGCGGCGGCCGAGCTCCTGCGCCAAGGCGCGTACGGCGCGGCAGGCCAGATTGTCCTCGTCGGAGATTTCCGCCCCCTCGATGCCTTCGCGCCAGACTATGTTGGCGCTCACCGCAAGTCCGCTGTCAGGATCGACCGCCGCCTCGAATTGGCGCAGCGGCTGCGCGGCATCGCAAGGCTCGAACAGCGTGGTCCTCTCACCCGCGCCAAGGCGGGTCATGGTCAGGACGTCGTGCATGGCCAGGGCATGCATGACGGTCGTGGCATCGTGATAGCCGTCGGCGCGCTTGCGCCCGATGCCCAGGTACAGGTTCACCTTGGCCGGGGCGATAAGTTGAATGCTTTTCACAGGACTCCCTTCGATGCGGGATCTCCGCCTTCTAGCGCTCCGCCATGGGAACGTAGGTCTTCCGCTCGCCTTGCGTGCTCTTATAGGCGGGACGGATGATGCGCTTGCCCGTGGCTATCTCCTCGAAGCGATGCGCGCTCCAGCCCGCCATGCGTGCGCAGGCGAACAACGGCGTGAAGAGGTCCTCGGGGATGCCCAGCATGCTGTAGACGAAGCCCGAGTACATGTCCACGTTCGCGCACATGTCCTTCTTCGTGCCCTTCACCTTCGCAATAACCTCCGGCGAGAGCCGCTCTATCGACTCGAGCAAATGAAACTCGGGCTCATATTCCGTACCCTGCGCCAACTGCCCGGCAAAGCGTTTGAGAATAACGGCCCGCGGATCGCTTTTGGTGTAGACGGCATGGCCCATGCCATAGACCAGCCCGGCGCGATCGTAGGCTTCCTTCCTCACGATCTTCGCCAGGTAGTCGGCCACCTCGCCGTCGTCATCCCAATGCACGACGTTCTCCTTGAATTCCTTCTGCATCGCGCGCACCTTATGGTTGGCCCCGCCGTGCTTGTAGCCCTTCAAGGAGCCGACCGCCGCGGAATAAGCCGAATACGGGTCGGTGTCGGCAGACGAGAGCACCCGCGTCGCAAACGTGGAATTGTTTCCGCCGCCGTGTTCGGCGTGCAAGCAGAGCATGATGTCGAGCAGACGCGCCTCTTCGGGCGTGAACTGCCGGTCCGGACGCAGCATGGAGAGAATGGTCTCCGCCGTGGACTGACCGGGAATGTAGCGGTGCATGATCATGGACTCGCCCGCGAAGCGAGCGCGAATCGCATAATACGCCAGCACGGCGATGCGCGGCAGGCGCGAGAGCAGGGAAGTGGACGTCTCGATCTCGTGCTCGATCGAGCGATCCTCGGGGTGCTCGTCGTGGGAGTAGAGCAGCAAGATGCAGCTCTGCAGGACGTTCATGATGTCGGGCGGGGTCCGCCGCATGATAATGCTGGCGGTGAATCCGTCCGGCAGGTCGCGGTCCTGCTCCATGCCGTAGTTGAAGTTGTCGAACTGCCGCTGCGTGGGAAGGTGCCCCATCAGCAGCAGGTAGGCCACTTCCTCGAAGTTGTAGCGTCGGGAGGATCCCTCGTCGCCGATGAGGTCGTAGATGTCGTAGCCGCGGAAGGTGAGCTTGCCATCGTCGGCGCGCTTCTCGCTGTCGCTCAAGACATAGCCGTGGACGTTGGATACGTTGGTGATGCCCGCTATCACGCCCGATCCGCTGGCGTTGCGCAGACCGCGCTTGACGTCGTAGCGCTGATACCACTCCGGGTCGATGGAATTCACTTCGTTGAAGGTCCGATACAGTTCGAGTCTCTTATCCTCGCTGAGCATGGCAGTTGTCCTTTCGTATGGTTCCGAAAGATTCTACCGTAAAATCCGCTAGCGTACACTAGCGTGCGAAGGTGAAAGGGCGCCCTGGATGTCCCCGAATGGACCCGGATGGCCGCGGGTGCGTTTCGCCCGAACGTTGGCGGGAGACGCTGACCCTCGGAGGAACACGTCCCCCGAACGACAGCGCCTCCCCTACGTCCCGCAGCACTCGCAGCCGCTAGTGCGTCGAACAGCTGATGCAGGGGTCGTACGCGCGGACGAGCATCTCGAGCGCTTGCCGTATCTCGTCCTCCCCCTTGTCCTCCTCGACCATCTGCGCTACCAGCGCGTTGAAGTCGAGCTGGATGTTGCCATGGTTCTCGTTCGTCGGGATGACGATGTCAGCCGACGTGGTGAAGCCTTCTTCGTCTATCGCATACTCATGGAACAGGATGCCGCGCGGCACCTCCACCGCGGCATGCCCCACCCCATAGCGCGTGGGCTTGCCCGGCGCCTCTTCTACGAGACCTTGCGCCACGATCTCGTCGAGCAGGCGCAACCCCTCGTAGGCCATCTGCACCACTTCCACCACTTGCGCGGCGGTGTTCATGAACGGGTTGAAGCAGATGGGAGCCAGGCCCAAACGTTTGGCGGCCTCTTTGGCCTGCGGGCAGAGCAGATCGTAGTTCAGGTTGAAGCGAGCGAGCGCCCCCACCATGTAGGAATCCAGGCGGTTCTTGCAGAACTTGGCCGTGGACTGCTCGTTTATGTACTCGTTGGTGCATTTGCGATAATCGCCCACGCCGTAGAGCGCACGGTCGCCGTCGGGCAGGATCGTGCTCACATAGCCGTCGTAGAGCGGGTATTCCAAGTTGTCGCCGAGCGCCATGTACTCGGTCGGACGCGTGAAATCGGGAATGCTCGGCAGAAGCGCCTCCATGGTGTCCACCGTGGCGTTGATGTCGGGAAGGGCGGCCTCGATCTTGTCGCGCAGATCCTCGAGCTCGCGTTTGGAGGGAAGCACGCCGAAGCCACCCGGCACCAGCGTGGTGGGATGCGTGGTACGACCCGCCAGGGTGCTCCCCCACTCGTGGCCCAAGCGCTTCAGGCGCAATGCCCGCGCCACCAGCTCGCCTTGATCGGGGACCATGGCGAAGGCGCTGGGAGCCCCCGCCAGATCAGGTGCGACCAGCAGGTAGATGTGAAGCACGTGCGAGTCGAAATTCTCGGCCATCTTCAGCAGCTTGCGCAGGGCGAGGGTCTGCTTGGAGACGGGAATGCCCAGCGCATCCTCCACGGCCTTAAGCGAGACCAGGGAATGGCCTACCGAGCAGATGCCGCAGATGCGGCTGACCACGCGCGAGACATCGGAATAGTAACGCCCCCGCACCATGGCCTCGAAGAAACGCGGCGCCTCGGGCACGATCCAATCGCATTGCTCGATCTTGCCGTCGCGGACCTTCACCTGGATGTTTCCGTGCCCCTCCACGCGCGTGACGTGGTGCACGTCTACGGTAATGTCTCTAATCATCTTCTACCCCTCCAAGTTCGCCGTGAACATGCGCGTCTTCGAGATGGCGCGGGATTGGCTCATGCCGCCTCGCTCCATCAGCACGCGATGCAGCGAGGGAATGTTGGCATCCGCGGAGAACCCGCGACACGCCTCGCACGGGATGCCCGAAGCCGGGCACGGGGCACCGCAGCCGGCACGAGCCACCTGTCCCATGCAGTAGTCGCCCTCTTCGTAGCGGCAGACGGTCCCCCGGCGCTTGCATTCCACGCACACCGGATAGGTGGGAATGAAGGGCCGCTTGCCGTGCAGCAGGTCCGTGAGGATGCCGACGAGCTCGTATTTGTCCGCCGGACAGCCGGGGACCTCGTAGTCTACTTTGATGACCGAGGAAATCGGTCGGGCGGGACCGCTGAAGACCATCGGCTCGGCCGCGTGGTCGGCGTAGACCACGTCGTGATAGTCGTCCTGATGATTGCGCAACGCGTTGATGCCGCCGGTGCAGGAGCAGGCCCCGTAGCTGATGACGGTGCGCGCGCGACGGCGGATGTCCATAAGGCGCTCGCGGTCCATCTCGCGGGTGAAGCTTCCCTCCACCAGCGCGATATCGATGCGGCCGGGAGCGGTTTCGCTCATCGCCTCGCGGAATTCGACCAGCTCCACATGCTTCAGCAGCTCCAGCGTAGCCTCGTCGCCGAGGTTCGTGAATTCGATTTGGCACCCTTCGCAACCGGTGAAGTCGAAGAATGCGAGTGTGGGTTTCGGCATTTAGATCGCCTCCGGAATGTCTTCGAGTTCCCGGTAGTTGAAAACGGGACCGTCAATGCAGCAATAGCGATCCTGAATCTGGCAGTGCCCGCATTTGCCCACGCCGCACTTCATGCGGCGCTCGAGATCGACGTAGATGTTCTGGGTGGGTATGCCGATCTTCTCCAGCTCCATGACGGTGAACTTGAACATGATGGGCGGCCCGCAGATGATGACCTTGGTGTCCAGGGGAAGCTCTACCTCGGGAAAGAGCGTGGTGATGACGCCCGTATGCCCCGGCCAGCGATGATCTCCCACATCGACGGTCTCGTAATAGTCCACATCGGCGCTGCCCTTCCACAGCCGGCGATCTTCGTCGAACAGAAGCGCCTGCGGGTCTCGTGCGCCGTAGAACAAGGTGAAGTCCCCGAACCGATCTCGTCGGTCCAAGATGTATTGGATGAGGCTGCGCGTGGGGCAGATGCCCAAGCCTCCCGCCACGATAAGCACGTTCTGGCCGAAGAGGTCCTCCAAATCGAAACCGTGCCCCAGCGGCCCGCGCACCATGAGCGTATCGCCTACGACTTTGGAGTCGATGGCCCCCGAGACGCGGCCGACCTTGCGGACCACGATGTCGAAAGTATCCGGGCGCGTGGGGCTGCTGGCGTAGCCGATGGGGATCTCGCCATAGCCCATGACTCCCACGGAGAGGAACTGCCCGGGCTGCCACTCCATGGGGGCGCCGTCGGCCATCTTCAGCGTGAAATGACGCTCCACGCTGGTGGGCTGCTCAAAGGCGACGACGGTCGCCTTGCGCGGCAGAAACAGGCTCTCGCACTGGTTGCTGTGCTCGCTCATCTCGCCACCTCCATCACGCGGTTGATGACTTTCACCGGATCGGCTATGCGCGCGGTGCATGCGCTGGCACAACGCCCGCAGCCCGTGCAGCACGGGCCGCCGACGCGATCGTTCAAGAAGCAGGTCTTGCGCATGAACCGATGGCGGAAGCGCTCGTAGCGTTCGCCGCGGAAATTCTCCGCGCCGCCGCCTGCGAGCGTGGTGCTTGCGAAGTCGCAGGCCATGCAGCTGTCCCAGTAGCGGGTCCGGTCGCCTGAAACCTGGTCGAGATTCCAGTGGTCTTGCACGTCGAAGCAAAAGCAGGTGGGGCAGACCAAGTTGCAGCTACCGCAGCTGAAGCAGCCCTCGGCCAGCTCTTTCCACAGGTCCGTATTATCGTAGCTCTCGCGCGAGATTCGGGCTATCTGCTCCGTGGTGCCATCGAGCTTGTGCTCGCAGGTGCCCATCAGCGCCTTGTCGGCCTGTTCGGCTTCCTCGCGCTGCTCCGGCGTGGTCTGAGAGAAGGCGCCATAGCGCAACAGTTCGCGCCCCGCCTCGGTGTAGGCCGCATAGACATAGCCGTTCGCGATCTTGGTCAGGAATGCGTCCATGCCCTTCGGCTGAACGTCGGCGCCGACGCTGTCCCAGAAAGCCCAGGGCGATACCGCCTGGATGCTCGAACCGACGATGGTGGTCGCCCGGCGCTGCGCAAGATAATCGCCATCGCAGCGCGGGGAACTCATGAGCTCGTCGAGCATGTCGATTCCCTTGATGTCATAGAAATGAACGCCAAACAGTACCGTGGGGACGGGGTCGATGCAACTGCGCACCTCTTCGCCTTCGAAGGCCAGCAGCTGCTGGACGGGCGGGAAAAACGCCTTCTTGGGCGGCTGCAGGGTCACATCGAAATCGAGCCGCAGATCGTCGGCGGACTCGAGTTCCTCGTAATCGAACTTCCCCCGTTTAGCGATGGGGCCGATCGTGCGCTGCCCTGCGATGACGGCGTCCACGAATTGCGGGAAGTCCTCCTCTCGGATAGCATGGCACGACATAATAGATGCCATTTACGCTCCTCCTTCTCATAGGGGCACGGGTTCTCCTCTCCGCGCCGCAACACCTCCGGCGTCTGCTTGCCGAAGGGCCTCCAAGTGTAGTCCGCATTGAAGACCAAATGTGCATACGCTGCGGGGTGAGGACCCGATTTTCACGCGAGCGGAAGACCCCGCAAGCGGCCCAGGAGCGGGGAGGGAGCACCAAAGGCGACCCTGCGATAGAGCTCGGAACCGCTTGTCCCCAGATGGGCTCCGCGAGTGCGGGACGAGACAACCGCCCGCATCTTCCCGCGGACGCTCTTCATCCGGGACCCCGCCCGTGCAAGCCGAAATCGGCCCGTAAATGCAAACAACCCCGCGTTGCGGAGTTGTCTCTCCTTGCAGAAGTGGTGCGCCGTGAGGGATTCGAACCCCCGACGTACTGATTCGTAGTCAGTCCCTCTATCCAGCTGAGGTAACGGCGCACTTGAATAGCAACAGGTATATTAGCAGTTAGCCTTTCGGAGTCAACAAGCTTTTTCGAATTGTGGCGGTTGCTCCACATGCACACGTGGTACAGTAGTGGGACGCGGAAACGCCCTCGGGCAGTTCTGCCGCAATCGTTCAATGGAAGGTCTGTACTTGAAGGTTCGAGAACGCAAACCTGTCAGTAAGTAGCCGCGCGGCTTCCCGGATGGGCGGCCGGCTTGCGGCCGCTGCATCGCAATCCAGGAGGAAGCTTGCTCTACCTTTCTCAAATGCTGGGCCAACCCGTCTTCGACGAGGACGGAGAGAGAATCGGATCGATTTCCGACCTGGCGATTCAAACCGGCGAGGTATTTCCCCGCGTTACCAGCTTGGCCTTCAAGGGGCCGGGCAACGTGCCGTTCATGATCAGCTGGCGCAAGTACGTCCAGGCATACGACGGCGAAGCCGTGCGGCTCTGCGTTCCCTCGACCGGCATCCGCTTCAGCTACCTGCAGCCGCAAGAGGTCTTGCTCGCCCGCGACCTCATGGACCGGCAGATCGTGGACACGCAGGGCATGAAGGTCGTGCGCGTGAACGACCTGAAGCTTTCCGAATCGGGCACGCAGCTGCGCCTCCTAGGCGCCGAGGTGGGCGTACGCGGCATCTTGCGCGGATTGGCCCCCTGGATAGAGCGGGTCGTTGCGGCTGCGGCCTCCGCTTTCGGGCATAAGATCGAAGAGCAGATCATCGCCTGGAACTACATGGACCTGCTCGACCGCGACCTCTCCAAGGTCCAGCTTTCCGTCTCTCACACACGCCTGAACGAGCTGCACCCCGCCGACGTGGCCGACATCCTCGAGCAGCTCGACCCCGCCCAGCGCGCGGCGGTCTTCGAGCACCTCGACGACGAACGCGCCTCCGACGCCATCTCGGAGATGGAAGACGAATACCAGGCGGACACCATCGACGATTTGGACGATGCGCGTGCGAGCCGCCTGCTGGGGGACATGGAACCAGACGACGCCGCCGACATCGTGCGCGACCTTCCCTACGAGAAAGCGGAGCGCCTTCTGCGCCTGATGGGCATGGAAGACGCGGCCGACATCCGCAAACTGCTGGGATATCGGGACGAGACCGCCGGCGGCATGATGACCACGCAATTCCTGGTCATGGACGCCGATGACAGCGTAAGCGATGCCATAGAGGCGATTCGGCGCCTGCCCGAGGACTGGCCGAGCATCCACTACCTTTACGTAAACGACGAATACGGCAAGCTGGCGGGCGTGCTGAGCCTGCGCAACCTGGTGCTTTCCCAGCCCGAAACGCCGTTGCGCGACGTAATGTTCTCCGACGACCTCATCAAGGTGCTGCCCGACGAGGACGAAGACGAAGTAGCGGAGAGCATCTCGAAATACAACCTGTGGGCACTGCCTGTGGTGGACGAGAACGAGAAGCTGCTGGGCATCGTCACCTTCGACGACGCCTTCGACGTCATCGAGGAGGATTCGGAAGAAACCAAGAGCAGCACCTGGACGCGGGGGGCGCTGCTTTCCATCGTGGGCATCGCGGCGCTGATCGTCTACACCCTGATGGTGCTCCAGATCGCAGGATACGCGGGGTAGCCATGGCTGCGCAGAAGACCACCGAAGAAGTCCTGGCAAAACGCGCGGAACGCGGCGAAGACGTGCTGCAGGACGGCGTCGAGGCCGGCGCCATCGCGAAGAAACGCTCCCGCGCGGCCGTGATTCTGGCCGCGATGGGTCCGGGCATCATCACCGCCATGGCCGGCAACGACGCCGGCGGCATCGCCACATACAGCACCGTGGGAGCCGAATTCGGCTTCAAGGCGCTCTGGATTCTTCCCATCATGTGCGTGCTGCTCGTGGTGGTGCAGCTGACGGCCGGCCGCATGGGTGCCGCCACCGGCAAGGGCTTCGCCGCGCTCATCCGCGAGCGCTTCGGCATACGCCCCACCGCATTGGCCATGCTCGCGCTGCTCGTGGGCAACATCGCCACCTGCTTTTCCCAATTCGCCGGCATCGCGGCCGGCTGCGGCATGTTCGGCATCCCCACCTGGGTCTCGGTACTGGCGTCCGCCGTTGCCGTATGGCTGCTGGTCTCCGGAGGGAACTATCAGCGCGTCGAGCGCATCTTCCTCATCATCTCGCTCGTGTTCGTCACCTACATCGTGGCCGCGTTCATGGCGAATCCCGACTGGCCGGACGCCCTGCTCTCCACCGTCACGCCTCAAATCGTGCAGTCGCAGAACTTCGTGAGCCTTACCATCTCCACCATCGGCACCACCATCGCACCCTGGATGATGTTCTACGCGCAGAGCAACATCGTGGAGAAGGGCACGGGGACGGGAGGCGACGACCTGCTGGCCATCCGCGTCGATGCCGCAAGCGGGTCGATCGCCGCGATTATCGTGGCCTGGTTCATCATCGTGACGACAGGCGCGGTGCTCTATCCGGCAGGCATTCACGTCGAAAGCGCCGCCGATGCCGCAGCCGCCTTGGTGCCGTTCGCGGGCGAGTACGCCCAGGCGCTCTTCGCCATCGGCTTGGTGGGCGCGAGCTTCCTGGCTGCGTGCGTGTTGCCCCTCACCAGCAGCTTCGTGGTCTGCGAAGCTTTCGGCTGGGAAGCGGGCGTGGAGTTCAGCTTCAAGGAGGCGCCGATTTTCAAGGGCCTCATGACGGGCATCATCGCCTTCTCGGCCGTGATCGCGCTCATCCCGGGCCTCGACCTGATGGCCGTGATGATTCTAGCTCAGTTCATCAACGGCGTGATCCTGCCCATACTGTTGGCGTTCATGGCCATCATCGCCTGCGACAAGCACATCATGAAAGAACACGTCTCGGGGCCGGCGACGCGGGTGGCCTTGTGGCTGCTCGTGGGAATCGTCGCGATGCTGACCGTGGTCTTGCTGGTCATGCAGGCGCTGGGCCTGGCCTGAAGGCAAAACGGGGAAAGGAAAGCCATGCCACGCGAAAACGAAGGATTGACGCTGCTGGGAAACTCGATCGGCTCGGGGAGCGCAGGGGGTCCGGCGGGGCGAGGCGGCTCGGGAGGCGCCTATGCCGCCGACTACGATTCCGACCTGTTGGAAACCTTCGAGAACCTGCACCCCGAACGCGATTACATGGTAACGTTCCGCTGCCCGGAATTCACCACGCTCTGCCCCATCACCGGGCAGCCCGATTTCGCCACGATCTTCATCAACTACATCCCCTACGAGCGCATGGTGGAGAGTAAGAGCCTGAAGCTGTACCTGTTCAGCTTCCGCAACCACGGCGATTTCCACGAGGATGCGGTGAATATCATCTGCAACGACCTGGTAAAGCTGATGGACCCGAAGTACCTGGAGGTGCGCGGCCTGTTCTACCCGCGCGGCGGCATCTCCATCCACCCGTTCGCCAACCACGCACGCCCCGGGGCGGGCTACGAAGAGGTGGCACGGAACCGTCTGTTCGAGCAGCTGGCCGACCAGGGCAGCGGAGAATAGGGGCCGTCGCGGGAGGAGCCGAAGATGCAGGAGCTGAAGGTCAATCGCGTCTACCGCCATTTCAAAGGCGATTACTACCTGGTCGTGGACGTGGCGAAACACTCCGAGACCGGCGAGGAATACGTCGTGTACCGCAAGCTCTACGAAGACGGCAGCCTGTGGATCCGCCCGAAGGCGATGTTCCTCGGCGAGGTCGATCGCGAGAAGTATCCCGAAGTCGAGCAAACCTACCGCTTCGAGCTGCAGGAGATCCCCAGCGCAGTTAAGCGGTGAAATCCGGCGGAGCGGGCAGGGGTAGAGCGTGGGCGGGGGCCCGCGGTGCGCGCACTGCAGTCGACGCCCGGCGGCCCGCGGCCGACACCCCGCGCCGGTAGCCCGCGCGCGGCGGCTACTGCTCGATGTCGGCCTTCTGCTTGTAGGTGCGCATCTGCTCGAGCAGCCTGCGCAAGGTGCCGACGTCGTAGGCCACGGAGATGCCGAAGAAGACCAGCAACCCGATGCCGATGCCCGCGCCGAAGCTGGGCACCATGAACAGGATAAGGGGGCCGAACAGGAACACGAAGGGAATGACCAGGAAGCTCGAGCAGCCCTTCACCTCCCGGCTTATCGCGTAGAGGACGGTGGTCACCAGATAGATGAACATGCCGGTCGCAATGCCGCCTAGCAGCGCGCAAGCGGCCAGCATGATCAGCTTCACCCCGGCTACGCCCGCGAATCCGCGCAAATTACCCTTCGCTTCCTCGTACTGCTCTTTGGCGGTCTTGCGCGGAACCTTCGTGAAGACGCTCTCGAAGGGGTCCGCGGCACCCGCGCCCTGCGAAGAATCGACGTTGTCCCAGCTGCTCCAGACATAGGTGAAGGGCATGCCGTAGAACGGGTCGCCCTGCGCATTGGTGCCCGGACGCGCCCCGGCGTAGGGGTTGCCATAGGTGCCGCCCGTGGCGGTGCGCGGCCCGTATTCGGGCTCCCACTTGCGGGAAAGCAGCACGTCGCGGGCTTCGTTGATGAGCTTGGTCTGCTCTTCGGCCTTCTTCTTCTGGTCGGGGTCGGTGAAGCGATCGGGGTGGTTCTGGCGGATCTTCTCGCGATGGGCCCTCTTCACGTCGTCATCCGACGCGCCGTCCTCCAATCCGAGTATGTTCAGCGCTTCGCTTTTCTTCATGATCAGCACTATACGGTGCAAAGGCCGTGTTTTTTGAGGGCAGGCACGATGTGTCAACGGGGTGTAACTGTCCGACCCTCCACGGACTGCTACAATGCCGATAAACCTTCGAGCAAAAGTGGAAACATGGGCGAAGATCGCGAACAGAACCCCCAGGCCGAGCAGCGCGGGCAAGACTCGTCCCCAGAGCAGAACCTCGCGGAAGAGCAGGCCGTGCCGGCCCGAACCGGAGACGAGAATCGGGCCGATAGCCCGACGCAGCGTTCGCGAGAAAACGCTGCACCCCTCCCGCCCTCGGATTGGGCTCCGGATTTGGGCGAGAAGCCGATGGGGCCCGCGCCCAAATCCGATTTCACGAAAGGCGGCCTCTGGCTGGAAGACTGGCAGAACGAGAACTTCGACAAGGGCATTTCCGGCCCTCCCAAATGGGTGTGGGTCATCATCGGCATGCTCACGGGCATCTTCAGCTTCCTGTTCGTGCTCATCGCCTGCGCGCGCAAGTCCTCCGTCGAGCGGGCCGGGGCCTTTCGCTCTGCCGCCATCGGCGTGCTGGCAGGCGTCGTGGTGCAGCTCATCGTGATGTTCGCGATGGCCGACCCGTATGTCCAGATGGCTTTGCAGTACAGTTCCAGCGCGAGCACGAGCTCCTCGGGCGGTGTGTTCTAGCAGCGCATTCCGCGGGCGCATCTGTTCAGGCGTGCGGCTGGTGCTAGAATCGGACGACACGTTTGCGACGACTAGGAGATTGCGCCATGGCCATTTCGAAACCCGAAGGCACCGAGGATCTGCTTCCCGAATCGATGCGTTTCTACCGCACGTTCGTCGACACGGCCTTCCGCGTGTTCGCCCGCTCCGGTTACGCCCCGGTCGAGACGCCGCTCTTCGAGCAGACCGACCTGTTCGTGCGCGGTATCGGGGAGGCCACCGACGTGGTGAGCAAGGAAATGTTCACCGCCATATCCGGCGCGAATCTGCAGAAGGTCCTGGCGGGGGAGAAGCTGAAGGCGAAGAGCCGTTTGAGCTTGCGCCCGGAGGGCACGGCCGGCGTGGTGCGCGCAATCGCCCAGAACGGGCTGGTCACGCAAGGCGGGGCACCCGTGAAGCTTATGTATGCGGGGCCGATGTTCCGCGCGGAACGTCCGCAGAAGGGCCGCCTGCGCGAGTTCCACCAGGTAGGCGTGGAATGCATGGGGGCCGACGACCCTTCCATCGACGCCGAGGGCATCATCATGCTCATGCGCTTCTACGAGCAGATCGGCATTCCCCGCGAGAACATGCGCCTGCTCCTGAATTCCATGGGCGATGCGACTTGCCGGCCGGCATATCGCGATGCGGTGAGAGACTATATCCTGGCGCATGAGGATCGGATGTGCGAGGACTGCCGCACCCGCGCAGAGGCGAACCCGCTGCGGGCCTTCGATTGCAAGAAGCCGGATTGCAAGACCATCATGGCCGACGCGCCGCTGATAACCGAGGCGTTGTGCTACGACTGCCGCGATCATTATGAGCGGGTGAAGACTTACCTGGATGCCTCCGGGATCGCCTATAGAGAAGATCCCACGTTGGTGCGCGGGCTGGACTACTACACGCGCACAGTGTTCGAGATCCAGGTGGACATCGAAGGCATGGGGAGCCAGAGCGCCATCGGCGGCGGCGGGCGCTACGATGGACTCATGCACGAGATAGGCGGCAAGGACACGCCGGGGTTCGGCTTCGCCATAGGCTACGAGCGCTGCAAGATCGCGCTGGAGGCCGCAGGCGTGCAGACCGCGAGCGCTTCGACCTGCGATTTGTTCATCGCATGCGTGGAGGAGAGCACGAGGGCGGAGGCTTTCACGCTGGCGCAGCGGTGCCGCGACGCAGGGCTCAGCGTGGAGGTGGACCATCAGGGACGCAGCCTGAGAAGCCAGTTCAAGCTGGCAGACAAGCTGCGGGCCCGCAAGGTGGCCGTACTCGGTCCGCAGGAGGCGGCCCGGGGGGCGGTGAACCTGCGAGACATGGAGCAGCACACCGAGGAGCTCGTACAGCAGTCCGATCTGCCGCAACGGCTGTAGGCGCGAGGCGACCGCGGGGGCCCGAGAACGCCAGCCCGCTGACTCGCCCGACAACCCTGCGGCGGACTTTCCGTGCAGGATGGCGCGTCTTCTCGCGGGTGCGCTACAATGCTTGGGTTTTCGCGAGAACAGGCGGGCAGCAGGCGTCCGCCCGCAATAAGGAGCTAGGACACATGACGGACTTTCTGAACGAGTACAGCATGCACACCGCCACCTGCGGCGAACTGCGCAAGGAAGATATCGACCGCGAGGTCGTGTTGACGGGCTGGGTATGGCATAACCGCGACCACGGCGGGCTCATCTTCGTCGATTTGCGCGACCGCGCCGGCTACACCCAGGTCGTGGTAGACCCGGATTGCGTGACCGAGGACGAGTTCCATACGGCCGAGCATCTGGGCCGCGAGTACGTGCTGGAAGTGAGAGGCCGCGTGCGGGCGCGTGGAGAAGAAAGCGTCAACCCCAGCATGCTCACCGGCGAGGTCGAGGTGCTGGCCAGCGGGTTGAAGGTTCTGAACACCAGCGTCACCCCGCCCTTCAGCATCGAAGACGGCATCGAAACCGACGAGATCACACGCATGAAATGGCGCTACATGGACCTGCGTCGTCCGGAAATGTACAAGAGCCTGCTGCTGCGTCATACCTTTACGCAGGCCATGCGCTCCGCGCTGAACAAACGCGGATTCCTTGAGGTGGAGACGCCCATTCTGGCCAACTCCACGCCGGAGGGAGCCCGCGACTACATCGTCCCCAGCCGTCCGAATCCCGGCAAGTTCTACGCGCTGCCCCAGAGCCCTCAGCAGTTCAAGCAGATGCTCATGTGCGCCGGCGTGGAGCGCTACTACCAGATCGCGCGCTGCTTCCGCGACGAGGACCTGCGTGCCGACCGTCAGCCCGAGTTCACCCAGGTGGACATCGAGATGAGCTACGTGCGGCGCGATGACGTGCTGCAGATGATGGAAGACGTCATGGCGGAGGTCCTGGAGGCCGTGGGCGTGGAGCACGAATTCCCGCTGCAACGCATGCCGTGGAAGGAAGCCATGGACCGTTTCGGGTGCGACCGCCCGGACGTGCGCTTCGACATGGAGCTCGTGGACCTGACGGAGATTGTGCGCGGATGCGGGTTCGGCGTCTTCAGCAAAGCCGTGGAGGCCGGCAATATCGTGAAGGCCATCAACGCGAAGGGCGCCGGCGACTGGAGCCGCGGCGACATCGAGAAGCTGGCCGAGGTGGCAGCCGCCAACGGCGCGAAGGGCATGGCCTGGATCGCCTACACCGCCGATGGCAAAGAGAAGAGCCCCATCATCAAATTCCTAGGCGAGGAAGTGCATGCCGCCATCAAGGAGGCCATGGGCGTGGAGCCGGGCGACCTGCTGCTGTTCGCAGCGGACACCTTCGCCGTGGCGAATGCCGTGCTCGCAGCCCTGCGCCTGCATATGGCAGACCTGCTGGGCATCGAGCGCAAAGGCCACGCCCTGCTGTGGGTGGTGGACTTCCCCATGTTCAGCTACGACCCGGACGAGAAGAAATACGCGGCCGAGCACCATCCCTTCACCATGATCCCCGAAGAGGACGTCGCCAAGATCGAAAGCGCCCCGCTCGAGGTGGGCAGCTACAGCTACGACCTGGTCATGGACGGTTTCGAGGCCGGCGGCGGCACCATCCGCATCCACAACGCCGAGCTGCAGAAGCGCGTGCTGCGTCAGGTCGGCGTCTCCGAGGAGGATATGGATGTGAAGTTCGGCCATCTGCTCCGCGCACTCGAGCTGGGGGCGCCCCCTCATGGCGGCATCGCCCTGGGGCTCGACCGCCTGTGCATGCTGCTCGCGGGCAAGGAATCCATCCGCGACGTAATCGCCTTCCCGAAGACCAGCAGCGCAGCTGACCCGATGACGGGGGCTCCGAATGCGGTAACGGGGCGTCAGCTGAAAGAGGTCAACCTGCGGCTCTTGTAAGCGCAGGCATTCGGTTTTCGACGAGATTATCTCCTCTTCATTCAATTCCTAGCAAAAAATATGGTTGATTATGCGTACGTGCTTGCAAGTTCAGCCGCATGTCGTTATCTTCGCGCATGAGAACGGCGGCATTGCGTTGCGCCCTCCTTTCGCGAAATGCAGCCGGTCTTTCACCTCTCTCACATTTTCAGGCGAAAGAATCCGTTCTCGATCGAATTCACACGCGCCGTCCGGATCGGGCGGCGTTTTCGTTGGGCGCCTCGGCGGCTGCCGCCATACCGCCTAATCCGCCGGCACGCCGGCCAGAGCGCTGAATACGGCGACGGCAGTGCGGATATTCTGGTCGCGGAAATCGAATGCGGCGTCGTGTATGGGCGGGTGGTCTTTGCCGTTGCCCACGTAGAAGAAGGCCGCGGGGCAGCTTTTGCAGTAGCCGCCGAAATCCTCGGACGGCCGAAGCGGCGCGGTCATCTCCACTTGCGGCACGCCGACAACGCGGCAGGCCGCACGCACCTTGTCCGCGCATGCGGGGTCGTTCGTCGTTTCGGGGAAGACATCCGCCAGCTCGAAGCGCACTTCCAGCCCCTGCTCCTCGGCCAGGCTGCGGACCAATCCCTCTATGTTTCGCTGCAGCGCATCGAGCTCTCGTTCGACACCCGCACGCAAGGTCAGACGCAGCACGCCTTCCGAGGCCTGCACGCCGAAGTCGGGCCCGCCGGCGGACATTTGGACTATCGTGCAGAGAACTTGTCCCTGCCGCCCGGAGTCCTGCACGAGCTGCGGAAGCTGCGCCACGGCGTCCGCCATCGCGAACGAAGGGTTCTTCCCCAGTTCGGGGTAGCCCGCATGCGAAGGCGTACCGGAAAAGAAGGCGCTGAGGCCGCGGGAAGCCATCTGCACCACGCCGTCCTTCAGCGCGACGGTGCCCGCATCGAACCCAGAAGAGTTATGCAGGCCGTAGATCTCGTCCACGCCTTCCGCTGCCAGGACCTCCTTGGCTTCGCACGCGCCGATGCCGGTCTCCTCGCCGTGCTGGAACAGGAAGACGACATTGCAGGCCGCGCCCTTCTGGTCTACCTCCAAGGCGAATGCCGCAAGCCCCGCGGAATGTCCATCGTGGCCGCATTTATGGGAGACGCCCGGCGTCTGCGACCCCCATGGCAGGTCGATGGTCTCGGGAATGGGCAAGGCGTCGAAGTCCGCACGGAAGGCCAGGGTCGGCAGGTCCGCTCCGGCGCGATAGACGGCATAGAAGTACGGTTTGCCTCGATCCACTATGTCCAGCCGCGTGGTATTGGCCTGGAGAAACTCGATCAGATAATGGCGGGTCCACACTTCCCGCCCAGAGAGTTCCGGGCGGGTATGCAATTTGCGGCGCAGCTCGACCGCCTTCTCGTAGTTCTTTTCGTCCATGATGCTTCCTCGGCACCTCTTCGCGATTCTCTCTCGTGCGCCCATTGTAATGGAGCTTCGCCGTTCGTGCGTCGTCATCGGCGGCCCTGTTGTCGAGCTCGACTCGCATAAAACCCCTCGCAAGAGACCGACCGCCCGTCTGCCCATCTGCTCCGAGCGGTCTACCCCTGCGTACTCTGTCTGGGGTATTCACATGGCAGGAGCGTTACGGTGTGAAGGTTTTTCAGCTTAGATGCAAATTTGGGTGCTAGTGTGGAGAACACGATCGAGCAGGGTCTCTTCCCGAAGGAGCAATGCACATGACTACGAGCAACGGCAATTCCCCCATCCCTCCCTACCAGCAGGGCGGGACGCAGCAGCCACAACAGCCGATGTATCCCACGCAGCCGCAGCAGACAGCGTATACCCAGCCGCAGGCGCAAACGGGGTACGTCTCCCAGCAGCAGGCGCAGCAGCAGCCCAACTGGACCTACGCCGCGCCCGCAGCAAGCACCCCCGCCACGCATACGCACGCGACCTCCGCATCCGCACCCGCAGCAAGCGCCAAGAAAGGCGGCGGCGCCAAAACCTTCTTCACCGCATTCGTAGGCGCGGGACTGGCCGTCGCCCTCGCGGGCGGAATCGCCTTGAGCACGGGCGCGATCAGCGTCGGCGGCAGCGGCTCCACCACCACCCTGGGCAGCAGCTCTACCAGCGCTATCACGGCCTCCGCCGATGACGGCGGCGACAGCACGCTTGCCGAGCAGGTGGCCGACAAGGTCCTGCCCTCCATCGTGGGCATCGACGTCTACACCAAGCAGAGTTCCAGCAGCATGTACGGCTTCGGCTACGGCTGGGGCGGCAGCAGCAACGGCAATAGCAGCTCCGAGACGCTCTCCGGGTTGGGCAGCGGCGTCATCATCAGCAGCGATGGTTACATCCTCACAAACTACCATGTGGTGGAGGACGCGTCCAAGCTGGAGGTGAAGCTCAACGACGGCTCCGAATACGAGGCCACGGTCGTGGGCACCGACGAATCGAGCGACTTGGCGGTGCTGAAGATCGATGCGAGCAATCTCACCGCGGTGGAGATCGGCTCTTCGGAGAACTTGAAGGCGGGCCAGTGGGTGATGACCGCGGGCAGCCCGTTCGGACTAGAGCAGTCCGTCGCAACGGGCATCGTCTCCGCCACGAGCCGCACCATCACCGTCTCCGACAGCGACGATAGCAGCGGCTACAGCACCTCGTCCAACAGCGTTTCGGTGTACCCGAACATGATTCAGACAGACGCGGCCATCAACCCCGGCAATTCGGGCGGCGCCCTCGTGAACGACCAGGGCCAGCTCATCGGCATCAACTCGGTCATCGAATCCTACTCCGGCAGCTACTCCGGCGTCGGCTTCGCCATCCCCATCGACTACGCCATGGACATCGCGCAGCAGATCATCAACGGCGAAACCCCCAGCCACGCCAGCCTGGGCGTCGCGGTGGTCAGCGTAACGGACAGCATCGCCCAGCGCTACAACCTCTCCGCAGACAAGGGCGCCTACGTGAACAGCGTCTACACCGGCAGCTCCGCCGCGAATGCGGGTCTGCAGGAAGGCGACATCATCACGAAGGTGAACGATTCCAATGTCGAAAGCTCCACCGACCTCATCGCCGCGGTGCGCACGGCGGGCGTGGGCACGGAGGTGACCGTCACCTACATCCGCGACGGGCAGGAGCAGGCCACGCAGGCCACGCTCGGCAGCGACAGCGAGCTGTCCGCCAACAGCGGGCGGTCGAGCAGGTCGAGCCTCTCGGATAATGGCCAGCTGCTGGGCGGGTCGGAAGAATCGGAGGAGAGGGCCGCAGCGTAAGAGACGTCGGCGCCTGCCGGGAGACGACGCGGCGTCCCGCATGCCCCGCGCCGTCTCCCAACTCGCATGCATCCCGCTTCGGGAAATGAATTGTAGAAAGGCCGCGGCAACCCGCGGCCTTTCCTTCGCCCTGCTTCAGAATCGGGTAAGATAGCACCAGTCTGGAGAAAGGTGCTTCCATGGCAGATTCCGAATACAGGTACAAGCGCATCCTGCTGAAGCTCTCGGGCGAGGCGCTCATGGGCGATACCGGCTACGGCATCGACCCGAAGGTGGTCGAAGACCTGGCCGCTCAGATCAAGCAAGTGGTCGACGACGGCATCCAGGTCGCGGTCACCGTGGGCGGCGGCAACATATTCCGAGGCATCGCGGGGTCGGCCGAGGGTATGGACCGCAGCCAAGCGGACTACATCGGCATGCTCGCCACCTGCATGAACGCCCTCGCGCTGCAGGACGGCTTCGAACGCGCCGGCATCCCGTGCCGCGTGCAAAGCGCCATCGAAATGCGCCAAGTCGCCGAGCCCTACATCCGGCGTCGGGCCGTGCGGCACCTGGAAAAGGGCCGCGTGGTCATCTTCGCGGCGGGAACGGGCAACCCCTTCTTCACCACCGACACCACCGCCGCACTGCGCGCCTGCGAGATAAATGCGGAATGTCTGATGAAGGCCACGAAGGTCGACGGCATATACGACAGCGACCCGAAGGCCAACCCCGACGCGAAACGCTTCGAGCACATCAGCTATCACGATGTCATCACCAGGGAGCTGCGCGTCATGGACACCACGGCCACCAGCTTGTGCATGGACAACAAGATGCCCATGCTCGTCTTCGACATCACGCGTCCCGGCAATATCGCACGGGTGCTGAAGGGCGAAAGCGTGGGGACCACGGTCGGCTAGTCGCAAACGGGAACGAAACTTTCAAGATTCACCCGTCGAGAGTAGAATGGCAACGCCCAGGAGGGCACCGAGGGACGCGGGCCAAGCGTCCGCGACCGAAAGGGAAGAGCAATGGCAGATATAGATGAAATCAAGATGGAAGCCGAAGAGCGCATGCAGAAGGCGCTCGATTCGCTGGCCGAGGCCTTCGGCAATGTGCGCACCGGCCGCGCGAACGCCATGATTCTGGACAGGGTGAAGGTGGACTACTACGGTGTTCCCACCCCCGTGAACCAAATGGCCGCCATCAAGACCCCGGATGCGCACATGCTCGTCATCGAGCCGTGGGACAAGGGCACGCTCGGCGCCATCGAGCACGCCATCAACAACAGCCACCTGGACATCACCCCCAACAACGACGGAACCTGCATCCGACTGGCATTCCCCTCGCTTACCGAGGAGCGCCGCCGCGATTTGGTTAAGCAATGCAAGTCCTACGCCGAGGAAGCGCGCGTAGCCATCCGCAACGCCCGCCGCGATGCCAACAGCGCCGTGGATAAAGCGGTGAAAAACGATGGCCTTCCCGAGGACGATCAGCGCCGTGCCGAAGCCGAGATCCAGAAGCTGACCGACGCCTATATCGCGAAGGTGGAAGAGGCCTTCGGCAAAAAAGAGGCGGAAGTGATGGAGATCTGAGCTTCCGCCGTTCTGCGAATGACGGAAAGTCGAGCTGGGGGCAGGGCTGCGGCAGGAGCCGCAGACAGACGACGGAAGGCACCGACAACGTATGTTCCACAAGCCGCTGGAGGACATATTCCCGAACCCGCCCGAGGGTCTCGATGCGCATGCGCTCGAGGCGCATAGCATGCCGCAGCATATCGCCATCATCATGGACGGCAACGGCCGCTGGGCCAAGAAGCGCTCCCTGAACAGGCTGAAGGGCCACAAGGCGGGCATTGAGGCCGTGCGCGAGGCCATCCGCTGCGCGAGCGATTGCGGTGTGCGCTTCCTGACGATCTACTCTTTCAGCACGGAAAACTGGAAGCGCCCGCAGACCGAAGTGAACGGCCTGATGGACCTGTTCGCCAAGACCATGCTGGCAGAGGTCGACGAGCTCGACGAAGAAGGCGTCCGCGTGATGACCATAGGAGACCTGACCCCGCTTCCGCAGGATACGCGGGAAGCGTTCGATCGGGCCTGGGACCAGACGCGCTCGAACGAGGGCATGACGCTGGTGGTGGCAGTGAACTACGGCTCCCGCGCCGAGATGCTCGAGAGCATTCAGAAGATTGCCGATAAGGCCGCGGCAGCGGGGGCATCCGGCAAGGATGCTCCGCGCGTAACCGAAGAGCTGTTCGAGAGCGGGCTGTACACGACCGGCATTCCCGATCCGGACTTGGTCATACGCACGAGCGGGGAGATGCGCCTGTCGAACTTCCTGCTGTGGCAGGTGGCCTACTCGGAGTTCTACGTTACCCCCGTGCTTTGGCCTGACTTCAACCGTTACGAGATGCTGCGCGCCCTACTCGATTATCAGAGGCGCGATCGGCGCTACGGGGCGGTGCGTTAGCGTGACGGAGGAGGAGAACCAACCCGCGTCGCGCGCCTTGGAAGAAGCGGCGCAGGCCGCCCGTCCCGGCAGGGAGCGCAAGCGGGACGGGAGCGGGCAGGCCAGCGGCCGTCCCGGCAGGGAGCGCAAGCAGCGCATCTCCGAAAAGACCGGCCGCGCGAAGCAATTCGCCTACGAGAAGACCCCCGATCGCTTCAAGAATGCAACCAGCCTGCAGGTGCGCTTTCGAACGGGCTTCGTCTACGTTGCCCTATCCGTCATCTGCGTGCTGGCAAACGACACGACGACTGTGGCGTACCTGGCAACTATGGCCGCGGTTTGCGCGGGCGAGTTCTATTACATGATGCGCGTGGATTCCAAGATGCCCAACGAGGTGATAGGCATCGTCGGCGCGGCGGCCTTCCCGATAAGCATGTGGCTGTTCGGCCCGGTGGGCGTTTCCGCTGTGGCCTTGCTGCTGATGATGGCGCTGTTTATCTGGTACATCTACTGGATGCGCGCTCGCGTGGCCGATGTGGCCGCGAGCTTCTTCGGCGCCTGCTACACGGGCCTCCTGCTGTCCCCGCTGGTGCTGCTGCGCGCCGCCCTCCCCCAGCCGTGGGGCGGTGTGCTGCTGCTGGCGCTTTTCATGAGCGTGTGGTTCAACGACGCCTTCGCCTACCTGGTAGGCAGCAAATTCGGCAGGCACAAGCTGGCTCCTCGCACGAGCCCCAAGAAGAGCTGGGAGGGCCTGATCGCGGGACTTCTGGTCTCGGTGGGATTCTGGTGCCTGATGACGCTGATCCCCGGCGTGACCATGAGCATTCCCATGGCCATCTGCTTCGGCCTGGCCTGCGGCGGCGCGGGCGTGCTGGGAGACTTGGCGGAGAGCCGTATCAAGCGCAATGTGGGGGTGAAGGATTCCGGCACCATCATGCCGGGGCATGGCGGCCTGCTCGACCGTTGCGATTCGCTGTTCTTCGCGAGCGTGACGGCGGCCATGCTGCTGCTGGCCGGGGGGTGCGTGCCTGTTGTCTGGTAGGAAACGCATCGCGGTGCTGGGCTGCACCGGCTCCATCGGAGAGCAGACGCTCGACGTGGTTCGCCGACATGGCGAGCAGCTGCAGATCGTGGCCTTGGCCTGCGGCAGGCGCGTGGACGAGATGATTCGCGCCGCCCGTGAATTCGACGTCCGCTTCCTCGCCTGCGGCCTCGACGAGATGCCGGCCCCGTCCGAATCGGCCGAAGGCTTGGAGCTGGGCCTGGGCATGGATGCCGTGGTGGACCTGGTGCGCCTGGGCGAGGTCGATTTGGTGGTGAACGCCCTGGTGGGGGCCGCCGGCCTGCGCGCGAGCTTCGAGACGCTGAAGGCCGGCAAGGTGCTCGCCTTGGCCAACAAGGAGTCCCTGGTCGTGGGCGGCGACCTGATTATGCCGATGGCCGCCCGGGTGGACGAGCGTCGGCGTGCCGCAGGCCTGGCCCCGGCTGCGGGTCCGGCAGGCGCCCTGATGCCCATCGACAGCGAGCACGGAGCCATTTACCAATGCCTGCTGGGAGAACAGCATTCCGAAGTCGAATGCCTCTGGGTGACCGCAAGCGGAGGACCGTTCCGCGGGCGTACGCGAGACCAGCTGCGCGATGTGACGGCGGCGCAAGCGTTGGCACACCCCACGTGGAATATGGGGCCCAAGATAACCATCGACAGCTCCACGCTCATGAACAAAGGACTCGAGATCATAGAAGCCCACCATCTCTTCGCCATGCCCTACGACCGCATAAAGGTGGTCGTGCAGCCGCAAAGCACCATACACAGCATGGTCGAGTTCGCCGACGGCAGCGTGAAGGCGCACCTGGGCACGACCGACATGCGCATCCCCATCCAATTCGCATTGAGTTACCCCGCGCGTTGGGGGGCCCCGGTGCGGCCCCTGGACTTCACCGAGCTGGGCGCGATCGAGTTCTATCCTGCGGATACCGATACCTTCCGCTGCCTGGCGCTGGCTCGCGCGGCGGGGCAGGAAGGCGGCACGCTGCCATGCGCGATGAACGCCGCAAACGAAGTGGCGGTGGCGGCGTTTCTGGCCGGGAAGTGCAGCTATCTGGGCATAGCGGAGACGGTGGAGCGCGTGATGGGCGCGCACGAAAACGCTGCGGTGGAGTCGCTCGAGCAACTGGCGGCGGTAGACGAGGCGGCACGGCAAGCGGCGCGAAACCTGCTCGGAGCCGAATGACAGAGCGCTCGCATTTTTCCGCACGGGTCTCCACATACGCGTGCTACACTGCGGGGGCAGCAAACGCGCCGTGACTGACGGATTATCGTGGACGACCACGGGGAAACGGCGCGCGTAATCGTCGACCGTCTGGGCATGCCGCACTTGCAACAGGAGCATGCCCGGCTCGCCCACGGCGGCAATCGGCAAACCCCTGCAAGCGTGCGGCCTCGAAGCGAAAGGAACCGCATGCAAGACCTCATCGAACTGCTCGAAGGCAACCCCTACCCCGGGCGCGGCATCGTCGTGGGCAAGGGCGCCGTCTACTACTGGATCATGGGCCGCAGCGCCAACTCGCGCAACCGCGTCTTCACCGCCACCGAAGACGGCATCCGCACCGAAGCGCACGACCCCGGCAAGGTGGAGGACCCGAGCCTTATCATCTACCACCCGGTCCGCCGCATCGACGGCGCTCTCGTCGTCACCAACGGGGACCAGACCGACACCATTGCCATTGACTTCCAAGGGGACTTCCGTGCAGCCCTGGCCACGCGCGAATACGAGCCCGACGCGCCGAACTTCACGCCGCGTATATCGGCCATCTGCTACGACAACGGCTCATTCGAGCTTTCCATCCTGAAGCACGAAAACGGCCGCTGCCTGCGCGAATTCTTCTCTTACGAGGGCGCGGAGGGAGGTCGGGGCTACTTCATCAGCACTTATCGTGCAGACGGCAACCCGCTCCCCAGCTTCGCCGGCGAGCCCATCGAGGTAGGCCTGCCGACCCCCGAAGAAGTCTGGGCCGCGCTGAACGCAGACAACAAAGTCTCGCTCTACACGAACGTGGCGGGCGACGTGAAGATCTTCAACAAGAACTTGGGCGACTAGGGCCGCACGACGAAACCAAAACTAGAACAGGAGAGCCACATGCAGGAATTCGAACTCAAATACGGTTGCAATCCCAATCAGAAACCGGCCCGCATCTTCATGCGCGACGGCGGCGAGCTGCCCGTGGAGGTGCTGAATGGACGCCCGGGTTTCATCAACTTCCTGGACGCCCTGAACAGCTGGCAGCTGGTGGGAGAGCTGAAAGCGGCCACCGGTCTGCCCGCTGCGGCCAGCTTCAAGCACGTCAGCCCAGCCGGTGCGGCCCTCGGTCAGGAGCTTACCGACCTGGAGAAGCATATCTACTTCGTGGAGGAAGACGCCGAACTCTCCCCCGTCGCCTGCGCCTACATCCGCGCCCGCGGTGCCGACCGCCTGTGCAGCTACGGCGACTGGGCTGCCCTCTCCGACACCTGCGACGCCGCAACGGCCGCCTACCTGAAGGCGGAAGTCTCCGACGGAATCATCGCGCCGGGCTACACGCCCGAAGCGCTCGAAATCCTGAAGACCAAGCGCAAGGGCAGCTACAACGTCGTGAAGATCGACCCCGACTACGTGCCCGCCTCCGCCGAGTGCAAGGACGTCTTCGGCATCACCTTCGAGCAGGGACACAACTTCTTCGAAATCAACGAGGAGCTTCTAGACAACATCGTCACCGAGAGAGAGGACCTGCCCGCCGAGGCGAAAAACGACCTCATCCTGTCGCTGATAACGTTGAAGTACACGCAGTCCAACAGCTGCTGTTACGCCAAGGGCGGCATGACCATAGGCGTAGGCGCCGGCCAGCAGAGTCGCGTACACTGCATGCGCCTGGCGGGCAGCAAAGCCGACAACTGGTGGATGCGCCAGCACCCGAAGGTCCTGGAGCTGCCGTTCATCGACGGCATCAAGCGCCCCGCCCGCGATAACGCCATCGACGTCTACACGGGCGAAGAGTACGCAGACGTGCTGCGCGACGGCGAATGGGAGCAGGTCTTCAAGGTGAAGCCCGAGCCGTTGACCGCGGAAGAGAAGGCCGCCTGGATAGCGAAGATGGAGGGTGTGGCCGTGGGCAGCGACGCATTCTTCCCCTTCGGCGACAACATCGAGCGTGCGGCGAAGTCCGGCGTGAAATACGTGGCCGAACCCGGAGGCAGCATCCGCGACGACAACGTGATAGAGACGGCGAACCGCTACGGCATGACGATGTGCTTCACCGGGATGCGCCTGTTCCACCACTAGGAGACCGCCTCGGGCATCGAGCCGCCAGTCGGCCCGATGCCCGCGACCTGCAGCCCGCTCGGCCGACAACCCCGCAAGTTCGCCGCCCGGCCCACCCGACGGCCCGCAACTACGAAGCTCTTATCGACTCCATCTCGTAAACCTCGTCGGTCATGCGCAGCGTGGACTCGCGATGGCTCACCAGCACCACCGTGCGCTCTTCTCCTTCTTCGGCCAGCGACTTCAAGATCACGCCCTCGTTCAGCGAATCCAGATTGCTCGTGGGCTCGTCCAGCAGCAGGAACGGCGCGTCGTGCAGGAACGCCCGCGCCAAGCCTATGCGCTGCCTCTCACCGCCGGAAAGCGTGTCTCCCAGCTCTCCCACGACGGTGTCGTAGCCTTCGGGCAGGGCCGACACGAACTCGTGCAAGTTGGCCTTCTGCGATGCCTCGACTATCTCGTCGGGACGCGCCCCGGGCTTTCCTATGCCTATGTTGTTGGCAATCGTGTCGTGGAACAGGTAGGTATCCTGAGTCACGTAGCCCTCGTTCGCACGCAGGCTATCCGTTGCGATCTCGCGAATGTCTCGGCCCGAAAGGCGAATGCTGCCTCGGTCCGCATCCCAAAAGCGCATCAGCAGCTTCAGCAATGTGGACTTGCCCGAACCGCTGGGGCCGTGGATGCCTATCACGCGGCCCGGCTCCACCTCTAGGGAAACATTGCGCAGAATCTGCTCGGAGGCGTAGGAGAAGTCCACGCCTTCCACCTGCGCACCGTCGAACGTGATGCGACGACCTTCGACCACTTCCTCCACCTGGGGTTTCTCGTCGAGAAGATTGAGCACGCGGTCGCCGCAGGCAAGGGTCTGGTTCAGGCTGTTAGCCAAGCTGGAAAGAGCCATCACCGGGCCGAACGAGCCCATCATGCCTACCGTGGCCACCACCACCGTGGCGAAATCCACTTGCCCCGTCGAATGCAGGTACAGCATCAGCAGCAGCATCCCCAACGAGAACAACAGGATAATGAGGTTGCTGAAGGAGCGCTGATGCGCCTCGAGCCGATTGAGCTTCTGCTGCTTGAGACCCAAGTCCACCGAGCGCGAGCTCAGCTGCTCCAGACGATTGGCCCCTCCGTCGTACTGGATGGTCTCGTCCACACCATGCAGGCCGTCCAGCACGAAGCTGTTCAGGTCGCCGAAGGCGTCGCGGAACACCAACCCGGGGCGCGAGCCCGCATGCCCCACTATCGCCGGTACCACCGCGCCTACGACCACGTACCCGCACAGCGCCAGCACGCCCGCCTGCCAGGCGAAGCCCCACAGGAACCACACCACCAGGCCGCACACGAGCACCGCGATGCAGATGGGGCTGATGGTATGCGCGTAGAACACCTCCAGAAGCTCGATGTCGCTCGTGATGAGGGAAACCAGGTTGCCCTTGTCGCGCCCCTCCAGCTTGGCGGGGCATAGGCGCCTCAGCGCCGCGAACACCTTGTGGCGGATTATGGCCAGCAGACGGAATGCGATGTAATGGTTGCAGTACTGCTCGATGTAGTGAAGCACGCCGCGCAGCACGCCCATCACCACCAGCACCACGAACACTACCACGGGCAGGGTCTGAGCGTAGTCCCACTGCCGGGGGCTGCCGGCGAACAGGCCGGCCAGGCTTTGCGCGAAGGAGAAGAGCCAGCTGAATACGGCGTCGAATCCGGGCAACGAGCCCGCACCCAAGCTCGTCACCACCAAATACGACGCTACGATCGTCAGGAAGATGGCGCACAGATACCCCGTCACGCCGAAGAGGATTGCCAGCAGCATGTAGGGTAGAAGCGGCACCACGAGCCCGATCAGACGACCCATGATGGTAAGCGCGCCACGGCGGCGCTTGTAGTCATCTTGCGTAGCCATCAGGCCACCTCCTGCCCATACGTCTCGAGTCTTCGTTGCTGGAGGTACAGGTGCGCATACGCGCCATCCGCCGCCATAAGCTCATCGTGCGTGCCCTCTTCGGCTATCTCGCCTTCCCTCAGCAGGTAAATCCGATCGGAGTCGACCACGTTCGCCAATCGATGGGAAATCAGGATGACGGTCTTCTCCTGCGCCAGGCGGTGCACCACCTCCATGATGACCTCCTCGCTCTCCACATCGATATTGGATGTGGCCTCGTCGAAAATGTAAGCGGGGGAATCGTGAAGAAGCGCCCGCGCGATGGCTAGACGCTGCCGCTGGCCGCCGGAGAGATTCGTGCCGCCCTCGGCCACCTCGGTGTCCAGGCTATCCTGCTCGCGCAAGAACGCCCAGAGGTTCACCTGCTCCAGCGCCTTGCGCATATCGGTGGTGCTCGCCTGCGGATTGCCCAGGCGCAGATTCTCCATCACGGTGCCCTTGAACAGGTAGCTCTTGTTGGTCACGCAGGTGATGTTACCCATGACGCTGGACTCGGCCAAATCCTGCAGTGCGCAACCGGAAAGGGACACGGTGCCCGCGAAGCCCTTGTTGCGGCTCATCAGGATACCGGCAACGGTGCTCTTGCCGCAGCCGCTGGTGCCCACCAAGCTGGTGAAGCTCCCCGCCGGGAACTCCATGTTCACGCCGGCCAGAATCTCGCGATTGCCGTCGTAGGAGAAGTGCACGTCCTGCATGCGGATGCTTACGGGGCCTTCCGGCAGCTGCTCGGTGCCCTGCTGCGGCTCCTCCAAATCGAGAAAGGCGAACATCTTGTCGCTGGCGGCCATGCCGTTCATCGCGATATGGAAGAACGAACCCAGAAGCCGCATGGGGATGAAGAACTCCGCTGCCAGCAGGATGATCATCAGAGTGCCCGCGAAGTCCACGTTGCCAGCCAAGAACTGGCTTATGGCCACGGTCATTCCCACGGCCGCGCCCGCATAGGCCACCACGTCCATGACGATGATCGAATTCAGCTGCATGCGCAGCACCTTCATGGTGATGATGCGGAAGCGCTCGCTCTCCTTGTCCATCTCCTCGGCCTTCCGCGCATCCATCTTGTAGATTTTCAAAGCGGTCAGGCCCTGCAGGTTCTCCAGGAAGCTGTCGCCCAAGCCGGTGTAGACATCCCAGTAGCGATTGAGCAGACGCCTCGCGATTTTCTGCACCAGCACGATGACGCCGGGGATGAGCGGGACCGCGATCAGCAGGACCAGGGCCGACTGCCAGTTGTAGGGCAGCAGGAACAAGAACAGCGTGAGCGGGGCCAACAGGCTGTAGAAGAATTGCGAGAGGTACTTGCCGAAATACGTCTCCAGCTGCTCGGCGCCCTCGCCCGACATCTGCACGACCTCGCTGGTGCTCACGTATTCGCGATAGCCCGCGCCCAGGCGCAGCAGCTTCTCGTAGATGCGCTCGCGCACGATACGCTTCACATCCACGCTCGCACGGTATGCGTTGATGGTCGCACGTCGGTCCGCCCAGAAGCGCAACGCGAGCAGCGCCGCAAGCGACACGCCCGCAACGCCCAGCATGAGCTCGGAGATGGTACCGTCGAACGTGGCCCGCAGCAGCGTGCACACGGTGAACACCGTCCCGATTTGGCACAACAGGGCAAGCCATTGCCATAGCACCTGGTAGAGAATGTAGGTGCGCGCGTCTTGCAGAAGCTCGATAAGTCTGGTCTTGATCATCGTCTACTCTTCCTCTCAGGCCCTCACTGCCTTAGAACCGTCATCCCCATCCGTCTCGGCGGGTTTGTCGGTCTTTATGAAGAACACGAAATACACTACGTGGAATACCCACACGATCACGAGGATGATGCGCCCGATGGGCACGCCGCTCATGAATATGAAGGCTATGGCCATGACCAGCGTGACCGTGCCCATTATGCTGAGCTTGGTGCGCATGGTCATCCCGCGGTGCTCCACGAAGCCCTCCAGATGCTTGTGGTAGAGCTTCGTGCCGACGAACCAGTCGTGCAGGCGCTGGCTTCCCTTGGCGAAGCAGAACAACGCCGCCAAGTACAGGGGCACCGTCGGCAGGATGGGCAGCACCGTGCCCACCGTGCCCAAGCCGAAGCACACCACGCCCAGAGCCGCCCAGAGCGCACGCGAGAGACGCGACGAAGAGCGAGGCGGCTCTTTCCGGACGGTGGCCTCTTCGCCAGCCGCATCCGCGTCCTCTTGCGCATGCCCGTCCGAGGCAAGCTCGTAGGCGGGCTCCAACCCGCGGGCGCGCATGGCCGCCAAGGTGGCTTGCGAGACATAGGGGTTTGGACCCGCAGGGCTCTCGCCTTCCGCAGATGCAGCCTCCGCCGCCGCCCGACGCCGCGCCGCAGTTTCCATGGCCTGCAGCGTGGCAGCCGAGGCTCCCCGCGCCGTCTGGGATGCGGCCACCGGAGCACTGCCCCCCTCGACCGCACGGGATTCCGCGCTAGCGGGTGGGTATCCGGCACCGAAGGCATCCCTCACCGACGCAACGTCGGAGAAAGGAGTCTCCAACCCAACTACCTCGTTGGTCTCGCTCACTTCGCCCACCTCGTCGCGCAGGAGAACATGCTTGCGGCCGCCGGTCACGGTCACTTCCAAACTCACATCGAAAAGCTGCTGAATGCTCTCCCGCGTCACGACCTCCTGCGGGTCCCCCGCCAGCACCACCTTGCCGCCCTTCAGGCCGACCAGCATATCGGAGTACTCGATGGCCTGGTTGATGTCGTGGAGAACCATCACCACCGTAATGCCCAGCTCGCGGTTCAGCCGACGCACCAAATCCAAGATGTCCAACTGGTAGCGAATGTCCAGATAGGTGGTCGGCTCGTCCAGGAACAATATCCTGGTGTTCTGCGCGAGGGCCATGGCTATCCACACACGCTGGCGTTGGCCGCCCGAAAGGCGCGACACCTCTCGCAGGCGGTAAGCATCCATGCCCGTGACCTCGAGCACCCAATCCACCAGGCGCTCGTCATCCTCGCTCAAGTCGGTCATGGGCTTCAGATGCGGGGAGCGCCCCAGGCGCACCAGCTGCTCGACGGTCATGTCTGCGGCGGCGGTGTTGTTCTGGTGAACTATAGACACCCGACGCGCGAAATCCTTCAGCCCGATATTGCGGATGTTCTTGCCGCGCAGGAAGATCTTGCCGAGGTCGGGGTCCAGGTTCTTCGTCATCAGCGAGAACAGGGTGGACTTCCCGCAGCCGTTGCTACCCAGAATGGTGGTGACCTTCCCCTGCGGGACCGAAAGGTTCACGCCGTTGAGAATCTGATTCTTGCCGTAGGAGAAGACGACGTTGCGCACTTCCATCGCGGGGAGGTCCTTGGCAGTGCGCCCGGAGCCGTCGAGCGTCGGCTGTCTCTCGATGGCCCGCGTGAGGGTATCGCTACTGGTTGGCATATTTCTTCGACCCCCTCAGCAAGAAGATGAAGAACGGCCCGCCCACGATGCTCATGATGATGGAGGCGGAAATCTCGCTCGGCGCGATGATGGTGCGCCCGATGGTATCGGCTAAAAGGAACAGCAGCGCCCCGAAGAGGATGCAGAAGGGAACGAGCGCCTTGTGGTCGCTACCCACCAGGATGCGCCCGATATGCGGCACGATGAGGCCCAGGAAGCTGATGGGGCCCGCGACGGCGGTCGCGATGCTGGCGAGCAGGCAGGCCACCATCGACACCAGGATGCGGGCGCGGCTTACGTTGAAGCCCAGCCCGCGGGCCGTGCGGTCCTCCAGCTGCAACATATTGCACGCGCGGATGCAGAACAGCGCGAACAACAGTCCTGCGCCCACATAAGGAGCCAGCGTCCCCACGTCCGACCAGGTCTTCATCGTGATGTTGCCTTCGACGATGGAGGCCACGCCGCTGCTGGAGCCGCCCATGGACCCGAATGCGCTCGCCAATCCCGTGAACAGGGCATTCACCGCAACGCCCACCAGGATGATGCGCAAGGGAGAAAGCCCGCCCTTCCAGGAGAGCCCGTAGACCATGGCGAAGGCGATACCGCCGCCCAGAAAGGCGAGGAGCGGGGTGAAGAAGTAAAGTGTCGGAGCCAATCCCACCACCAGCACCGCGGCGAAGCTGGCCCCGCTCGAGATGCCGATTATACCCGGGTCGGCCAGGGGGTTCTTCAGCACCGCCTGGAACAGGCAGCCCGATACGGCCACGGCCGCACCGGCCAGCACGGAGATGAAGATACGCGGGAAACGCAAGTCGAAGACGGTGGACACATCCTGATCGTATTCCAGGAACAAACCGCGGAACAGCTGCTCGGGACCCACCTTCAGGGTGCCGGTGTTGGCGGCGAAGAAAAGCAGCGCCACCAGCGCGACGAGCACCACCCCGAAAGTTCCCGCGGCCAAGGCCGCACGATGGTGCTGGCGTTGCCGGTCGAGCGCCTGGGAGCTCTGGGCTTTTTCCACAGATTGCCGCATGCTGGTCTCTCCTCTATGCCAAAGCTTGCTCTTCATCGGAAATGTCGGACTCGCTGGCATCTCGGCTCGTGCCCTCGCCATGCAGCATGTCCTGCAGCGTTTCCAACGCCTCGGTGTAGTCGAATCCCGCGCTCATCCCGAACGTCTCGTAAGGCAGGTCGTACACGCGACCCTCCTTCACGGCATCGAAATGCTTCCAGATGTCGTTGGTTTGGAATTCGTCATCGAACATCTGCTTGACCTGGTCGGGCAGGGCATGCGATGCACGCAGGATGATGTCGGGTTCCTTGGTCTTCATGTCCTCGGTGTTCACGGTCAAAAACTCCTCGGAGGACCCGGCGTAGACGTTTTCGCCGCCGGCCAACTCCACCAGGTTGCCCACATAGGAGTTCTCCGTCGCGATAACGTAGCTGCCGGGAAGGCCCATGAGGATGAGCACCTTCGGATGTCCCTTGGAAGCATTGCGTTCCTGGTAGTCGCGGTAGAAGTCGGTAAATTCATCCACCAGCTCCTGGGCCTGCTCTTCGCGGTCGAAGATTTCGCCCATCTCCTGGATGGAGCGGTAGAAGCCCTGCACGCTCTTGAGATTCAGGAAGGCGTAATCGGTGCCCACCGCCTCGTATTTGGGCTCCAGGTCGCTCTTCAGGCTGACGGGGCTCAGGACCCAGTCGGGTGCGAGGGAACCCACGATCTCCATGTCGGGGCTCATCGGTGCGCCCACCACCGCGACATCCGCGTAACGTTCCGGCGTATCGAACAGGTCGCTCTGGCTGACACCCACCAAATCCAGCTCCAGCCTGTCGCAGATGTCCACGACTGCGGGGGAAGTGGCGATGATGCGCGGGGCGCGGCCGAGCTCCTGCACCTTCTGCTTGGCGATGACGACGCCCGCTTTCTCGTTGGGGTCGTCGATGTCCAACATAGAGGACACGTCGCCCGCGATGACGGCCGTGCTCGTGGTGCTCTGCGAGCTGTCACACGCACAGAGGAGGGCCATGCAGCAGGCCAGGAGGGCGAGCAGGGTGAACGCCGCGAGCCGGCGCCGCAGGCGGGCGGGGCAGGCGGCAGGCGGCCGCTGCGGGCGCTGCAAGTACTTCACGTCAGCGCAGCTCATCGGGGTACTCCTGACCGTAGTCGTCCGGATCGCTTCCGCCTATGCGATTCCAGTTGCGGCGGAACAGATAGACGATGAGGCTGGCAATGGCCATAAGGACCATGCCCGAGACGACGATGGAGCCGACGATGACGCCTGCGATTTGAACGGTATCCGCCCGAGACAGCCAGCCGCTCCCCGAATCGGCCCCGGAAGAATCGTCCGTCTGGGTCGCTTCGCCATCCGGCGTGGTCGACAGATCCAGCCCCTGCGCTTCGGACAGGCCCGCTCCCTCGATGTCGGCGGCCTCGGTGGAACTCGAGCTCGAAGAGCTGATGGAGGTGCCCGAGGACGACTCTTGGGAGCTGTCCGAAGAGGAACCGGAACTCGTGGAGGAGCCCGTTGAAGCCCCCGCGGAGGCGCCATTCTGCGAGACTTCCGTTACCATGGTGGCCACGAAGCCATCGGGGGCTCCCGCCGCCAAGTCGGTCGGATAGCAATAGCACACCACATCGCGGCCCATTTGTCCCACGTAGAACGAGACACGCACCACCGATTGCCGCGCGGGCAGCTGGATGCAGACATCGTTGGTGGTACCCAGCTTGTCGCTGCCCTGCTGCGTTACACCCGATGCGGCGTCGGACCAACTATCGGCCCCCCATTCCTGCGCCTGGAAGGAGTAATTGCCGGTCTGGTCGATCATGCTCAGACGGATGGTGAGGAAATAGAGGTCGTCGTCGGTGATCTCCATCATGCCGGCCGTATTGATACAGCTTTCCACCATGCCCTGCCCCGTCGCCTTACCCGAGCTTCCGCCGGCGTCCTCGATGACGCCGGTGACGGGATGCTCGTAGGCGGGCACTACAGTGCAGCTGTAGACCGTCCCCGACACGCCGAGCGCCGTGGCGGGGCAGGCTAGAAGCGCCAGCGCCGAGAATGCCGCGTCGAGGAGGAGGGCGGCGAGGAGGATGCGGACCTTTCCGCGGGCGAGCGAAGCGGAATGCGACATAGACCAACGCGGCGTCATCAGAAAATCCTTCCGCGACGACGAATGATGCGCAGGGCGCCCAGCACGACCCCGATGGAGATGGGCGTGCCCACGACTGCGGGGATATGGTTCTTCAGCGGGGGCTCTTTGGCCGCCGCCGTAGTGGCGGTGGTGGTCGCAAGCCCGTCGCCATCGGCATCGGAGGCCGCAGAGTCGGACGAGGCGGAC
>CAJOOG010000004.1 GCA_905236045.1 uncultured Denitrobacterium sp.
CGGGGCTGCTGCTCGACGAGCCTGCCCCCGCCTACGGCGCCCAGCGTGCCGTGGACCAGATCGACCAGAACCTCCTGAATTACGGCGACCCCTTCCAGAACGGCGACATCAAGAAGAACAGCAGCCTGGACTTCTACTACCTCGTGGGCTGGGAGCAGCTGATCCAGTACAGCACGACCAAGGCCCATGGCTACAACCCGGAGCTCGGCGGGCACGCGCCCTTCGATATGCCCGAGGAGTTCAGCGCAACCGATGACAAATCGACCACCGATTTCCTCTGGGGCGCGACGCGCTTCCTCTATACCGTGCATCAGACGACCAACACCCGCGACCTCAAGATCTTCACCACGGGAGCCATCGAGGTCACCTACAACGACGACGGCAGCCTCTCGCAGGTGGAGATAGCGAGCACCGATGGCCCGAAGGTGGTGGGGAGCACCCCCGGGGCGGGGCAATGCGCCAACCAGAACAACGGCACCCCCACGCAGGATCTGCATCGGGTCTTCCTCATGCTCGACGGGTCCGAGTCCGGTTATTCGGCCGACGGCTCGCTCTACCACGCCGTCTTCTATTACGTCGTCCGCCATGCCGATGGGTCGATTACAGCATCGCAGAGCGACGATCAGACCACCATCGGCCTGCTGAAGGTGGAGGCGTATTGGGCCATCGAAGGCGAGCTCGCGCTCCAGAAGACCTCTGCCAACACGTCCATAACCTCGAATAATAGCTGCTACTCCCTCGAAGGGGCCACCTACGGGGTCTACAACGATGCCGCCTGCGCCGATTTAGAGACCACGCTGGAGACGGATGCGGAGGGGAAGGCGGAGTGCACGTTGACGGTGGGGAACTACTGGGTGAAGGAAATCTCGGCGCCCCCGGGCTACGCGCTCGACACGACCGTGTATCCCGTGGAGGTGCAAGCAGGGAAGACCGTGAAGGTGAACGGCGGAAAGGTAAGCGATGCCCCGCAGGCGCATGTGGTGGTGGATCTGGCCACGAAAAAGGACACGACCTCGGGCGGGCAGGCGCAGGGCTCTGCCAGCCTGGCGGGTGCGCAGTTCACGGTGAAGTATTACGACAACGTCGCAGGCAAGACGAGCGGAGATCCCAAGCGAACATGGGTCTTCCGCACGGGAAGCGATGGCTCGGTTGCCTTCGACGCGGCGCATTTGGCGTCGGGCGATGCTCTCTACATCGACAAGGGGCGCGAGGGCGCGACGAACAAGCTGGTGGTCCCGCTGGGGACGATAACCGTGCAGGAAACGAAGGCACCCGCGGGCTACAACCTGGGGAACGGCTCGACCCCGCAGGTGAAGAAGGTGGTCCTGAGCGGCACGGGGACGGCGAAGGTTCTGTTGGCAGGCTACGAGGCCTACGAACAGGCGGATACCGTCATGCGCGGGGATTATCGGCTGGTGAAGATGGGAAACACCGGCGTGGACGATGCGGCTCCGCAGGAACCCGACCCCGTGCTGGTCGCGGGCGTGCAGTTCCAGATCGTGAACAGGAGCGCCCAGGCGGTCGTGTCCCCCCGGGACGGCACGACGCTCGTCGCGCCCGGAGAGGTAGTCTGCACCATAACCACCAACGAGGACGGCTTCGCCTCCACGCGTGCCGGCAAGAGCGTGAACGGCTGGGCGACCCCCTCCGGGTGGTCGGGAGCGCTGGCCTACGGGTCGTATTCGGTGCACGAGATCATCCCGCAATCCGTGCAGGACGTCTACTATGAGGCATACGGTACGACGCTGATGGCGGCGGACGACTGGAACCTGACCATCGACTCGGAAGAGCAGTACGACCCCGCCATCCTGGTGGCCAACAAGATTCCGCAGACGGCGTTGAAGATCGTGAAGGTGGACGAGGAAAGCGGACTGTCGATTCCCCTGCCGTGTTCGTTCAGGCTCTACGACGGGCGAGGCGAGCTGGTTACCTATACCGACCATTACCCGGAGACGAACGTGATGGACACCTGGACCGCCAGCGAATCGGGCGAGGTGACGTTGCCGATGATGCTCAACGACGGTTCCTACACCATCGAAGAGGTCGAGGCACCCGAGGGCTACGTGCTGGCCGAAGAGAAGCTGACCTTCACCGTGGACGCGGCATACCGCAGTTGGGACGACCCCATCGTCGTTTCGTTCACGGACAAGCCGGCGCGGGGCGTCGTCTCTGTAGCGAAGACGGATGAGGTCGATGCCTCGCCCGTCGTTGGCGCCTGCTACGTCGTGCAGGCTGCGACCGACATAACGACGCCCGATGGAACGGTGCACGCGCAGGCGGGCGAGGTCGTGGCCAACTTGGAGACCGATGCGGAAGGCCACGCGGAGACGGGGGAGCTGTACCTGGGTTCCTACGATGTCTACGAGACCAAGGCGCCGGAGGGCTACGCGCTCGACCACGAGATGCGCCGCGTCGAGCTTGTCTACGAGGGCCAGGATGTCCCGGTGGTGAGCACCTCCCTGGAGCTTGCGGACGGCCGCACGACCATACGCCTGCTGAAGGTGGATTCCGCAACGGGCGAAGCGCTTCCCGGGGCGAAGTTCTCGGTGAAGTCCGAGGATAGCACCTTCGAGCAGGAGGAGCAGACGGGGGAGGACGGCACCTTCGTGTTGGAGAAGCTGGCGCACGGGTCGTACACGCTGGAGGAGGTCGAGGCGCCCGAAGGCTACTGGGTCGAGGACGCGGATGCGAGCGGGGGCACGGACGCGGATGAGGGCGCGAGCGCAACGGAGATCGCCTCCAAGCGGACGTTTCGCGTGGACGACCAGGGTTATGTCGTGCTCGAGGACGGCACATCTGCGGGGCAGATTCAGGTGCAGGTGGAGAACGCCCCCGTGACGATAGGCACCACGGCCACATGCAACGGGCAGCACGAAGTGAAGCTCACGGGACCGGTGGAGCTGGTCGATGTGGTGGCGTACCGCGGCTGCATCCCCGGCGAGGAATACACCGTGGAGGGCACGGTCCATTTCGTGGGAACTGACGACAAGGGCAACCCGACCGACGAAGGGGAGGTGAAAGACGGCGACGATAAGGCGATCGTCGCAAGCACCACCTTCACGGCGGAGTCCGTCGAGGGAGAGGTCGAAGTGGTCTTCACGTTCGACGCCGAGCTGGTGGAGGATGCAACGGTGGTGGTGTTCGAGGACCTTCGCCGTAAGGGAAACAGTATCGCCTGGCACGCCGATCCCTCGGACACGGAGCAGACGGTGGTTTTCCATGGTCCCGACGAGCCTAAGGCCGAAGAGCCGGTTCCCGACGAGCCCAAGCCCGAGGAGCCGACGCCCGAGAAGCCGGAGTCAGCAAAAGCCGTGAAGACCGGCGATGCCCTGGTGGCGGTTTTGCTGGCGTGCCTGTCCGTCGGCCCGGGGTCCTTCGCCCTGGCCCGCTATGCCCGCCGGCGCCCCCGTCTCTTGCTTCGCCGCAGAAGCCTGAAGTTGTCCGGTAGCCGAATCTTGGGAAGGAGCAGCCGATGATTGTCTACCTGCCCGATGGAAAAAACCCCGCTGCCGCCGACATTCTCCGCGTCTCGGGTCGCAACCTGAAGGTCCAATCGGCGCGAGAGACGCCCCCGGAAGGGGAAGCGGTTCTGGGGTGGTGCTGCAAGGGCCGCTCCTGGGCCAAGGCGAGAGGTGCCGCGGTTCTCGTCGCGGGCAAGCTTCACGTCATCCGGAGGGGCAAGCCTCACCGCGTGCTCATCAAGCCGCTCGGCTGGCTTCCCGTCGTGCAAACCGCGGACGACTCCAAAGGCTGGGTGAGCGTGTGCCGCTTGAGGCCGTGGCCTCTGCTTCTGCTGTTGGCGCTGATGGCGCTGCCGGTTTGGAGCGCATCGTCCGACCCGGGGCCCGTTCCGTCGGTTTCGTCTCTGTTCCATTACGAGGGGCAGATGTCCGAATGGAGCGCAGAGGAAGAACCCGAGGAAGGAGGTGAAATTGACTACACGACGTTCCAGAGCATCCCCGATCCCACAGTGTGGAAGGAGGGGTCTGCAACACAGGACCTCCTCCTGGTGAATCCGGAGGGGAACTCGGTGGACCTGGCGCCGCGCGTGTTCGTCGATTTGGACGGGGATGGGCAATTCTCCTCGACGGAATGCGTTTACAACCCCCTCATGCAGGATGAATCGGGAGAAATTGCCGATTTGGGCACGCTCATCGCACCGGGGTGCCAAATCGAGAGCGTGGAGCTGAACCGAAGCCTGGCGGCGGGAACCTACCGCGCATGCGTTTCGTTCGATTCGTATTTGTCGGGCTCGCACGATCTCGCCAATCCGCTCACGTTCACGTTCTCGCTCGAAGTCGTATGAACGAAGAAAGGACTGTTTCATGGAAGAGGCTAAAAAGAACGCCGTTGCAACTGCGATAGTCGCCGGGGCCCTGTTGGCGTTGGGGCAGATTCTGCCCGCGACGGCCGTGGCAGCGGAGACCAACGGAGTGCAGGAGGGAACCCAGGAATACGTTTCCCAGAACAGCGCTTGGAGCCAGACCTACTCGCAGGGCTCCGGCGGTGGCGGCAAAGTGGATGTCATCTACGATACCAGCAACGGCCAGTGGCAAGGTCCGGGCGCAGATAAGACCGACACGTCGGACAACACCAGCAACAGCAACGGCACCTACCGGGTGATCATCCCGAAGGTCATCTCCTATACGGGCAAGACCGCGGGGAATGTTTCCGAAACGGCCAGCTACGACGTCACGGTGCGCGGCGTCATCCCCTCCGGGCAATCGGTCAAGGTGACGGCGACCAACCAGGCCACGCTCACGACGTCGGCGGGCGACGCCGGGATCACGGCCACCACCAGCCAGGGGAAGAGCACCTGGACGGTGGACGAATGCTTCGGCAGCGTAAATGCAGATGGCTCGCTTTCTGGCACGAGCGGCACCGATGTGGTCACTTTGTCTGGGGTGGCGAAGGCGGCGGGCGTGTACCGGGGTGTCATCGCGTACGCAAGCGAGTGCAAGTAGAGTCGAGTCCGCAGGAGGGGCAGAGCCATGAAAACCAGGTTTGATACTAGGCGGAGGGCGGTCGTCGCGGTCGCGCTGTTCCTCGTGCTCCTCCTGTCGTGCGCTGTCGCGGTGCCGGCCTCGTCTGAGGGGCTGCTCTCGACAGAGGCCGCCGCGACCGCTCGGGAGGCCGCGGAGGACGCTGCCGCGGATTCGGATGCGGCCGGGGATGCGGGCGCCACGAATGCGAGCGGGAGCGTGGATGCGGACGCGAGTGAGGACGCGGACGATGTCGATGCGCCTGCACCCGCCAACGTCGCAGCCGAGGCCGACGCGGCCAACACCGCAGACGCCGCCACAGCCGACGCCGCTGCGGACAACGCCGTAGCCGAGGCCAACGCAGACGCGGACATCGCCGCCGTCGACGCAGACGAGCCCCTGCTGAGCGCGGCGGCTTCCACGCCGTATGTGAAGTTCCGCGTCTACAGCATCGACAAGGAGGCCTGGTCGCCTTGGTACACGAACGGCACCATCGAGGAGTTCAACTCTACCGGCTGGTCGAGAATCCAGGTCCGCGTGTCCGCAGGAAGCTGCACTTACGTTGTCGGAGGCAACGCCAACAACGCCGGCACCTTCAAGTGGGGAGAGACGGCGACGGGCACTTCCTCTAGCAGCGAAAGCGCGTACGTGATTCCCGCGAATTTCTACATGGCCGCCCGCGGGCTGAAGGTGAGCATGACCGGCGACCTGACGAACCAGTTCAAGCTGGTCTACCGGGCCACGACCACCGGGTCCCCCAACACCTGGAGTGCCTGGAAAAACGGCGGCAACGCGGGCAGCACAAACCTCGACGATGCGGGCATGAAGCTCTACAAGGTGCAGATGGCGCTGCGCTACTACGTGGCCTTCAAGGCAAACGGCGGCACGGGGACCATGGATACGCAGAGCCACCATGTGGGAATGTCGACCAACCTCACGGCAAATGGCTTCACAGCGCCGACAGGCTATCATTTCGCCGGTTGGGCCACCAGCGCCAAGGGGGCGGTGGTCTACACGAACAAGCAGTCGGTCACCAACATCTACGACCCGAGCAGCCAAACGCGGACGCTGTACGCGGTCTGGGAGGAGAACCCCTATACGGTGTCCATCCCTAAAACGGTCATCTGGTCGGGGAAGCCCGTGGGTTCCGTGGACGCCCAGACGACCTATCCTGTAAAGGTGACGGGCACCTTCCCGGGGTCGGTTACGGTGAAGGGTTCTGCGAGCGGCCTGAAGAACTCGAGTGACGGATCCTCGCTCGCGATGTCCGTGGGAAGCTCGGGCGGCTTCACCTTCACCAAAGCAGGGTCGCAGACGGAGACCCTTCGCATCACGGGCAACGTTCTCTCGAGCGGGGCATGGAAGGGGGTGGTTGCCTATAGCGTGTCCCATAAGGCCACTGCGTAGGAAATGCAGACGAGGGGAGCTGCGGTATGGTATGGTGACTTCTTACCTAAGGAGCGCAGCGCAAAGCCATGGACATATTCATCCCCATCATTTTCTCGATCGTGCTCATTCTGGGCAACGGGTATTTCTCCGCAGCCGAACTCGCCGTCGTCAGCGCGAAGAAAATGCGCCTCGAGCAGGCTCGCGATGAGGGCGACCCGCGCGCCCAAGCCGCGCTCGACGTGGCGGCCGATTCCGATGCGCTTTTCGCCACCATCCAGGTCTACATCACCCTGCTCGGCTTCTTCGCCAGCGCGGTTTCCGCCACCACGCTCTCCGGCCCCTTCGCCGCTTGGATGAGCAGCTTGGGTATCGACTGGCTCACTGGCATATCCGGTCCGCTCGCCACCATCATCATCACTTTCATCGTCAGCTACGTGACCATCGTCGTGGGCGAGGTCTTCCCCAAGCGCCTAGGCTGGGCCCATCCGGAGGCCGTCAGCATGGCTCTCGCGCCCAGCCTGAAGGTCTTCAACTTCATCGCCACGCCGCTCGTGAAGTTGACGGCCGCCTCCAGCGAGGCGCTAGCTAGGCTCTTCCATGTAGGTTCGCCCGAAGACCACGACGCTATCTCCGAGGAGGAGATAAAGGTGCTCGTGGCGGACAACGAGGAGCTGCTTCCCGACGAGAAGCGCATGATCCACGAGATTCTCGACATGAGCGACACGCTCGCGCGTGACATCATGACCCCCCGCACCGACATCATCTTCGTCGAGGACGTCACCACCGTGAAGCAGACCCTCGAGCGTATGCGCGGCACGGGCTACTCGCGCCTGCCGGTCTTCCACGAAACCCCAGACCGCATTCTGGGCATGGTGAAGTTCAAGGACCTGCTTCCCGCGGTGCTCGACGACAGGGAGGACGACTTGGTGTCCGACTACCTGACCGAGATACCGTTCGTGCCGGAGACCAAGGACATCTTCCCGCTGCTTTCCGAGATGCAAACGAACCGTCAACAGATGGCCGTAGTCGTAGACGAGTACGGGGGCTGCAGTGGTTTAATCACCATCGAGGACATCGTCGAGGAGATCGTGGGCGAGATCGTCGACGAGACCGACCTGGAGGCTGGCTACGTGACCTCGCTCAACGAGCGCGAATGGCTCGTCGACGGCTCCTTGCCGGTGGAGGATGCCGTGAAGGCGGGCCTGCCGCTGGAGGAATCCGACAACTACGAGACCATCGCCGGTTGGCTCATCGACATGATCGACGCGATTCCGCAGGTGGGCGAGGACTTCGAATACGAGGGCTTCCGCTTCACCGTGCGGACCATGCGCCGCCACCGCATCCAAGTCATCCACGTCGAGCGTCTGCCGCAGAGGGAACCGGCCGCTGCGGACGAAGAGAAGCAAGACTAGTTCCCGCGCGAAGCTGCGAGGGCGGAAGGGAATCCGGGATGGCCGAGTGCATGCTCTACCGCACATCCGATGGACCCGTCGGAGGCGTATGCGGGGGCATTGCGCGCTGTCTGGAAATCGACCCCGGCATAGTGCGTCTGGTGGCAGTTGCTCTGGCGGTGCTCACATGTGGGGTTTTCGCGCTGGTCTACCTGGCGTGCTGGCTCGTGCTCCCGCAGGATTCCTGCCCCTGGGAGCCCGTCGAAGTCGATTCGGGCCTTACGGCGGAGGCGGCATCGGGGGGCGCTGCGCCTGACAAGGCGGCTCCGGGTGCCGGAGTGAATGGACGTGCCGTGGCCATTGTCGCGGGGCTCGTCGGGGGGTCTGTGCTCATCGCGAGCGCGGCCGCCTGGCTTTTCATGCAGGTCCTGGGTAGCTTTCCCTCCTCGGGTTTCTGGTCTTTGCTGGCCATGGCGGTGGGGGTCTTGCGCCTGGTCCTTCCCTCGCGCTCGGGGTATTCCTTCCCCGCCGTTGTCGAAGGAGGAGCGCTCTTCTTCTTGGGTATCGTCACCCTGCTTGCCGCCGTCGGCGCCCTGTCGCTGAGAGTGGACGGTTGGTTCCTGCAGAATTGGCCCCTGCTGCTCGTGGCCCTGGGCCTGCTGCTCGTGGCCCATGCTACGAAGTCGCGCGCCATGGCGGCCTGCGCCGTGGTCGCCATCGCGGCGTTCTGCGCGGTGGGCCTGCTGTTCTACGCGGACATGGGTCCTGCCGCTGAGCATATCGTGTACAGCCCCATGGGATCTGCGCTCCTGATAGAAGGCGGTATCTTTTATGGATAGGCATTGGGAGCATTACTCGCGCCCGCGGCGGGTGCAGGCCATCACCGGGGTTATCCTGCTCGCGGTGGGCATCGTCGCCCTGCTGGTCATCTACGCCGGCGTGTGGTGGTGGACGCTCTTCGTCGGCATAGTCGCCGGCATTCTCGACGTCGTCTTCCCCTGCGCCATGCTGGCGCTGGTCGTCTATCTGGTGTGGGCGTGGCGGAAGGGCAAGCTTGCGTCCTCTTCCGCCGGAGAGCGCGGCACCCTTAGGGCGAGTACGTCCGATAAGCGCATAGCGGGCGTCTGCGGGGGCCTGGCGGAGTATCTGCGCATCGATAGCATGGTGGTACGCATCGTGGTCCTGCTGCTCTTCGTCGGAAGTCCTCTGCTCACGGCTTTCCTCTACTTCATCCTCGCCTTAGCGCTCCCCCGTTTTTAGTCGGCTCGGCGCGGCGGCACGGGATTTGGCGCTATACTGCCTGCAATGCGAGAAAGGCTTTCTATGGGCGGCAGAAACATCATCGTGGTGGGGTGCGGGCGCGTGGGCTCGCAGCTGGCCAGCATGCTTTCGGAGAACGATAACAACGTCTGCGTCGTCGACCGCGACGGCTTGGCGTTCTCGAATCTGGAGAACAGCTTCAACGGCACCCGCATCGAGGGCGTGGGCTACGACGAGTCCGTGCTGCGCCGCGCCGGCGTGGAAACTTGCGATTGCGTGGCGGCGGTCACCCAGAGCGACAACGTCAACCTCATGACGGTCGAGGTCGCCGCGCGCCTTTTCAACGTACCGCATGTGATCGCCCGCCTTTACAACCCCGGTCACGAACGCGCTTACGAGCAGCTGGGCCTGGACTATGTTTGTGGCACGAGCCTCGTGGCGGAGGAGGTCTTCAGCAAGATCTCCTCGGGGCACGGCTTCCACGTGGACAGCTTCGGCGATTTCGAGGTGCTGCGTTTCAGCCTGAATTTGAAGGGCAACGGCCTGAAGAACATCCGCGTCTCCCAGCTCGAGAGCAAGCACGATGTGCGCATCATCGCCTTCGAACGCGCCGACGGACGCGCGAGCTCCATCCCGACGGCCGACAGCATCCTGGGGCACGGCGATAGCGTCCTCGCATGCGTGCGCCATACGAAAGTCGGCAGTTTCTCGCGCTACATGCAGAATTAGAGGAGGGCGACCCCATGTACATCGTCATCAACGGCGGAGGGAAGGTCGGCGAATATCTGGCCACCGAGATGCTGAGAAACGGCAATCAAGTCGCCATCATAGAGAAGGACCCGGCGACGGCCGAGTACCTCTCCAGCGAGCTCTCCGGCCAGATCCTCATCATCAACGGCGATGGCTGCATGTCGCGCTACCAAGAGGATGCCGACATCCGCCGCGCGGACGTCTTCGCCAGCACCACCGGCCACGATGACGCGAACCTGGTCTCCTGCGAGATCGCCACTCGCGTCTTCAACGTACCCCGCTGCATCGCCCGCGTGAACAGCCCCAAGAATCTGGCCATCTTCCGCGAGGTGGGCATCGAGCCCATCAGCTCGACCACGATCATTGCGAAGATCATCGAGGAAGACACCATGTTCGACGGCATATCCGTGCTCTCCAACCTCGCATCCGGCAACGTGGAGCTCAGCGAGGTGACCATCCCTCGCTTCCGGCACCATATCGCCGAAGAGGGCGTGGAGGTGGGGGCGATCGGTCTGCCCGACGGCTGCTTGGTGGTGGCCGTCTCGCGCGACGACGCCGAAATGGAAGTGGTGAACGGCGCAACGCTCCTCTTTCCCGGGGACACCGTGGTCCTGGCCAGCGACAAGGACAAGACCGCCGCAGGCCGTGCGGCCCTCAAGCAGCTCTAGACGCCCCGACGCTCCTCTATCTGCAGCCCTTCGCCAGAGCCGTTTTCGCCTATACTGGTTCCACCTTCATCGCAAGCTTCTCGAAAGGATTCGCATGATCGCGCGTTACACCCGCCCCGAGATGGGTCATATCTGGACGAACGAGAACAAATTCGCCGTATGGAAGGAGATCGAGCTGCTCGCATGCGAGGCGCAGGCGCAGCTCGGGCAGAGCGGCATCACCGAAGAGGAGGCGGCGTGGATTCGCGCGCATGCCGACTTCACCGTCGAGCGCATCGACGAGATAGAGGCCGTGACCAATCACGATGTCATAGCGTTTCTCACTTGCATGGCCGAATACATCGATGCGGACGTCCCGGAGGGCCGGGAGAAGCCCAGCCGTTGGGTGCATTACGGCATGACCAGCTCCGATTTGGGTGATACGGCGCTTTCCTACCAGGTCACCCAGGCCCTCGACATCATCATCGAAGATGTCAGGCAGATAGGCGAGATCTGCAAGCGGCGGGCCTTCGAGTTTCAGGATACCCTCTGTGTGGGCCGCACGCATGGCATCCATGCCGAGCCCATGACTTTCGGGATGAAGTTCGGCAGCTGGGCTTGGGCCGTGAAGCGCTCGCTCGTTCGCCTGGAGCAGGCACGCGCGGTAGCCGCGACCGGCGCCATCAGCGGGGCGGTTGGCACCTATTCCAGCATCGACCCCTTCGTCGAGCAATACGTGTGCGAGCACATGGGACTCACTCCCGACCCCTTATCCACGCAGGTTCTGGCGCGCGATCGCCACGCGCAGGTGCTTGCGACGCTGGCCACGGTGGCCGCCAGCTTCGAGAGCATCGCCATGCAGGTCCGCCTGCTTCAGCAATCCGACGTCATCGAGGCGGAGGAGCCGTTCAAGAAGGGGCAGAAGGGCAGCAGCGCCATGCCGCACAAGCGCAACCCCATAACGGCGGAGCGCGTCTGTGGCCTGGCCCGCACCGTCAAGGCGAATGCGCAGGTGGGTTTCGACGACGTGGCGCTGTGGTACGAGCGCGACATCAGCCACTCCGGGGCGGAGCGCGTGGCTCTTGCGGACAGCTTCATCTGTCTGGACTACATTGCGGACAAGCTGCGCTGGATCCTGGACGGTCTGCAGACCTATCCGGAGGCGATGAAGGCGAACATGTATAAGACCCGCGGCCTCATCTTCAGCAGCAAGGTGCTGCTGGCCCTGGTGCAGACGGGCATCACGCGCGAGGACGCCTACGTTATCGTGCAGCGCAACGCCATGGCCACCTGGCACGACGTCCAGCAGGCCACGGAAGGCCCCGGCTATCGCGAGCGTCTGGAGGCGGATGCGGAGTGTACCCTTAGCCCCGAGCAGCTCGACAAGATTTTCGATCCCTGGGATTTCCTCCAGCGCAAAGACGTGGTGTTCGAGCGCTTGGAATCCCTGGAGTTCTAGGGCTCATGCTGCTGGACGACCTCGATTTGTCCGATCCGCTCCTGTTGCACGAATGCGAGCAGGAGCCGACCTATACGCTCTATCGCGTGGGGGCGGATTTAGGCGGGGAGTCGGTGCTGCTGAAGACGGAAGGCGGCTCCGCCCTGTTCGATGTCGGCTACGCGTGGTGCGTGCCGAAGACGCTGAAGAACGTGCAGGCGGCGCTGGGTCCCGTTCCCGCTCCCAGCGGTCCCGCCGGCCCCGCTCCCGCGCCCGACTTGCTGCTGTTTACCCACTCCCACTACGACCACGTTGCCGGGGCGGGCTACCTGCGGAGACATTTTCCCGACATGACCGTCTGCGCGAGCGAGCATGCCGCGCACGTCCTCCAGCGGCCGGGGGCCATCAAGACCATGCGTCGTCTCAACGCCGCGGAGGCGCAAGCCCGCGGCCTCGATCGATTCGAAGACGTCCCCGACGACTTCCAGATCGACCGCATTCTCCGCCCCGGCCAGACCATTGCCGTCGGGTCGTTGCGCTTCACCGTTCTAGAAGCCCACGGGCACACCCGCGATTCGCTGGCGTTCTGGTGCGAGGAGGCCGGCCTGCTCGTGTCCTGCGAAAGCGGGGGTGTGTGCATGGGGCCATTGCCGACGGTAGGGCGAGGCTCGCTCACGACCGTCGAGGGCGCGCCGATCCCCGAGAAGGTGAAGTACCGCTGCGAGCTGCCGGCGCTTACGGGCTACGGCGACTGCCTGGATTACCTCGCCCGCGCACGAGCGCTCAACCCGCAGGTCATGGTCGCCCCCCACTATGGTGCGCTCGTCGGGGCGGAGGTGGCGGACTACTTCGTCTCCATGGATTTCTGGGCTCGCTACCAGGTCGATTTGGTGAAGTCCCTGCACGAGAGGGGCTTTCCCCCGGAGCAGATCCAGGAGGCTTTCAAGCGGGAGTTCTACCAGGGCAGCGCCCGTGTCTTCCAGCCCGAGCCCGCCTTCGACCTCAATGCGGGCTTCACGGTCTCGCTCATCATCGAAGAGTATTGCTGAGGCGCCCGTGGATTTCCTCGTGAAGAAGCACCTGTCCGGACGCGACTGGGCGATCGACATTGGCGTGGGGGCGGCGTGCTTCTTCGTCGCCTACCTCCAGCTCTACATCTCCACCTCCCCGATCGTCTTCTCCGACGACCTCCTGCGTCAATCGGTGGGCATCATCGTGCGCGATCCGAGCCCCGGCACCTACCTGGTCTTAGCCTCGACCACGCTTCCACTCGCCTTCCGCCGCAAGTTCCCCTGGCCCAGCTTCCTGTTCATCTTTCTCGTATTCTGCACGGCGCAGGACACCTCCCCGGGCTATGCTTTTTCCGTCGTCGGACCCGCCGTCAGCATGTTCACCATCGTCTACGAGCGGCCCAAACGGGAAATCGTCACGGCGGGCGTCGTCGCGGGCATTCTACTGCTCATCGCGCGCATTCCCAGCGACAACGATTCGGTGGCCTCGGTCGTGCGCATCCAGAACATCGCCTTCGTGGGGGCTGGCCTGGCTGCGGGCGTCGCCGTGCGGACCTATGTGAATTACGTGCAGGCCATTCGCTTGCGGGCGGAGGAAGCGGAGCGTACCCGCGAGGCGGAGGCGGCAAAGCGCGTCGAAGAAGAGCGGCTGCGCATCGCCCGGGAGATTCACGACATCACCGCGCATTCGCTTTCCGCCGTCAGCATCCAAGCGGCTGCAGCCGAGCGTCTCATCGACCGCGATCCGGAAATGGCCCGCGACGCCATCCGGCAGGTGCGCCAAACGTCGAAGGGCGCTCTCGAGGAGATTCGCAGCATGATAGGCGTTCTGCGCAACGTAGGCCAAGAAGAGCAAACCCAGCCCACCGCCGGCACCGAGCGGCTCTCCGACCTGCTGGAATATGCGCGTGGGGCGGGTCTTGCGGTGCATTCGGACACGCAAGGCTATCATGCGGACAAGGTGCCCGCCTACGCCGATGTGGCCCTTTTCGGCATCGCCCGCGAGGCGGTGACGAACACCGTGCGCCATGCTCGAGCGCAGACGCTTTGGGTCACGCTTACCTCCGACGCGACAAATGCGCGTCTGTCCGTCGAGGACGACGGCGTGGGATGCCTGGCGGGCGCGGCCGCTCGCGGCGGTGGAAACGGTATCATCGGGATGGTTGAGCGCGCGAAAGTGCTGCACGGCACCTGTCAAACGGGCAATCGCGAGGGCGGCGGGTTTTCCGTTCACGTCAGCCTCCCCCTCGCAGAGACGGAGCAGACATGACCGAAGAAATTCTCGGTGGAGACAATCTCTACAGCGAAGATTACGTCCAGATCCAGGCTCGCCTGCGCCAGCGCAGCGAAGAGGCGGTCCGGGCAGCGGAGAGGGCCCGCGTCGGCGAAGAGGTTCACGTGCTCGTCGTCGACGACCAGGAACTCGTCCGCAACGGCTTCAAACTCATACTCTCCTCCTACGATGGCATCCGCGTCGCCGGCGAGGCCTCCAATGGCCTTGAAGCCTTCGACCTCGCTTGCAAGCTGCGTCCCGACGTCGTCCTCATGGATATCCGCATGCCTCTCGAGGATGGCATTTCCGCCACCAGGCGCATCTGCTCCGACTCCCGCCTTTCCGACGTGCGCGTTCTCGTCCTCACCACCTTCGATGCCGACGAATACGTCTACGATGCCCTTCAGGCCGGCGCCTCCGGTTTCATGTTGAAGGATGCGGAACCCGATGATATCGCCCACGCCATTCGCGCCGTCGCCCAAGGCGATGCCCTTATCCAGCCGTCCATCACGCGCCGCCTCATAGAGACTTTCGTCCATTCCCGCAAACGCGAGGCCCAAGCCGACGCCAGTTTCCCCGAGCTCACCGACCGCGAGCGCGAGATCCTCGGCTTCGTCGGCCACGGCATGACCAACGAAGCCATCGCCCGCCAGCTCGTCATCTCCCCCGCCACCGTCAAAACCCACGTGGCCCGCATCATGGCCAAGCTCGATGCCCACGACCGCGCTCAGCTCGTAGTAGTGGCCTACGAGCGCGGTCTCGTCCATCCCGGCGAATAAGACCCTGCGGTCAGTCGTCTCGTCTCGCCCGCAGTTTTCGCCAAGGTAACGGCTAAGTGTCAAGCGCTTAGATTTTCTGAAATCCCTTGAATGAACCCCACTCGGTGCTATCATCCTCCCTTGTTTGGCACTCCCCACCTCCGAGTGCTAATCCACATAGGCACCACGGCCGCCAACCCGGCGGCCCCCTAAGGAAAGGATTGAACGCTATGAACTTAAAGCCCCTCGGCGATCGCATCATCGTCAAGCAAGACGAAGCCGAAGAAACCACCGCCTCCGGCCTCTATCTCGCCAGCGGCAGCAAGGAGAAGCCCACCACCGGCATCGTCCTCGCCGTCGGCGAAGGCAAGCTCAACGACAACGGCGACTACCTCCCCATGCCCGTCAAAGTCGGCGACCGCGTCGTCTACGGCAAGTACGGCGGCACCGAGATCGAGACCGAAGGCGAGAAGGTAATGATATTGCGCGCCGATGACATCTACGCTATCCAGGAATGATTCTGGCGGCACCTCGCCGGCGTTCGAGCCGCGGGATGGCACTTGGCCTCCGCACTCGCCAGATGCTCAACTCTCTTCACCGTTTTGAAAGGAACCAACCAACATGGCTAAAGACATCAAGTTCGATACCGATGCTCGCGGCGCCCTGGCCGCCGGCGTCAACAAGCTTTCCAACGCCGTCAAGGTCACGCTCGGGCCCAAGGGCCGCTACGTGGCGCTCGAGAAGAGCTATGGCGCTCCGCTGGTCACCAACGACGGCGTGACCGTCGCCAAGGAAATCGAGCTGGAGAATCCCGTGGAGAACATGGGCGCCCAGCTGGTGCGCGAGGCCGCCGTCAAAACCAATGACGCTGCGGGCGACGGCACCACCACCGCCACCCTCCTGGCCGACGCCATCGTCACCGAGGGTCTGCGCAACGTCATCGCCGGCTCCGATGCGCTCGGCATTCGCCGCGGCGTGGACAAGGGCGTTGCCGCCGTGGTCGAGTCCATCAAGAGCCAAAGCATCGACATCGAGGGCAAAGAGCAAATCGCCAACGTGGGCACCATCTCCGCCGGCGACCCCGCCATCGGCGAGAAGATCGCCGAGGCCATGGAGCTCGTGGGCAAGGACGGCGCCATCTCGGTGGAAGAATCCCAGACCTTCGGACTCGAACTCGAGCATGTCGAGGGCATGCAGTGGGCACGCGGCTATATCAGCCCGTACATGGCCACCGACATGGAGAAGATGGAAGCCAGCCTCTCCGATCCGCTGATCCTGCTCACCGACCAGAAGATCTCCAACGTTCAGGACATGGTCCAGCTGCTCGAGGCCGTCATGAAGTCCGGTCGTCCGCTGCTCATCATCGCCGAGGACGTAGAGGGCGAAGCCCTGGCCACCCTGCTGCTCAACAAGCTGCGCGGCACCCTCAACGTCGTCGCCATCAAGGCCCCCGGCTTCGGCGACCGCCGCAAGCGCATCCTCGAGGACATCGCCATCGTCACCGGCGCCCAGGTCATCGACAAGGACTTCGGCATGACGCTCGCCGATGCCTCCTTCGATATGCTCGGCCACGCCAAGAGCGTGAAGGTCGACAAGGACAACACCCTCATCGTCGACGGTGCCGGCGACAAGGCGGCCATCGACGAGCGCAAGGAGCAGATCAAGGCCGAAATCGAGCGCGTCGATTCCGACTTCGACCGTGAAAAGCTCCAGGAGCGCCTCTCCAAGCTGACCGGCGGCGTCGCGGTTTTGCGCGTCGGTGCTGCTACCGAGTCCGAGCTCAAGGAGAAGAAGAGCCGCATCGAGGATGCCCTGCAGGCCACCCGCGCGGCCGTCGAAGAGGGCATCGTCGCCGGCGGCGGCGTGGCCCTGGTCGATGCGCTGCCCGCACTGGATGCCGTCGCGTGCGAGAACAAAGACGAGGAAATCGGCGTCGACATCGTGCGCAAGGCCCTGGTAGCCCCCATGCGCGAAATCGCCAAGAACGCCGGCTTCGAGGGCTCCGTCGTCGTCGAGAAGGTGAAGAACTCCGAGCCGGGTGTGGGCCTGAACAGCGCCACCGGCGAGTACGGCAATATGATCGAGATGGGCGTGAACGACCCCGTGAAGGTGACCCGCATCGCGCTGCAGAGCGCCGCTTCCGTGGCCACCCTCATCCTCATCACCGATTGCACCGTCAACGAGATTCCCAAAGACCCCGATCCCGCGGCCGCAGCCGCAGCGGCCGCTCAGATGGGCGGCGGCATGGGCGGTATGATGTAGAATATCGTCTCGGAAGCGAGCAGAGGGGAGGACGGCCTGCGTGTCGTCCTCCCCTTTTCACGTTGTGGGTGCAGTGCGCTCGCAACGTCGCGTGTACGCCCGGCACGTCCGCCGCATTCGCCGGCTAGGAGGGAGCCCTATGGAAGTCATCGAAATAGCATCGCTCGACGACCCGCGAGTGGCACCGTTTGCGCGGCTGACCGAAGCGCAGCTGCGCAACAGGCTCGAGCCGGAGAAGGGCCTCTTCATCGCGGAATCGCCCAAAGTCATCGAGCGTGCGCTGGAAGCGGGCATGCGCCCGCTCTCCTTCCTGATGGAACGCAAGTGGCTGGAGGCGGCGAGGCCCCTCGTCGAGGCCTGCGATTCCGCGGAAAGGCAGGTGCCCGTCTACACCGGCGACCGCGAGGCCCTTTCCGCCCTGACCGGCTTCGAGTTGACGCGGGGCGTGCTCTGCGCCATGCGTCGCCCCGTTCTGCCGAACGTGGAAGACCTCTTGCAGAAGGCGAGGCGAGTGGCCGTGCTCGAGGGGATCGTCGACCACACCAACGTGGGCGCCATCTTCCGCAGCGCGGCGGCATTGGGGATGGACGCGGTGCTGGTCACACCCACCTGCTGCGACCCGCTCTACCGTCGTGCGGCCCGCGTGAGCATGGGCGCCGTATTCCAAGTGCCGTGGACGCGTATCGGCCAGAACGTTCGCGATTGGCCGGATGAGGGCATGGAGCGCCTGCATGCGCTCGGCTTCAAGACGGCGGCGATGGCTCTTTCTGACGAAGCAGTTTCTCTGAAGGACCCCGACCTGAACGCCGAGCCCAAGCTGGCCGTGGTCATGGGGACCGAAGGGGACGGCCTCTCGCCCCGCACGATAGCTCGCTGCGACTATACTGTGCGCATCCCCATGAAGCACGGGGTGGACAGTCTGAACGTGGCCGCGGCCAGCGCCGTCGCATTCTACCAGCTGGCCTGAGCGTCCCCCGCCCCCGCCACCCGAGCGCCGCGGCCCCCGCCAGCTCTCAGACGTGCCTGCTGCTACCAATCGCTTCTCCACCCGAACTGTCTCGCAGGCAGATTTTCACCGCTTCATCGCGAATGCGTTATAGTTGGGGCGTAAGGAGAACGCTTGCTCGTCAGTGCAGGAGCCGGATGGAAAAATCAATCGCAAGAAAATGTCTCCCCGCTCCGCTGCGGGCCATCCTCCTTGTCGCCGTGGGCCTCGTGCTGAACATCCTGCCCGCGCAGCTTCTGGCCCACCTCGCGCCGGAGGGCGTCCCTCTCTACCTCGACTGCTTCGGCACCGTCCTCTCCACGATGGTGGGCGGGCTGCTGCCGGGCGTTCTGGTGGGGTTCGGCACGAACATCCTCATGGGCGTCGCCGCCATCGATAACATCTACTATTGCGCGGTCAACGTGCTCATCGCCGTGGGCACGGCCTTCTTCTTTCACCGCGGCTACATGAAGACGGTCCCCAAGACGATTATAACGATCGTCGTCATCGGGTTCATCGGCGGCTCTACCAGCTTTGTGCTCACCTGGTTCCTGAACGGACGCGACATCGGTTCGGGCGTCGGCAGCGACATGGCCATGTGGCTCGTGGGCCTCGGCTTGCAGCCCCGCTTGCTGGCGCTGTTCTTGGCAGACTTCGCCGTGAACATCTTCGACAAAGGCATCGTCATCGTGCTCTCCATGCTGGCCTATCGCCTGCTGCCCGCGGACTTCATCCGGGGCTATGTGGAGCTCTTCGCTCTGGAGGAAAACGGCAGCACCACGGCGTATCGCAGCCTTTTGAACCAATCGCTGCTGCGCAAGGTGGTGTTCATGCTGCTCGGGTCGGAGGCGGTGCTCTTCGTCGTCGTCCTGGTGGTGTGCTTCTATCAATTCCAGGGGACCAATGTCGATTCCTATACCGACATAGCGCAGAGCGCGACCAATCTGGAGGCGACCATCGTCGATGCCAACGAGGTGGAGGCTTACCTGGCGGAAGGCGAGCAGGCGCTCGGGTATACGAAGGTGAAACAGCAGCTCGAAGACGTGCGGGATTCCTTCACGGATCTCGAATACGTTTATGTGTATCGCTTCGAGGAAGACGGCGTCCATGTGGTTTTCGACCTCGACTCTTACGACGAGGAGGGCAACCTGGAGGTCGAAGGCTATGCGCCCGGTGATGTCTTTCCCTTCGACGAATCCTTCAAGGAAATGGTGCCCGCGCTCTTGGCGGGTGAAGAAATCGACCCCATCATAACCGACGACACCTACGGTTGGCTGCTGACGGCCTACAAGCCCATCGCCGACGATACGGGCAAGGTGCAGGCGTATGTGTGCGCGGACATTTCCATGGAGGACCTGCAGCTCGAGGAGCGGGCCTTCATAGTGAGGCTCCTCTACATCCTGCTGGGCGCCTCCATCGTCGTCCTAGCGGTCTCGATTTATCATGCCGATCGGCATCTGGTGCGCCCCATCAATGCCATGGAGAAGGCGGCGTCGGATTTCGCCTTCGGCAGCGAGGACGAACAGGAACGCAGCCTGCGTCACATCCACGGACTCAATATCGATTCGCAGGACGAGATAGAGAAGCTCTACCACGCGCTCTCCAAGCTGGCCTCGGATTCGACCGAGCAGATTGGCAAGATCCGCTCCGATGCGGAGACCATAACCCGCATGCAGGAGGCCATCATCATGGACTTCGCCAGCATGGTGGAGGCGCGCGACAAGTGCACCGGGGACCACATCAAGAAGACCTCGGAGTACGTGGACCTCATAACTCGGGAGATGCTGAAGGAGGGCGTCTACCCCGACGAGCTGACGCCCGAGATCGCCCACAACATGGTGCGCTCGGCGCCGCTGCACGACGTGGGCAAGATAAAGATTTCCGACACGCTGCTGAACAAGCCCGGGCGTTTGACCGACGAGGAATTCGAGATAATGAAGACCCACACGACGGAGGGGCGCAACATCTTGTCGGAGACGTTGGTGAGCACCTCCGACATAGGCTATCTGAGCGATTCGATCGACATGGCCTATTGTCACCATGAATGGTGGGATGGCTCGGGCTACCCGCGGGGCATCGCCGGCGAGGAGATTCCCTTGTCCGCCCGCGTGATGGCCGTGGCCGATGTGTTCGACGCGCTCGTCTCGCGCCGCAGCTACAAAGACCCGTTCCCGTTCGACAAGGCCGTGGATATAATCCGCGAGGAGACGGGCACGCACTTCGACCCCAAGGTGGCGGGGGCCTTCCTGAGCATAGTGGAGGATCTGCGCCCGGAGTAGTACGGGTAGCGCGAACTCGCATTCGCGGGGCACGGCTTACAAACGAGGCCGTGTCTTGGTATCATGGGGCAGTTATCCCGTCCTGCGGATAATCCCGTTCGACCATGAGATAGGAGTACGGTATGGCCGAAGAAAACGAAGTGGAGAAAGAGGAACTGGAGCTTCCCGCCGAGGAAGAAGTGGAAGCGCCCGAAGAAGAGGAAGCTGAAGGTTCCGCGGCGGAAGAAGGCTATGGCGGCCCGCACGGCTACGGCCACCCGGGCTCCCACGGTTATGGGCACGGCGGCCCTCACGGCTATGGGCATCCGCACCCCGGCCCGCACGGCTACGGCCACCCGGGCCCCCACGGCGCCCCGCACCCCGGCCCGCACGGCTACGGTGCCCCGCACCCCGGCCCTCACGGTTACGGTGCCCCGCACGGCGGCCCGCAGGGTTGCCCCCCGATGCCCCCGATGGGCGGTATGCCGATGATGTACATGCCGGTGATAATGATGATGCCCGTGCCCATGATGGGAATGCCTTCGATGGGAATGCCCCCGATGGGCGGCCCCAAGCCGCACGGCTACGGCCACGGCGGCCCGCACGGCGGCCCGCACCCCCACGGCTGCGGTCACGGTGCGCATGGCGGTAAGCCGGAAGGTTACGGCAAGGGCCCGCACGGAGGCCATCCCGGGCCCAAGCCCGAGGGCTACGCGCACGGCTACGGCCACGGCGGCCCGCACGGCGGACCCAAGCCCGAGGGCTATACGCCGGGCAACTACGGCGCCTAGCGTCCCGCCCGAAAGGTCAGGCGCTCCCGTCGCGAGCGGGGGCGCCTTCTTTCTGCGCCTATGATAGAGCCTAGAACAGCAACGGAATGCCTTAGCCTGTGCGAGCTTCCCCTCGCCTGGGCGGACCGCCTGCTGGAGCGTTACGCGCCCCCGAGCTGCAAACGCGTCTATATCGGGTCGTCGTTCTGCCCCCAGGCTTTCCTGCTTGCCACCGCGGAGCGGGTGCGTCGTCTGGCGGACCGTTGCCGAGAAGGCGGCATGGCCCTCACCTTGGTGCTGCCCATAGTTCCTCAGGGGCTTCTGCGGCAAGTCGAAGAGCGTGCCGCAGAGCTCGTCGAGCAAGCGGAAGGCACCATCGACGAGGTAACGGTGAACGACTACGGCGCGTTCATGAAATGGGGGAGCATCGCGCAGGAGAGCGGCGGAAAGCTTCACCTTAATCTGGGGCGCCTGATCGGGAAGGACACGCGCGACCCCCGCGACCCCGATTATCCGCATATCTCCTATCGGCCTCAGCTGCTCCAGGCGGACGCCTGGGGAGGAACGCACCTCGACCGGCTGTTGCAGACGCAGCCGATTGCAGGATTGGAACTGGATCCCACACACGCGCTATTGGATTTGTCGTCGCTGCCTGCGGGCATCGAGCCGGCGCTGTACGGTCCCCTGTGTTATCAGTCCACGGGCCAAATCTGCGAGTTCGCCTCCATCGGGCTGCTCGAGGAAGAGAAATTCCGTCCGAACGCCCCCTGCAAGCGGCAATGCCTGCGCAATGCCATCCGCTATACGGGCGCGAGCGGAGTGGAGTATTGCAAGCTCGGTCGCACGATGTGGTTCGACCCCGATTGGCGGACGCAGGTCGTGGGCGTGCCCTCTCTTCGCCGTGTTAACGCTCCGCTCTTGGAGGTGCTGGGCTGATGGGCGCACCGCTGGTACCGCTGAACGACTTAACGCAGATCGACCGCTATATAGCGGCGGGTGCGGAAGAGCTCTACATGGGCTTTTACGACCCGTCGTGGAATGCCGCGTTCGGCCCCTACGCGGACCTGAACCGCATGTCGGGTTTCGGGACGGAGGCCAACGCCTACACGCTCGAGAACGTCATGTGGGCGGCGGGCGCCGTGGCGGCACGCGGCAGGAGGCTCTACGTTACCTTCAACACCGCGGCCTACGGGGCAGACAAGTCCGGGTGCGTGGTGCGATATTTCTCTTTGCTGGCCAGCACGGGCGCGGCGGGCGTCATCCTCTCCGGACCGGAGTTCATGGATGCGGCGAAGGAATGCGGCCTGCAGGTGGTGGCTTCTACCATGTGCGCCGTCTACAACCACCAAATTGCCGCCTTCTATCGGGACTGCGGCGCGGATCGCATTATCTTGCCGCGCGATCTTTCCCTGGCGGACATCCGTGCGATCGTCGACGGCCTCGCGCAAACCGCTCCCGAGGGAGCAGCCCCCATGGAGTACGAGGTCTTCTGCATGCGGAACGGGTGCGTCTTCAGCGACTCGCATTGTCTGGGTATGCACGGCATGGGGAGGGGTGCGCTCTGCGGTGAGATTCGCGTCGGGGCTCGCAAGCTACGCAGCTCGCAGGATGTGGGGGCCCTGCGCGAGAACTCCGACGTGTGGTGTCGTAGCTTTCACACGCACGCATGTGGACTGTGCGCCCTGTGGGACTTCGAGCAGATGGGCATAAGCGCTTATAAGGTGGTCGGCCGAGGGGACATGAGCGATGCGATTGCCGAGGACACGCAGCTGATTACCGACGAACTGGCGATAGCGCGCAACTGCTCGACGCGCGAGGAATATCTGCGGCGCATGCGGCCGCATCCCTACGCCGAGCAGGTATGCGTGCGGGGGCTGAATTGCTACTATCCGGAATCGAGGCGCGTTGTCGGTGACGGTGCCGAGGACGCGCCGTCGGAAGGCGGCTGACCCGCGACCTGCGCAGTCGCCCGCCCGACCAAATGGAATAAGAGAAGGAGACCAGCCATGCGCGATCATTCGGAACACATCGAGCTCAAGCGCGAAGAAGCTGTGGCGAAGCTGCTGGAAATCGCCGACTTTCACCCCAAGGCCGAGACCGTGGACCTCCACGACGCGCTTGGTCGCGTGACCGCCCGCACCTGTACGTCCAAGCAGGACATTCCCAATGCTCTTACCGCGCAGATGGACGGCATCGCAGTGCGTTTCGCGGACTTCGCCGAAGGCATGCCCGACACGAGCGATTGGGAATGCGGCCGCGAATTCGATTGGGCCAACACCGGCACGGCCATGCCCGAGGGCTTCGACACCGAAATAGCCATCGAGCAGGTGGAATTCGACGATGAAGAGCATCCGAGAATCCAAACCGCCCCCGAGCGGGAAGGCCAGTCGTGCACGCCCCGCGGCGCCAGCATCCACGAGGGCGAGAAGGTGCTGCCGGCCCGCACCAGGCTGACGCCCGCGAAGGTGGCGCTGCTGGGAACCTGCGGCTACGCCCAGGTGGAGGTCGTGCGCAAGCCTCGCGTGGTCTTCATCCCCACGGGCGACGAACTGGTCGAAATCGGCCAATCGCCGCAAATCGGCAAGACGTTCGAAACCAACGGCATCCTACTCGAGGGCAAGCTGCGCCTGTGGGGCGCCGAGCCGGTAATCTACCCCTGTCTGCCCGACGATTGGAATCGGATTCGCGGAGCCGTCTTGCGTGCTTGCGACGAAGCCGACGTGGTGGCCATCAACGCAGGGTCATCGAAGGGATCGAAGGACTTCACCATGGAGATCCTCGAGGAGATAGGCACGGTGTACTGTCACGAGACCAATCATGGCCCCGGGCGTCATTCGAGCGTCTCGAGCGTTAACGGCACTCCGGTCGTGGGCATTTCCGGGCCGCCGATGGGCTGCGAGATAACGGCGGATTGGTACCTGAAGCCGCTGGTGGATCTGTATCTGCTGGGCAAGTCGGAGCCAGTGCGCACCGTGGTGGCCACACTGGCGGAGGACTTGGTGCCGCATGACGAAGATGACCCGCTGTGGGTGCCTGCAGGCGAAGGGGAATGGGCCTGGAACGGCTGGCAGGGGGAGCCGCACCCGAAGATGGTGATGAACGTGTGCTACGTACGCGCAGGGCTGGCCTTTGGCTGCAGAATGTGTCCGCGTCGCGAGAATTGTCCCTACGGCAATATGCACCCCCACCCTTGGGACCCCGAGCCCGCATTCCGCGTAACGCGCCCTGTCGTGTTGGAGCCCGGCCCCGACGGGCTCGTGGCGCGTCCGGCTCGAGGGAAGACGGGTCTGAACCTAGAAGGCATCGACAACGCGGACGGCTATGTGTGCGAGCCGCCCGACCAGCTCCCGCACCTTAGGGAGGGCGCACGCGTGAAAGTGCAGGTGCGCTTTCCCTACAAGCACTGACGCTCGGCTGGCCGGGCGGCGGGCAGCCAGCCGCCCCCGCCCCCCGCCCGTGCCGCCGGGTTACGGCCGGAGGGGCGTACAATGTCGACGGGGATGGATCTGCGAAAAGAGAGGAACCGGCATGGTCGACGGAACATACGATGTGCGGATTCGCATCCCGCTCCTGGGTGCTCAGAAGGCGGTAGCGCAGTTGACGACCGAAGGCGAGGAGCTGCGGGTGCAAGTCGAGCATGAGGGGCGGACCGAGAGCACGGTCGGCACTGCGACCGGGAAACGCTTCCGCTTCTCCGGCCAGCTCGATGTCCCCACGGGTTCGCTTTCTTGCGATATCGAGGGCGAGATAACGCCTGATGGTCTCCTGAAGGGCCGCTGTCGCACGAATGTGGGCACCTTCCGCATAACGGGAACGCGCAGGTGAGGCAATATGCGCGTTTTCGTTAGCGATGCAGAGCGCAGGCTGGCCGACCTGCAGGTGGATGAAGGCCGCCTCGGCGACGAGGAGATGCAGCTCGTGCGGGTGCATCCGCAGCATATACGGCAGGCGGTTGTCGGTTTCGGCGGGGCCGTGACCGAGGCCGTCGCCCTCACCTTCGCCCAAATGGACGGAGCCGCGCAAGAGCGCTTCCTGCGGCTGTGCTTCACGTCGGAAGGAGCGGACTACAGCCTGGTGCGCATTCCCATTCAGAGCTGCGATTTCTCCGAAGCTCCCTACGACTACCTCTCCGATCGGCGCGACACCGAATTCGCTACCTTCAGCATCTCCCACGACCGTCAGGCGATAATTCCGCTGCTCAAGCGCATTCAACAGATAAAACCCGAAGTCGAATTCCTCGCCTCGCCCTGGAGTCCGCCGGCCTTCATGAAGAGCAACCGCATCCGCAACGCCGGCGGCTCGCTGCTTCAAAAGCACTACGAGAACTGGGCCATCGTCGTCGCGCTCTACCTGCTGGCGTATCGCGACGAAGGCATCCGCATCAGGCGCGTGACCGTGCAGAACGAGCCTCACGCCTCGCAGGATTGGGAGTCTTGCCGCTTCTCCGCGCAAGAGGAGCGGAACTTCGCCGTCGGGTATTTGCGTCGTGCGCTCGACGCGGCCGGGTTTGCCGACGTGGGCATTCTGGGCTGGGACCACAACAAGGAGCGCCTGCTCGACCGGGCGGATGCGCTCTTCGCGGACGAGGCGGGGAGAAATGCCATCGACGGGCTGGCCTTCCATATCTATTCGGGCGACCATTTCGACGCGGTCCGCGAGGTGCGTCGCTGCTACCCAGACGCGGAGTTGCTGCTGAGCGAAGGCTGCATGGAGTACAGCGACTTCGACCCCGAGCGGGAAGTGCTGCACGCGGAAAAGTACGCGCACGAGTGGGTCGGCGATATGGCGGCCGGCGCGAACGGCTGCCTGGATTGGAATTTGCTGCTGAACGAGGAAGGCGGGCCGACCTACATTCGCAACTTCTGCGATGCGCCCCTGATGTTCGATCGACGCGACGGCCGGCTGCGCGAGTCCCTGGCGTTTGCGTACCTGGTGCAGGTGTCCCGTTTGCTGCGCCCCGGAGCCCGCGTGTGCGCGTGCAGCAGCTACACTGCCGACATAGAAACGCTAGCCGCCGTCAACCCCGACAGATCGTGCGTATGCGTGATGCTGAACCGTGTCGATCGCGAGTATCCCGTCGTCCTGACGGAAGGGAATCGCAGCTGGTGCATGGACTTGGGACCGCATGCAATAGCAACCGCGCAATGGGGTCCGCAAGGCTGACGCAAAGCGCAAATCGCGGTAAGCCGACCTTCTACGAAAAAGGTGCCTCCGGTTTCCAATTAGTCCTCGGCCTTACCTTTTTTTGCTAAGCTGCCACATAGGCATCTGCGCTGGGTCTTCATGCCCTTTTACCAGGCGGAAAGGGTCCTGCGCAGCACGAGGAAAGTAGACTGCATGGGAAAAAGAGGAAGTCCAGGATTTTGTCCGCACCCCCTTCGCCATCATCGCGGCTTCCATCGAGGACGCGAATATCACCGCCAGTGGCGGCACCTACACGGGCAGCGCGATAGTGCCTGATCTTACGGTTAGCGAAACGGTGGATGGCACTTTTACGGACCTTGCTAAGGACACCGACTACACGGTCGAGTACGTCGACAATACCGATGCCGGCACCGCGTTTGCGACCATAACGGGCAAGGGCGCCTATATCGGCACGCAGACGGTGTCTTTCACTATCGAGAAGGCCAGCAACGTCATCACGGTTGCGACGACCGCGGTGTCCAAGATCGGCAACATCTCGAAGACGCAGACCTTCACTCGCGCGGGCGCGGCCACGAGCGGCACCGTTACGTATGTCAGCTCGAACACCAAGATCGCCACGGGGGACAAGAACGGTAAGGTGACCATCAAAAAGAACGCCACCGGCACCGTCAAGATCAGCAAGTAAGCAGCTAGCCAGCTTCTAGACGGCGAAGGGGCGCCCGGCGGAAATCCGCCGGGCGCCTTGCTGTATTTACCGACGCATGTGCCGACGCGTGCGTCCTGGCGTGAGTAACCGGGTTACCCACGCCAGGGCCGATAGACTAGAATGAGGATTAACAAGCTCGACCGAAGGAACCGGGGCTCGTATGCTGCCAGGCGATTTGATGAATGCGGAAGACGTTGCCCGCTATTTGCACGTGGGCAAGAACACCGTGTACCAGTTGGCCAAATCGGGACAGCTGGCCTCCTACCATGCGGGGCGCAAGCTGCGGTTCGCACTGGAGGATATTGAAGCCTACATTGCCTCGACGCATCGGGTAGGAGTGGAGACCGAAGTCGAAACGCCCGCTGCAGCCGACGACTTGGCCTGCGCGGCCTCCTTGGGCGAACTCCCGGTCACGCCCTTCGTCATCGCCGGCGGCGACGTGGCGGCCGATATGGTAGCCAGTGCCCTGAACGCGGCCGGGACGCCTGCCACGCGATTGATGCGCAACAGCTATGCGTCGCTCGTCAACCTTTATGCCGGCGATGCCGATGCGGCTGTCGTTCACCTGTACGATCAGCGGTCGAATAGCTGCAATGTGCCCTACGTCTGCAATCTCGTGCCCGGTGTTTCCGTTGTCGTTTTCCGCCTCTACGGTCGGGAGCAAGGGCTCATCGTGCGGGAAGGCAATCCGAGGCATCTTGCCACATGGGGCTCTCTCCTGCGTGAAGGGGTGCGCATCTCGAACCGGCAAAAGGGGAGCGGTGCGCGAGTGCTGTTAGACGAAAAGCTCCGCGCGATGGATGCGTGGAGCGAGAGCCTGGAAGGCTACGACCGTTGCGCCCCGACGGCAAGCACGGCGATCAAGCGCGTAGCATCTGGGGCGGCCGACGCGGCAATCGGGACAAGCCGCGAAGCGAACGGGGTGAAGGGCGTGGAATTCGTGCCCCTGCAGAAGGAATGGGTCGACCTCGTGGCGGTCAAGACTCCCGCGTCGCGGCCGCGTATTCGGCAGCTGAAATCGCTTCTGGCCAGCGAGGGCTTCCGCGAAACGCTTGGCGTTCTTACCCCGTGCGACCTCTCGAAATTGGGATCGATCGCCTACGAGTCGTAGGCCCGCCCGCGCACGCTCGCTCACGTTCGTTCGCTTGTTTACGCAGGCTGTCTTCCCCTATGCGCGGGACGAAACATGACTAAACGCAACGAAACATGACGAAAGTTGTGGGCTACCGCCAAAACGAGCTTCACACGGGCAAGCGGAGGGCATACTGCTTTACGTCGGAACGAAAGCGAGCCGGACAAAGAAGCAAAGCGGCCCGTGTCACACAGAAAGGAATCCGTCATGAAAATCAGCGCACGCAACCAGATCAAAGGCACCGTGAAGGAAATCCGCGAGGGCGCGGTGAACGCCGTGGTCGTCATCTGCCGCGGCAACCACAACCCCATCAAAGCCGATATCACCATGGAATCGGTGAAGGCCCTGGGGCTTGAAGAGGGCAAGGAGTGCTACGCCGTGGTTAAGGCCACCAATGTGATGTTCGCCACGAGCAAGATCGAGGGCATCAGCGCTCGCAACCAGATAGAGGGCAAGATCGTATCCGTGAAGGAAGGCGCCGTGAACGGCCATGTGACCATCGAGGATGCCGACGGGGCCCAGATTTCCGGTTCCATCACCAACGAGTCCATCGAGTCGCTGGGCCTGAAGGAAGGCGGCACCGCCGTGGCCATCATCAAGGCTACCGACGTCATGGTTGCTGTCGACTAACAGCCGATTCGAGCGAAAATCGCCTATCGGCCGACCGAAAAGCGGGGCCGCGGCGGGGTCGCAACCCCGCTGCGGCCCCGCTTTCGGTCGGCTACTTGAGCCGGAACCAGGCCGCGCCCGCCGCTGGCGCCGATGGCCACGGCCTGCCCTGCTAAAGCCCTTCGGTTTCGAAGCGGCGCTCTAGCGCCTCCTGGTGGATGCTGTAGCGCAGCGCCGTCTCCTTCTCCACCTTGCCTTCCTTCACCAGGGAATACAGGCTCTGGTCCATAGTGCGCATGCCCACGCGGCCGGAGCTGGCTATCACCGAGTCGATCTGGTAGGCCTTCTCCTCGCGGATGAGGTTGCGGATGGCGGTGTTGGTGGTCATTATCTCGAACGCGGGCAGGACGGTGCCGTCCTTGCAGGGGATTAGCTGCTGGCTGACGACGGCCTGCAGCACCTGCGAGAGCTGGATGCGGATTTGGCGCTGCTGGGCAGCGGGGAAGGCGTCGATGATGCGGTCGACAGTGGCGCTCGCGCTGCTGGTGTGCAGCGTGCTGAAGAGCAGCTGGGCCATCTCGGCGGCGGTCATGGCCGTGCCGATGGTCTCGTAGTCACGCATCTCGCCGAGCAGGATGACGTTGGGGGCCTCGCGCATGGCGCTACGCAGCGCCTCGGCGTAGGTGGCTATGTCGGTGGGCACCTCGCGCTGCGTGACGATGCAGGTCCCATGCCTGTGCACGTACTCGATGGGGTCCTCCATCGTGACGATGTGCCCCTGCCTTTCGTGGTTCAGCCGGTCGATGATGCAGGTGAGCGTGGTGCTCTTGCCCGAGCCTGCCGGGCCAGTGACCAGCACCAGGCCCTTCTGCAGGCGCGAGAGGCGCAGCACTTCTTCGGGGATGTGGAAATCCTCCGCGTTGGGCAGACCGAAGGGGATCACGCGGATGACGGCCCCGTAGCTGCCGCGCTGGCGGAAGACGTTCGCGCGGAAGCGCCCGATGCCCCCGATGGAGAAGGAGAAGTCCTCGTCGTGGTTGTAGAGTTCTTGGAAGTGGGAGATGTCGCGGTCGGCCACCTGATAGATGGACTCCACGACCGCCTTGGTGTCCGAAGGCGAGAACGGCTCGGTGTCCGCACGCACCTGTCGGCCGCTCACCTGGAAGGACAGGGGCAGGCCTGCGATGATGAAGACGTCGGACGCCTTCACATCTATCATCTGCTTCAAGAGGTCTTCGATTTTCATAGTGCTCCTTGCCTTCCTAGGCACCCGTCCAGAGGGTGTCTGTGGGTTCCTCGTTTTGGATTCCGGTCATCTTCCACTCGACCACCGTATAGGTGCCGTCTTCTTCTATCGTCGCTTTCACGCCAAGCGTGCGCCCGGCCGCGCCCGAGAACTGCGCGGTCAGGGTGTTTCCCTCCATCGTGGCGGTGGCCGTTACGCCTTGCGTGGCGCCCATGCCGTCCGCGCATGCCTGCTGCAGGACGCTTTGTGCCATCGAGGCGGCCGACTGCGAAGAAGAGCCGGAGCGCACGGTGGCCAGGTTGTTGTCCAGCGAGGCCATGAAGGTCTGTGCGGCTACTTCGTTGTGGTAGAGCTCGGCCGTGCTCGTTTCCTGCCGCTGCGTCATGACGCTGGCCGCGTTCGCCGTGGTAACGGCAAGGACCGAAAGCACCGCCAGGCTTAAGATGGTGATGAGCGTGATGAGCGAGAGCGGTCCGATGCGGATGCGCTCGTCGCGCGATTCGGGGCGGGGCATCTAATCCACCTCGCTTACATAGCGTGCGGTCTGTATGGTATAGAGCAGCGTGGAGTCGTCGTAGACCTCGACGGTGGCATGGTAGAGCGTGCCACCGGTCTGCTTCTCGGCCTCAACGGAGGTTACGACTCGCAGGTCGCCGTCGTAGGCGCTCTCTTCGGTGTTTTCGGGGTTGGCAGCGAAGCGTTCCGCCCCGTTGCCGGCTGCGGCTATGGCGCTGGAGAGTTTCTCGGCGCTGGTCGCCCATGCCGCGGATTTCGAGAAGAGCTGGATGAAGACGGCCAGCGAAGCGGCCAGGAACACCAGCAGGATCATGGACTCCACCAAAAAGGCCATGCTGTGCCAGCGGGGGCGATCGCGGGTCTGCTCTCGCGTTTCGGGGGAAAGCTCGAAAAGAGGTCCGGCACTCATCGGGACCCCTTGTAGTCGCTGCGCAGCGCGATGCTGGTCGAGCCGGTGTCCGTGGTTATGGTCAGCAGCTTGTTCTTGTAGAGGAAGCTGAAGGTGTTCGTCTCGATGAGCTTGGTCGCCAAAGCGGGGTCGTAGGCGCTGCCCTGCAGGGCGTATTCCTGTACCACGGCCCCCTCGTAGAGGTAGATGCGCGTCTCGTAGGTGCCGGCGGCGCCGTCCTCCAGCAGCACCAGGGACGCGCCTTCGGGGCCGGATCCCACGGCGATGGCGTCGGTGGCATCGTTGGCGCGGATGGTGTTGGCTAGAAGCCCCGAGCCCGTGCGCTGATCGTTGGTGCCCGACTGGATGTTGGCCACGGAGCGGTACACCTGCACGCTCAAGGCCAGGGCGGCCATGAGCACTACGAAGAACACGGCCAGGAGCATGGTGGTGAAGATCCTGCGGGATGCGTGTTTCCTCATCGCGGCACCACCACCACGCTGGGGGCCACGTTGTCGGCGAACCACTCGTACGTGATCACGTAATCCGCGTGGTTGATGCTAAGCCCGTAACGATCTTCCAGGTGGGAGAGCGATGAGGGATAGGAGCCTTCGACGGCGCAGCATTGCTTGGCCGCCTCCACGATGGAATCGCGCAGGCTCGCGGCGCCCTGCTCGCGTGCGCTTTCCTGCAGCGTCTGACTCCCCCAGAAGCAGCCGAGTGCCAGTAGGGCGCCCACCAGGGCGGTAGCCAGAAGCCGCAGGCGCCTTCTGCGAATTTGCGCATATGTCCGCTCGTGGTACATGCGCATGTTATCCGATAGACCCCATGATGCCTATGAGCGGGAGCATGACCGCCACGAGGGTGGCGCCCACGGCCAGCGTGAGCAAGGCCGCCAACAGGGGTTCCACCTGATCGATGGCGCGGTCGATCTGGGCGATGGCGTCTTCGAAGAAGGTTTGGGAAAGACGCGAGAGCGCCACATCGGCGCTGCCCGAACGCGAATCCACGGCCAGCATGCGGGTGTAAAGCGGCTCGAACACCGATTGCTCGGCGAATGCCTGCGGGAGGCTGCGCGGGTTGTTCAAATCCACCATGCTGTCGTGCGCGGCGACTAGGCGACGGCGCAGTCGCGCGTGATCGACCGTATCGATGGCTCGCGTCATGGCCTCCTCGTTGGTGATGCCCGAGGACATATAGGTGGCCAGCGCGGCGCAGAAGCGGGCCAGGGCCAGCTGGTAGATCGCCTTGCGCGTAGAGGGCAGGTGTCCGAACAGGCCCAGCACACGCTGCCGGCCCCTTTCGGTGCGGCATTCCAAGGCCAGCACCAGCGCAATAACGGTGAAGACGATGGTGAGGCCGAAGGCCACGTATCCGATGACGATCGAGGCGCCCACCACGCTGTAGGACCCCGAGACCAGAGAGCCGGCCATGTTGTCGTAGACGCCCACGAACACCGGCAGGATGAGCGCCACGGTGAAGGCCAGGATGATGCTCATGATGACCAGCAGGGCGGCCGGGTAGCCGATGCTGCTTTGCAGCTTGGAGAACATCCGGTCCTCTTCATCGTAGTAGAGGTCGAGGGTTCGCAGCACCTGCTCCAAGTGCCCCGATCTCTCGCCGGTGGCCACCATGCCCACTGCGTAGCGGGTGAAGGCTTTGGAGGCCTCCATGGCCTCGGCGAGCTTGTCGCCTGCGATAAGGCGCTCGTAGATGGTCTGGCAGACCTGGCGGAAACGCGATTTCTCGCGGTTCTCCGCCAACATGAGCACGGCCTCGTCGGTTTGGATGCCGGCGGCTATCATGGTGGCGAGGCTTCCGCAGAAGGCGGAAACGGCGCTGCTCTCCAGCAATTTTCTGGCCATGGTCACTCCTCGCATAGCTTTGAGAATCCATTGTAATAGCTGGTCTGCAGAGTCAACTAATATACATACCTGTCCGTATAGGTTTTCCCATCCCCGACCAGCCCCTCTTCCTTGCTGCTAGCGGCGAAGGTGAGGTCCACGCGCGACCAGGTGTCGCGATCGACCGAGAATTCGCCGGTCTTCCATGTGCCGTCGATGTAGACCATAATCCAGGCATGGTAGATGTCCTCCGGGCTGACATAGCCCGTGATGATCTTGCAGGGGATGCCCACGCTGCGCAGCATCGCCGCGCCTAGCGAGGCGTAGTCGAAGCAGATGCCCGTGCCGCTGGCCAGCGTCTCGTCGGGGTTGGGGACATAGCCGCTGGCGTCTTTGAGCTGGCTTGCCTTCTCGGTTTCGTAGGCGATGTTCTTGACGACGTAATCGCAGATGGCGGCCACGGCGTCACCTTGGTTCTGCGCGCTGGCGGTAAGCTTGCGGGCTTGGGCCACGCACTGGCTGTTCTCGGTGAAGTCGCAGTAGACGTTGGGAATGAGGAAGGGGGCGAACTCGCTTTCGAGCACCACATCGCAGGACTGCGCGGAGAGCTCCACGTAGTTGTTGCCGGAGGTGTTCTGCATCACGCGGAAGCGGTAGGTGCCCTCTCCCATGCTCAGGGGCACGACCAGGGGAGTCCCATCGCCGGGCAGGTCGTAGTTGTAGCTCATCTCGTCTTTCGCCACCTGGAACTTCAGACGGGCATCGGAGTTTTGAGCGGCCACGCAGACGTATCCCCGGGAAATGCCGGAGAGGTCGATGGTGCCCGTTTCGGTGGCGCTTCCCTGCATTTGCGGCACGTGCACGCTGGCGGCTGCGACGAAGGGCTCGCCGGTGGTGATGCTCTCGCTGCCGTTGCCGCCATCTCCGTCGTCGCCGGCGCAGGCGGCCAGCGCGAGAGAAAGCGCGAGACAGGCGCCGAGGAGGGCGCCTTTGGATGCGATGCCGAGCAAACGTGCTGTCACGGTGTTCTTTTCCTCAGAGACTTTGCGAAAGATTGTAACCCGGCCATTATAGCCGCTGGTGAGGTGTAAGATAGTCGGAAACCGAACAGAGGGGCGCCGTTATGGCGCCAGAGGACACACCCCAGAGGACACGCGCCTGATGCAACACGAGTTCAAGAGGTTCCTCGGCCTGATAGGTCGGGGCGAATACGAGCAAGGGTATTTTCTCAACTCCAATGCTGCGGTCGCGAAGTACCTCAGCTTGGTTATGGCCGTCGTCTGGGCCTTCATCACCATTTGGAGCTTTATCTCCATCGACGGCGGCATTGCCTATGTCCAGCGTTTCATCATGTCCCTGGAAATGGCGTGCGCCAACGGCGCCATGTTGGCCATCACCGTGCACGAACTGCGTCGACCGGGCAGAATAAGGCACTATTACGGCACCGTGCTCACCATCTATATCTTCATCGTCTTGGCTCTCGGACTCGTCATGGCCTTGCTGGATTATGCCTCGGGCGGGCAGCTCGTCATGTTTTTGGTCATCCTCACGGTCTGCACCTGCTTGTTCGCCGCGCCGCCCATCGGCTCCATCCTCGCGACCACCGTCGCCACGGTGGTGTTCGCCGTTGCGGCGAATTCCATTTCCCCCCTGAATCCCCAGACCATGGGCGGACTCGCCCTTGTCTGGGTGGGCGTGGTCGCCATCAGCGTCACCCATTTCCAGCAGACTTTCGCCGCTGCTGTCCGCGAGCGCGATCTGCGCAGGTTCGCCATCCTGGACGAGCTCACGGGCATGCGTAACCGTCGGGCCCTGCGGCTGGATTTCTCTTCTCTGGTGGGTAAGGAAATCGTCGCGGCCATGATAGACATGGACGACTTCAAGGTCTACAACGACAACTACGGTCACACGCGCGGGGATGCCGTGCTGCGCGATATGTCCCGCATGTTGAAGACGGTCTTCCCCGAGAAATCTCTCTACCGTTATGGCGGCGACGAATTCCTGGTGCTGTTCCAAGGCGACGAGGAGCGCTTCCTCGAGGGGCTGAACGAGCTGCAACGTTCGGTGGATTGGGCCAACCGCACCAGCGCCTCCTCCTTCTGCGGACTTTCCGTCTCCGTCAGCGTGGGGTATCGCTATGCGCTGGTCGAGAGCGAAGAGATGCTGCGCGAGATGGTCGAGCAGGCCGACGACGATCTTTATCAGTCGAAGCTGCAGGGCAAGAACCGCGTCATCGGCGCGGCCTTCGATGCCGAGCAGAGCAGAGCGGCGCACCGGAAGAGCGGCTCGCACGACGTGGACTCGCTTACGGGCATGCGCAACCGCGCCGCGTTCCATCGCGATGCCGCCCGCGTCATCGGCGGGGCGCAGGTGCGCGGTGAAGAAGCGTACGTGGCCTACTTGGATATCGCGGATTTCAAGCTGTACAACCGCACGGAGGGATACGCCCAGGGCGACCGGCTGCTCGTGCAACTAGGCGAGGCGCTTGTCACTATGTTCCCCGAGGCCGTTTGCGCACGCCTGGGAGACGATCGATTCGTTATAGCGCTTTCCGCGGTCGGGACCAATGCGAGTGGGACCGATGGGGCTGGCGAGGGCGCCGCCGGCGCCGCCGAGGCCTTCACCATTTCCGACCTGCGCGAGCGTCTGGAGAACCTGCATGAACGGGTACACGCGCTCTCGCAGGGCTCCCCCGTCAATCTGAAGACAGGCCTCTGCCGCATCGGTCCCGAGGACGAGGACTTGGACGTGGCCTCTGCCGCCGACCGTGCGAAGATGGCCTGCGACGGCATCAAGAGCCGTCCCGAGGAGAGCGTGGCCGATTTCGACGACGAGATGTCGGATCGTCTGCGCTGGCGCAATTACTTGACCAACAACATCGACAAGGCTCTTGCCAGCGGCAACGTGCGGGTGTTCTTCCAGCCCATCGTGCGGTCGATTTCCGGGAAGATGTGCGGGGCGGAGGCTCTCGTGCGCTGGCAGGACCCCCAGTACGGCATGATCTCCCCCGAGGAATTCGTGAAGGTGCTCGAATCCGCACGTCTCATTCACAAGGTGGACGCCTTCGTGGTGGAGCAGGTTTGCGCCGGTTATAAAGAACAGCAAAAGCGGGACGTGGGTCCGATCGTGCCTATCTCCGTGAATCTTTCCCGCTTGGACTTCCAGCTGTGCGACATGGTGTCCATCATCGATGAGGCCGTGGGGCGCTACGGGATTCCGCGCGATTTAATTCGTTTCGAGATTACCGAGAGCGCCCTCGGTGGGTCGGGCGACCTGCTGGGCAAGTCCATCGACGCGTTGCGCGAGCGCGGGCACGAGGTGTGGATCGACGACTTCGGCAGCGGCTACTCCTCCTTCAATTGCCTTCAGGAATACAACTTCGATCTGCTGAAACTCGACATGAGCTTCCTGATGCGCTACGACGGGCTTTCCGAGGACGCCAAGCGCAAGACGCGCTCGATTCTGGCGTCGATCGTGGACATGTGCAAGAAGATCGGCGTGAAGACGCTCGCCGAAGGCGTGACCACGCCCGAGCAATACAAGTTTTTGCGCGGACTGGGCTGCGAGAAGATGCAGGGCAATTACTTCTCGCCCGCCGACGGCTTCCACGGCGGCCAGCTGCCGGGGTTCGTGGACAAGTTGGAGGCGGAGAAGCCCGAAGAGCGGCCCTTCTACGATGCGGTCAGCCGAGTGAACGTGCTTTCCGCCGCCCCGCTCGACGAGCTCGACGGCGTTGACATGCGCACGAGCGAGCTGCCGCTGATCATCGTCCGGCAACGGCCCAACATGCACTTCGACTACCTGTTCATGAACGAGGCCTACAAGAACATGCTGGCGGAGCGCTCCGTGTCGGCGGAGGAGTCCACCAAGCACATCCGCGAAGAAGGCGGCGAGCTGCATCGTGCAATAGAGGCCTGTCGTAAGTTGGGTCACACCGGTGAAATAGACACGCAGGTGAACGGAGGACTGTACAAGCTGCGCTCCACCTGCATCTACGACGACGGGGAGACGGCTGCCTACTGCACCGTGGTTCAAGGCTTCAGGCGACTCTAGCGCCCTCTATTTTTTCACGGTCACCTTGCAGGCCTTGCTCCAGGCCCCCCAGGCTTTGGTCTGCTTGTCGTAGGCGCGTACCTCTACCTGGTAGGTCTTGCCCTGCTTCAGCTTCTTCAGCATTACGTTGGCCGATTTGGCCGCCACCTTCCTGGTCTTCCATTTGGCGGCGCCCTTCACGCGGTAGCGGATCTGATACTTGTCCGCGCCGGTCATCTTCTTCCAGGAGACCTTCACCTTCCGCGTCCTCTCGTTCTTCAGCTTGGGTTTGGCCATCTTGCCGGGCTTCATCTTCACCAGGTAGGTCTTGGTCGCGCCCTTGTAATTGGATGTCGCCACCACGTTGGCGGCTACTTTAAACGAGCCCGTGCAGTTCTTCTTCACCGTTACCTTGCCGGCCTTGGTCACGAATAGGCACAAGCTCGGGGCCGAGTAGTCCACCGTGCCGAATGCGGCTTTCCCGACGCGCGTGAGGGTCGTGGCCTTCGCCACCTTGCCAGTGCGCAGCACGGGGGTCGTTTGCATGGTCAGCGTGTTGGGCGCCTGAGCAATCGACCAGTCGATCAGCTTAGCCGCCGTCGTGCCGTCGGACCATTCGTGGTTGTCGTCTGTGAACGTGGCCGTGGCAGTGTGCTTGCCTGCTGCCTCGGCCGTTCCGCCCGTTACTTGGTAGTAGCTGCTCGTGGGGACGCCCGTCTGCTGCAGACCGGTGTAGACCAGCCCGGATTCGGCCGTGGGCACCTCCACCACTGCGCGTTCGATGGTCGTGGTCCAGCTGCCCTTCACCGTCTGATACCCGTCCGCCTCGATACGGAAGTAGGTCGTGCACGCCGTCGGCTGCCCGTCGGGGCCCACGGTCACGTTGGTGTAGGTTGGCGGGGCGTCCAACATGCAGGACTCGCTTCTGCCGTACCTGATCGTGAATCCCTCGGTCGGGATGCGTACCTGCACCAGGTCGCCCGCGCCGTGGGCCGTGCCGTCGTAGGCGTAGGCGCGGTCCACGGGCGCAGTGTAGTCGATCGTGAGCTTCTGCCCGACGATCTGGAAGTTCCCGCTTGCAGTGTCCCGGTAGTTGCCCTTGCCCTCTATGGAAAGCCGGGCTTGGCCCAAATCGATGTTGTCGCTGAACTTCCACGCGTAGTCCGTCTCGGCCACGAGCGTGGTGGTGCCGATCGTAACCGTGAACGCCGGCTTGATCTCTTTGCCCGTGTAGGTGTAGGTGCCGCCTTCCGTGAAGGTGATCATGGCGCTGGACAGGCTGGCGGGGGCGATGGTGAAGGTGCGGGTGACGGTGCCCGCGTAATCATCCAGTCCCTCGATCAGCACCGTGTACTCGCCGGCGTCCGTCGCGCTTTCGACCTCGTTGCCTTCCGCGTCCTTTATCGTGACAGCGTAGTTTTGTTTGACTTCCAGCGGCGTGTCGCCGTCCTTCACCGTTATTTCCGGTACGTGCGCCTCTCCGTCGTAGGCGACGCCGGGGGAGGAGAGCGAGACCATATCATCGGTCAACTGCGATGGGGCGGGCGATACCTCAACGGGTACATCCACCGTGTACTTGGAGCCGATCTGGAGCGTGGCCCGCAGTGATTCCTCTCCGACCTGCTTGCCCGTGATGGTTCCCTCTGAGGCGTTAAGCGTGGCGCAGGTGCCGCTCGAGCTCAGCTCCCAGGTCGGGAAGACCACGGCGCTCACCGACCCAGAGGGCTGCTGCTCGGGGATGGTCAGCTGCGCGGTAACGCTCGGGAGGGCCTGCGCGACTCCCACCCTGGTCGGGAGCGGACTCGGCGTTGCGCTCAACTGCGCGTTTTCGACGAGGCCGGGCGCGACCTCGATGTTCACGGAGGTCTGGCTGTCGTTGGCCTCGGTCTCGGCGCTGCCGGCATAGGGTTCCGTGGGCAGGCCGAGCTCCTGGACCCAGTAATAAGTGCTGGCGTACTTCACGCAGGCGATGCCGATGTGGGAGAAGTCGGGTGTGTTTTCGCCTGCGCCGAGCATGTTGCGTCGATAGCCCTGCCCCGAGTAGTCGTCGCCCCCGCGCAGGTTCTCGAAGGCCGCGGAAGAGGAGAGGTTGTCGGTGATGGTAATGTTCTCGGTCTGGCCTCCTGTCCACTTGGAGCTGTCCACCCCTGCGGCCCCGTATGCCGAATAGGGCAGATTCTCGCCGTTCGGACGGCCGAAGCCGCATCGCACTGCGATTTCCATGGCGCGGAGCTGGGCGACTTTCTCCAGGCTGTAATCGTAGACAAGGGCGCTCTTCGCGCCGGGGAAGACCTTCGTCCCCTCGCCGTCGCAGTACCAGTTGTTCTCCGCATCTGCACGCCAGTCGTTGATGGCGGAGAGCATGGTGCGAGCTTCGGTCTGGTTGTAGGTGCCCGTCATCTGGATGGTGAAGGTGGTATTCGCGCTATCCGCGGCGTAGGCGCGTTGCGGGGGGAGGGCTAGGCAGGCGACGAGCAGCAGCAATCCCGCCAAGACGACCGCGCCGAAGCGTCTGGACGCAAGGGCGCTGCGCAGCAGCCCCGAGCGGTTACCGAAAGACGAACGAGAAAGGCGAGCCTGCTTCAGCATACGATCACGCACCAATCCTTCTCCCGTTGATTGCTGGTTCGCAACGCCTCCCATTATATACGCGCGAGCGCGACTCGACCCCAAGGCCGAATCGCGCTCGCGCAGTTTTCCTTTGACGCCTCTGCGGAGGTTTAATCCTCGGAAATCTCCTGGATGGCACCCATGGGGCACTCTTCGAGGCAGTTGCCGCATGCTATGCAGTTCTCCTCGTTCACGACCTCGGCCACCCCGGCCGGGACGTCGAGCACGCCTTGGGGGCAGGCATCCACGCAGATGCCGCAGCCCACGCAATCGTCTGCGCTGATGATAGGACGAGCCATGGTAATCTCCTTCTCTCGAACGGCAGCTTGCCAGGTGCTTCTCCGCTGACCGTTTTGCGACTGCAACATATCACGCCCCGTGCGTAATGCAAGAGAAACCCGCAAATTAATCGGCGGCTTTCCGATTCCTTCGATTCCTTCGAGGGCGTTCAAACGCCATATGACGGAAAGGTTACGGGGTGGTATCAGCGCGGAGAGATAATTTGACACTCAGGCACTAAGATTTTATAGTCGCGTTCAGTGAGAAAAGCTGACTGCATTCCGCAGACGACTGAAAGGATAGAAAATGGCAAAGATTATCGGCATCGACTTGGGCACCACCAACTCGGCAATGGCGGTCATGGAAGGCACCGAGCCCGAGATCTTGGTGAACGCAGAAGGCGACCGTACGACTCCTTCGGTTGTCGGCTTCCGCAAGGACGGCGAGCGCGTGGTGGGCAAGGCCGCCAAGAATCAGGCCGTCACCAACCCGGAGAACACCGTCTCCTCCATCAAGCGCTTCATCGGCCGCAGCTACGGCGAGACGGCCGAGGAGCAGAAGACGGTCGCCTATAAGGTGAAGAACGGCAAGGACGGCCGCGCGGTCGTCGACGTGGAGGGCAAGGACTACATGGCGGAGGAGATCTCGGCCATGGTGCTCCAGAAGCTGAAGAGCGACGCGGAGAAGCAGGTCGGCAGCCCCATCACGCAGGCCGTCATCACCGTGCCCGCCTACTTCAACGACGCCCAGCGCCAGGCGACCAAGGACGCCGGCAAGATCGCCGGACTCGAGGTCATGCGCATCATCAACGAGCCCACGGCGGCCGCGCTCGCGTACGGTCTGGACAAGACCAACAAAGACGAGAAGGTCCTGGTCTTCGACCTGGGCGGCGGCACCTTCGACGTGTCCGTGCTCGAGCTGGGCGACGGCGTGTTCGAGGTCTGCTCCACTTCCGGCGACAACCACCTGGGCGGCGACGACTGGGATCAGCGCGTTATCGACTGGCTGGCCGACAAGTTCAACACCGACAACGGCATCGACCTGCGCCAGGACAAGATGGCCCTGCAGCGCCTGAAGGAAGCGGCCGAGAAGGCGAAGATCGAGCTCTCCAGCACCACGCAGACCAACATCAACCTGCCCTTCATCACCGCCGATGCGAGCGGCCCGAAGCACCTGGACTACACGCTTACGCGGGCCGAGTTCGAGCGCATCACCCGCGATCTGCTCGAGCGCTGTAAACAGCCCGTCAAGCGCGCGCTTTCCGATGCCGGGCTTTCCGTGGGCGAAGTGAACGAGGTGCTGCTGGTCGGCGGTTCGAGTCGTATGCCCGCCGTGCAGGATTTGGTGAAGACCATCACCGGCAAGGAGCCCAACATGTCCGTGAACCCCGACGAGGTCGTGGCCATGGGTGCAGCTGTGCAAGGCGGCGTGCTGGCCGGCGACGTGGAGGGTATCCTCCTGCTCGACGTGACCCCGCTTTCGCTGGGCGTCGAGACCATGGGCGGCGTGATGACGAAGATGATTGAGCGCAACACGACCATCCCGACCCGCAAGACCGAGATTTACTCCACGGCGGCCGACAACCAGACCAGCGTGGAAATTCACGTCCTGCAAGGCGAGCGCGAGATGGCCGCGGATAATAAGACGCTCGGCAAGTTCCAGCTCTCCGGCATCCCGGCCGCCCGTCGCGGCATTCCTCAGATCGAGGTGACCTTCGACATCGACGCAAACGGCATCGTGAACGTGTCCGCTAAGGACTTGGGTACCGGCAAGCAGCAGCAGATTACCATCAGCGGCAGCACCGCGCTTTCCGACGACGAAGTGGATCGCATGGTGAAGGACGCCGAGTCTCATGCCGAGGAAGATGCCAAGCGCAAGGAAGAGGTCGAGACGCGCAACAACTGCGATAGCCTGGTCAATGCGACCGAGCAAACCCTGCGCGATCTGGGCGACAAGGTGCCCGCCGACACCAAGAGCACGGTGGAGGATGCGGTGAAGCGGGCCAAGGACGCCCTGGCCGGCACCGACCTGGAAGCTGTGAAGAGCGCGACCGAGAACCTGCAACAGGCCGGCTACAAGCTGGGCGAGATCGTCTACAGCGCACAGCAGGCCGAAGGCGCAGCGGCGGGCGCGGGCGCTCAGGCGGCTCCGCAGCAGGACGACGGCCCGATCGAGGCCGACTACGAAGTGGTCGACGACGACAAAGAGGATAAGTAGCGATGGAAGAAGCCAAGGACAAGACCGAGGAGACGGCCGAAGACGTCGTCGCCGACGGACCCGAGCCCGAAGCTTCTTTCGCCGAGGTCGAGCGGGCGGCAGCGGAATCTGCCGCCTCGCCCGATGAGCAGGCGGCTGCCGAGGGCGCGGGCGACGCCGGCGCGGCTGCAGCTGCGTCGGGCGACGCGGTCGACGAAGCCGCCGACGCGCTGGCCAAGGCGAAAGCCGAGGCCGACGAGTGGCAGGGCAAGTTCATGCGCCTGCATGCCGAGTGGGATACCTATCGGCGCCGCACGAACGAGCAGCGCGAGGAAGAGAAGAAGCGCGCGACCGAAAAGCTGGTCGAGAGCCTGATTCCCGTGCTGGACGACTTCGAGCGTAGCGTGGACTTCGCCGTGAAGAACGGCGAGGAGGGCCTGCTCGAGGGCATCGAGAAGGTGCATGCCAAGTTCGTCGAGGTCCTGGTGAAGGCCGGCGTGGAAGTCGTCGACCCTGCAGGCCAGGAGTTCAATGCGCTCGAGGCGCAGGCCGTGGCGACGGTGGAGAACACCGAGGTGCCAGACGAGACCGTTCAGGAGGTGTACCAGAAAGGGTACAAAATGGGCGTGAAGGTGATCCGACCCGCCATGGTGACGGTATCGACCGGAGGACCCCGACGCGAGAAGGAAGACGAAAACGAAGACCAATAGGGCCGCATGCGGGGCATTCGGCTCGACTGCAAGCATAAGAAGGTGAAACGTGATGGCTGCTCCGGATTATTACAAGACGCTGGGCGTTTCACGCGGGGCGTCGTCGGAGGAGATAAAGAAGGCCTATCGCAAGAAGGCCCGCACGGCGCATCCGGATGCGGGCGGCAGCGAAGAGGAATTCAAGAAAATCAACGAGGCCTACGAGGTCTTGGGCGACGAGGAGAAGCGCAAGATCTACGACCAGTACGGCACGGCCGACGCGAGCCGCATCCCCAATGGTTGTGGCGGGGGCTCGCCGTTCGGCGGCGGCATGGGCGGCTTCGGCAGCTGGGCAGAGATTCTGGATTCGATTCGTCGGGGCGAGGGCGCCTTCGGCGGTAACTGGGATTTCGGCGGCTTCGGCGGCGTCTCGGGCGGTGCGCAAGGCGGCAGGTGGCCGGGTTCGGCCACACGCCCCGTCCCCGAGAGGGGGCGCGACGTGAACGTGACCCTGAACGTGACGTTCGAGGAGGCCTTCCGCGGCACGGAAAAGCCCGTTAAGGTGCGGGTTCCCGGCAAGAACGGCTCCGAGACGTTCAAGTGCACGGTGCCCGCGGGCGCGGTGGACAATGGCCGCGTTCGCTTCAGGGGCAAGGGCCAGCCGGGGGCCAACGGCGGCGCCCCGGGAGATTTGCTGGTGACCACGCATATCGAGCCGCACGAGCTCTACTCGCGCGACGGTGCCGATGTGCTTATGGACCTCCCGCTCTCCCTCGACGAGGCGGCCCTGGGTGCTTCCGTGGAGGTGCCCGCTCCGAACGGCACGCGCGTGCGGTTGAAGGTCCCCGCCGGGATCAAGGACGGCACCACGCTGAAGGTGCGCGGTGCGGGGGCGCCTAAGGTGAAGGGCTCGGGAACCGGCAATCTGCTGGTGACGGCACGTATCCAGGTGCCCGAGACACTCAACCCGGAACAGAGGAAGGCGCTCGAGGCCTTCGCCCGGGCGACGAGCGAGAAGGTGAGAACATGGTAGAAAGCGACCGCGACGAGCCGCTCTACATGATTTCCGTGGCGGCCAAGCTGGCGGGAGTGCATCCGCAGACTCTGCGCTCCTACGAGCAGAAAGGGCTGGTCACGCCAAAGCGCACGAGCGGCAACACCCGCATGTATTCGCAGGCCGATATCGACAGGCTCGAGCTTATCAACGAGCTGACGAGCGAGGGCATCAACCTGGCGGGCGTCATCCGCATCCTGGATTTGCAGGGGCGCTTGGACGAGCGGGATTCCGAGCTCGATATGCTGCACAAGAAGGTTCGCCGTCTGGCGGACCGCGTGCACGAGCTGGAAACGCGGGAGACGGTAACGAGTCTGGTGATGAGCAACGGCACGGCGCTTCGGCGCCTGCCTTAAATTCCCGAGCATTTGCCCCGGGCAGATGTTCACGGAACTGCCGAAGGAGGTATGGACATGAATATGGGTAACTTGCAGAAGCTGGCCATTACCGCGCAGGAGGCCCTTCAGAACGCGCTCGGCATAGCGAGCGACAACCAGGCTGCGCAAGCGGAGCCGATACACCTGCTCGGCGCGCTGCTCCAATCGCAGGAGAATAACCTGTCGGCCATTATCAAGCGCATCGGCGCCGATGCCGGGCAGCTCGAGCGCAATGTCTTCGACAAGATAGAGAGTCTGCCCAAGGTGAGCGGCGGCGGAGGCGTGATGGGCATTTCCGGCGCCCCGAGCATGCAACTGATGAACGTGCTGGATCAGGCGGTGAAGACCGCGGAGAAGATGGGCGACAGCTATGCGACCAGCGAACATCTGCTTATCGCGCTGGCCGGCGAGAAAGGCGATGCCGGCAAGCTGCTGAACGCCGCGGGCGTAACGCGCAAGAATATCGAAGAGGCCTACGAGGAGCTTCGCGGCGACACCCGCGTGACGGACCAAACTGAGAAAGCCCAGTTCGAGGCTTTGGAGAAATACGGGCAGAACCTTACCGCGCAGGCGCGTGAGGGCAAGCTCGATCCGGTCATCGGCCGCTCCGAGGAGATTCGCCGCACGGTGCAGGTGCTTTCGCGCCGCACGAAGAACAATCCCGTGCTCATCGGCGAGCCGGGCGTGGGCAAGACCGCCATCGTGGAGGGCCTCGCCCAGCGCATCGTGGCCGGCGATGTGCCCGGCAGTCTGAAGGACCGCGACATCATCGCGCTCGATCTGGGCTCGATGATGGCCGGGGCGAAGTACCGCGGCGAGTTCGAGGACCGCCTGAAGGCCGTGCTGCGCGAGGTGAAGGATTCCGCCGGGCGCATCATCCTCTTCATCGACGAACTCCATACCATCGTCGGCGCGGGCAGCACGGGGGAGAACTCGCTGGATGCGGGCAATATGCTCAAGCCCGCTCTGGCGCGCGGCGAGCTTCATGCCATTGGAGCCACGACGCTCGACGAGTATCGCAAATACGTGGAGAAGGACGCCGCCCTCGAGCGTCGCTTCCAGCCCGTCGTGGTCGGCGAGCCCACGGTCGAGGACACCATCGCCATCCTGCGCGGACTGAAGGAGAAGTACGAGATCCATCATGGCGTGCGCATCACCGACGGCGCGCTGGTGGCCGCTGCCAATCTTTCGAACCGCTACATTTCCGACCGCTTCCTTCCCGACAAGGCCATCGACCTCATGGACGAGGCGGCGAGCCGTCTGCGCATCGAGATCGATTCCATGCCGGAGGACATCGACCTGGCCAACCGCAAGCTCACGCAGATGCAGATAGAAGAGCAGGCGCTGATGAAAGAGGAAGACGCTGCGAGCCAGGAGCGCCTCGCGGTGCTTCAGCAGGAAATTGCCGCAGCGCGTGAGGACCTGGACGCCCGCAAGGCGGAATGGCGCAACGAAAAAGACGTGATCGTGCACGTGCAGGAGCTGAAGACGCAGATCGACGACGCGCGTGCCGAAGAGGAGCGGGCGACGCGCGAGGGCAACCTGTCCGCCGCGAGCGAGATTCGCTATGCGCGTATTCCCGAGTTGCAAAAACAGCTGGCAGCTGCCGAGCAGGAGCTCAACGCCAAGCAGGAGAGCGGCGCCATCCTGAAGGAGGAGGTCTCCGACGAGGAAATCGCCGAGGTGGTCTCCGCGTGGACCGGCATCCCCGTGAGCAAGATGATGCAGGGCGAGATGGCGAAGCTGGCGGACTTGGAAGAGAGCCTGCACAAGCGCGTCGTGGGCCAAGACGAGGCCGTGAATGCCGTTGCTGGGGCGATCCGCCGCAACCGTGCGGGCCTTTCCGATCCGGACAAGCCCATCGGCAGCTTCCTGTTCTTGGGTCCGACTGGCGTGGGCAAGACCGAGCTGGCTAAGGCCCTGGCGGAGTACCTTTTCGATACCGAGCGGGCCATGGTGCGCATCGACATGAGCGAGTACATGGAGAAGTTCAGCGTACAGCGTCTTATCGGCGCCCCTCCGGGATACGTGGGCTACGACGAAGGCGGCCAGCTGACGGAGGCTGTACGTCGGCGTCCGTACAGCGTGATCCTGCTCGACGAGATAGAGAAGGCGCACCCCGATGTCTTCAACATCCTATTGCAGGTGCTCGACGACGGCCGTCTGACCGACGGGCAGGGCCGCGTGGTGTCCTTCAAGAACGCCATCGTGATAATGACGAGCAACGTGGGCAGCCAATATATCCGCGAGTTCGCCGAGCATGGCGACGAGAAGCAGATGCAGCAGGCCATAGACCAGGCGCTGCGCAGCACGTTCCGCCCGGAGTTCCTGAACCGCATCGATGACACGGTCGTGTTCCAGAGCCTGGGCTTGAGCGACATCGAGCCGATCGTTGACCTGCAGCTGGAGGACGTGCGCCGTCGTCTGGCCGGGCGTCGGATAACCCTGGACGTGATGCCTGCCGCCATGCAGCAGCTCTCGCTGGACGGCTACGACCCCATCTTCGGGGCGCGGCCGCTGAAGCGTTTGGTCCAGCGCGAGATTGTCGACCGCATAGCCAACGAGCTGGTGCGTGGCAACGTGCTCGACGGCGCCACGGTGACGATAGACCTGGATGCGGAAGGCAACTACACGAACAGCGTGGAGAACCCCGCCCCCGCGCCCCCGCAGCTGGAAGCTTAGCTCCCGGCGCCTCGGTGCGCGTACCGAAAATTTTCACCGCCTTGCCCTGCTGCGCGGGAGTATGATTGGGGAGGGAAGCAGGCAGAGGAGAAGGAGAAGCCATGCTTTACACGGAATTCGCCGGCGAGAAGATTTCGGCCATGGGCTTCGGCATGATGCGTCTGCCCGTCGTGGATGGGGTTGAGGCCAACATCGACGAAGAGGCCGCGACCGCCATGGTGGACTATGCGCTCGAGAACGGCATCAACTACTTCGACACCGCCTGGGGGTATCATGATGGCAATAGCGAGTTGCTGGCCGGGCGGGCGCTATCCCGCCACCCGCGCGAGAGCTACTACCTGGCGACTAAATTCCCCGGGTACAACACGGACAACTTCGGCAAGCACGAGGAGATTTTCGCGAAGCAGCTCGAGAAGCTGCAGACGGACTACGTGGACTTCTATCTGATGCACAACCTCTACGAGGGCAACGTAGATTACTATCTGAACAGCGAGAAGTACGGTACCGTCGAGTACTTCATCGAGCAGAAGAAGGCGGGCAAGATCGCGCACCTGGGTTTTTCCTGCCATGCGGGTTTCGACTCCTTCAAACGCTACCTGGACCGCTACGGAGAGCACATGGAGTTCTGCCAGATTCAGCACAACTACATGGACTGGGGATTCCAGGACTCGCGGGCGAAAATCGAGTATCTGCAGGAGTGCGGCATCGGCGTGATAATCATGGAGCCGCTGCGTGGCGGGGGGCTGGTGGATCTCGAGCCCGGGCAGGTGGCTAAGCTGGAAGAGCTGCGCCCCGGAAAGTCGCCGGTGGATTGGGCGCTTCGCTACGTCATGCACACGCCGGGTCTGATAACGGTGCTGTCGGGCATGTCGAGCCCGGAGCAGATGCGGGAGAACGTGAAGATCTTCGACGACGATTCGGCTCTGACCAGTTCGCAGACCGATGCCCTGCTGGCGCTCGGCGAGCAAAAGGCCGCTGCCGTCGGCGTTCCGTGCACAGCGTGTCATTACTGCACGTCGTATTGTCCGATGGAGCTGGAGATCCCGGACTTGCTGCACCTGTACAACGAGCAGCTCTCGCGCGAAAAGGGCGGCTTCATCGCGCCGATGACCGTGGCCGCGATGGACGAGGACAAGCGCCCGAGCGCCTGCATAGGCTGCGGGGCGTGCGCGGCGGTCTGCCCTCAGCAGATTCCGATTCCCGAGACGCTGGCGAAGTTCGCCGAGTTGGTGGAGTAGGCGCGGCCGGCGGCGACCGGGGCCTTTCCGATCCTTCACCTAATAGGCGCGAGAACGCACCGGAAGGAGCACGCCGGAACCCGGCTATGGAGTATTACGTCTACATCGTGCGCTGCGAGGATGGTTCGCTCTATACGGGCATTACCACCGATCTCGCGCGTCGTATGGCAGAGCATCTTTCCCAAGAGGCTCCAGGTGCGAAGTACACGCGCACGCGCAAGGTGGCAAGGCTGGAGGTCGCATGGCGTGCGCCCGACCGCAGCCAGGCCAGCGTGCTGGAGTACAAGGTGAAGGGGCTTCGTCGTTCTGCTAAACTACGCCTGATAGAAGAGCCGCGAAGAGCGGACGAGGTGGCCTTTCCGAAGTTCGAAGGAAACGTGGCGCACGAGGACGCGCCCGGCACTCGGCGGGTGTTCGAGCCGCTTCCGTCCGAGGATTTGCGGGAGGCATGGCGCAACGCGTTGGAGCGATAAATGGATTCTCTGCTGATGATGGCCGTGCTGCCGGTAATCGTGTTGTTGGTGTACGTGTACCACAAGGACCCGGTGGAGAAGGAGCCTCTCGGCCTGCTGGCTAAGCTGCTCCTTTGGGGCGTTGCCTCGACGCTTTTCGCCATAGTCCTGGAGGTGGTGGGTTCGGAAGTGTTTTTAGGCGGCGGGTCGCCCGAAACCTTCAGCGGCATTCTTTTCGAGAACTTCCTACTGGTGGCGCTGGTGGAGGAGGCCTGCAAGTATTTCTTCCTGAAGCGCGCTACGTGGCGTCACCCGGCGTTCGACTACGCCTTCGACGGCATCGTCTACGCCGTTTTCGTCTCGCTGGGGTTCGCCGTTGCCGAGAACATCGGGTATGTGAGCGAATACGGGTTCGAGACCGCGGTCGTGAGAGCGTTTACCGCCATCCCCGGGCACTGCGTGTTCGCCGTGTTCATGGGCTATTTCTACGCCGAGGCAAAGAGCGCCGAAGTCCGCGGCGACTCGTCGGGGCGGACTGCGAATCTCGCGCTGGCGGTGCTGGTGCCCACGCTCCTGCACGGGACCTACGATTCGCTGGCGTCGTTCGACGGGATGGGGGCTCTGTTCGCGTTCTACGCATTCCTGATAGCGATGGTCGTAACGGGAATGTACCTGGTGAAGCGAGAGTCGGCCCTGGCGCGTCGCGTGTACGCGGGCGAATCCGTGCGCGAGGACGTCATGCCTCGCTAGGGCGCGGGCACGGCGGTGCTGGCGGTTGCCGCGGGCCTCTGCGGTGGGCGTGAGCCGCTGGCGCGGCAGCTGGGCGTGTGAGTTCTATGGAGCGCGATATGATCCTTGCGAAACATCCTACGGGTGCATATCATAATGTTTTGCCGTTTGAAACGGTCCAGACATTGCGGGGTGGAGCAGTCTGGTAGCTCGCCGGGCTCATAACCCGGAGGTCGCAGGTTCAAATCCTGCCCCCGCGACCAAACGTTACAGCAGGCCAGCTAGCTTTTTTCAGGCGGCTGGCCTGCTTCTTTTGTGCCTCGGATTGCTCCTGCTGGAGACAAAGTGGAGACATTTTTTCATCC
>CAJOOG010000005.1 GCA_905236045.1 uncultured Denitrobacterium sp.
CCGCCGTCCCGCCCGCCCGCCGTCCCGCCCGTCGTCGGAGCGAGATGTCTGTGACCTGCGGATAACCGGGCTGCGCTGAACGCCGATATATGTTCCTCGGTTGTGGATTGCCCCGCTCGGCCGTTTGCCGTTGCGCGAATCCGTATAATGTGATTTTCGAATGCAAAGGAGGTACGACCGCATGCCCAAACTTCAGATAATGGATACGACCATTCGCGACGGTCAGCAGAGCCTTTGGGCCACCCGCATGGCGGTAGGCGACATGCTCCCCATCCTGCCCAAGATCGACAAAGTCGGCTATTGGGCCATAGAGGCGTGGGGCGGCGCCACGTTCGACACCTGCCTGCGCTTCCTCGACGAGAACCCGTGGGAGCGCCTGCGCCAGATCGACGCGAAAACGCCCAACACCCGCCTGGCCATGCTCTCACGCGGCCAGAACCTGGTCGGCTACAAGCACTACTCGCGCGAAGTTTGCGACCGTTTCATCAAATGCGCCAAGCGCAACGGCGTGGACGTCTTCCGCGTGTTCGACGCGCTCAACGACATCCGCAACGTGGTGGACAACGCCGACGCTATCAAGGCCTGCGGCGGCTGGTTCGAGGGCGCCATCAGCTACACGATGAGCCCCGTCCACACGCTCGACAGCTATTTGGAATACGCCCAGCAGCTCAAGGACCTCGGCGCTGACTCCATCGCCATCAAGGATATGGCCGGCATGCTCACGCCGTATCGCACGGAGCGCATGGTGAAGGCCCTCAATGCCGAGATAGGCCTGCCCGTGCACGTGCACTGCCACTATGTGGGCGGCATGGCCCCCGCCAACTACATCAAGGCCGCCGAGGCCGGAGCCTCCATCGTGGACACGGCAAGCGCTCCGCTCGCCTTCGGCAACAGCCAGCCCGCCGTGGAGATGCTCGCGGCCGCCCTGCAGGAGAGCCGCTACGACACGGGCTTCGATCTGGGCCTGCTGTTCGAGATCGCCGAGTACTGGGAGGAAGTCCGCAAGCGTCTTCACCATAAGCGCGGCGTTTCGAGCCTCACCCATATGAAGGTCTACAGCCATCAGGTGCCCGGCGGCATGATGAGCAACCTCATGGCGCAGCTGGAGACGCAAAACGCCAGCGACCGCCTCGACGACGTGATGGCGGAGATTCCCAAAGTCCGCGCGGAGGTGGGCTATCCGCCGCTCGTCACCCCTATGAGCCAGATCGTGGGCACGCAGGCCGTTTTCAACGTGCTCACCGGCAAGCGCTGGGGCATCGTCTCCAAGGAGATGAAGGACTACCTCTGCGGCTACTACGGCAAGGCCCCCGGCCCCATCGAGCCCGACATCTTGAATCGCGTCGTAAGCGACCGATCCCAGATCCTGGACCCCGCGGTTCCTCCCGGATCGCTGGTTGCCACCACCTACGACGATTTGGTGGAGGAGATAGGAGACCTCGCCCAGAACGAAGAAGACGTGCTCATGTATGCGATGTTTCCCAACGAGGCGCGTACGTACCTGAGCAAGCATCGCACATCCGAGAAAGTCGATTTTCTACTCGAGAACGAGTCGAGCGGAACCAAGGAGGACGATTACGTGGATATCAATCAGATTCGTGAACTGGTACGCGTCGCCGAGGAAAGCGGCGTAGGGGAGATCGTCGTCGAGGAGGAGGGCGCCCGCATCGCGGTGCGCATGCCCTCCGCCATGGCCGCGGCGCCGGTGAGCGCTCCCGCCGCCTCTGCCGCCCCCGTCCCCGCTGCCGCCGTGGCCGCGTCCGAGCCCGCTCCCGCCGACGGCCCCAAGCATGCCGCTCCCGCCGCCGAGCGTCCGGCCAGCTGGATTGCCGTGAAGGCTCCCATGGTGGGCACGTTCTACCAGGCTCCCGCGCCCGACCAGCCGCCGTTCGTGCAGGTGGGCGATGAAGTCGCCGCGCATCAAACGCTGTGCATCGTGGAGGCCATGAAGCTCATGAACGAGATCGAGGCCGAGCAGATGGGCACCATCCGCGAGGTTTGCGTGGAAGATGCCGAGCCGGTCGAATTCGGCACCGTGCTCTTCTACCTCGAGCCGCACAGCCCCGAATCCGATAGTCCGGAGAATGCCTGATGTTCGACAAGATCCTTATCGCCAATCGCGGCGAAGTCGCCCTGCGCATCATGCGCGCGGCCAAAGAGCTCGGCGTGAAGACCGTCGCGGTGTTCTCCACCGAGGACGAGGACACGCTGCCCGTGCACTATGCCGATGAGGCGGTGTGCATCGGGCCCGCTCCCGCCAACAAGAGCTACCTGGTGATGCCCAGCATCATCGCCGCCGCGAAGAACACCGGCGCCGAGGCCATCCACCCGGGCTACGGGTTTCTGTCCGAGAACGCGCAGTTCGCCCGCGTCTGCCAGGACAACGATATAGTCTGGATCGGCCCCGCGCCCGATTGCATCGAGGCCATGGGCAACAAGAGCGTCGCGCGCGACACCATGAAGCGCTGCGGCGTTCCCACCGTGCCCGGCAGCGACGGCACCATCGACTCCGCCCTGGAGGCCCGCGAGTTCGCGGAGCGCGTGGGCTATCCCGTGCTCATCAAGGCCAGCGCCGGCGGAGGCGGCAAGGGCATGCGCGAAGTGCATCGCCCCGAGGACCTGGAGAAGGAATACCAGGCGGCGAAGACCGAGGCCGCCGCGGCTTTCGCCAACGACGATGTCTATCTGGAGAAGCTCGTGCTGCGCCCGCGCCACGTGGAATTCCAGGTGCTCGCGGACGGCTTCGGCAACCGCGTCGCCCTGTGCGAGCGCGATTGCAGCATCCAGCGCCGTCATCAGAAGCTCATCGAGGAGGCTCCCAGCCCCGCGCTCGACTACGACACGCGTCGCGCCATGGGGGTCGCGGCCCTCAAGGCCGTCCGCGCGGTGGACTACCGCAGCGCCGGCACCGTGGAGTTCTTGCTCGACCAGGACGGCAAGTTCTACTTCATGGAGATGAACACGCGCGTGCAGGTGGAGCATCCGGTTACCGAGCAGATCACCGGCACGGACATCATCAAGGAGCAGATCCGCATCGCCGCCGGCGAGCCCATGGCGTGCGCCGAGCGCGCGCCGTTCAGCCCCTACGGCCATGCCATAGAGTTCCGCATCAACGCCGAGGACCCTGCGCACAACTTCATGCCCAGCCCCGGCACCATCACCAAGTTCCAGCTTCCGGCCGGCCCCGGCGTCCGCGTGGAGACCTATTTGGAGGAAGGGGCTCGCATCAGCCCGTATTACGATTCGCTCATCGCGAAGCTGATTGTCTGGGGCTACGACCGCCAGGAGGCCATCGCCCGCGCCGAGCGCGCGCTTTCGGAATTTAGAATCGAGGGCGTGAAGACCACGATTCCTTTCCATCAGAAGGTCATCGAGGTCCCCGCATTCGTCGAGGGCGAGGCCTACACCGACTTCATCGCGAAAGAGATGGGGGAATAGCCAATGTCCGACCTGAACATCGAGGGAATGACGCTCGCCGACGGCGTGATCGAAACCGTCATCGCCGTTGCGCTCAAGGACGTCGAGGGCGTCGCGGCCGTGGGCACGCCCGGCGCGAGCGGCATTTTCTCCGCATTGCAGAGCAAGCCCGCCACCGATGGCATAGAGGTGTCGCCTACCGACGACGACTCCATTGCGGTGAGCGTGCACATCGAGGCGAAATTCGGCACGGTGCTGCCGGAGCTCGCGCAGGCCGTGCGCGAGGCCATCGTCGACGCGGTGCTGACGCAGGTGAGCCTGAGCGTCTCCTCGGTGGATGTCTACATCGACGCGCTCCTCTTCGAGTAGGCGAGCATGGGCGCAGACCGAGAAGAGAGAATCGCTTCCCGCCGGATGGCCGTGCAAGTGCTCTACCAGAGCGTCATGACGGGGGAGCCCGCCTGGAAGATAGCGGAGAGCCCCGATGCCGTGCCCGATGCCGGCCCGCTTCCGCCTTATGCCGTGAAGCTGATCGAGGGGGTGGCGGCGCACGAGCAGGAGATCAACCGTCGGCTCGCGGCCTCTTCGAAGAACTGGGCCATCGAGCGCATGCCGCTGGTGGACCGCTCCATCATGAGCCTGGCAGTCTACGAGATGTGCTACGAGGACGATGTGCCCATCTCCGTCTCCATCAACGAGGCGGTGGAGCTGGCGCATGCCTTCGGCGGAGAGGACGAGTCCGCGAAGTTCGTGAACGGCGTGCTGGGTACCATCGCGCGTTCCTTGGGAGAAGTCCGATGAACCGGCAGGGGAGCGAAGAGGAGAAGCCTACGTTCGAGGGCATAAACGAGCGGCTGAAGGAGATCGGCGCGCTCGTGGACGACCCGGAGATGCCCCTCGACGATGCGCTCGGTCTTTTCGAGGAGGCCGTGCAGCTGGGCATGCAGGCGTCGAGCCTCCTGGAGGAGGGCATTGCGCAGAGCGCACCTGCGGGCGAAGACGCGGGCGCTGCGGCGGGCGAGGGCCTGGCGGGCGCTGCGAGTGCCAACGCGGGCGCTGCGGCGGGTGCCGGCGAGGGCGCGATGGGCGCCGAAGAAGGGGCGGGGGCGTAAGGCCCGCTCGCGCACAGGGCGTGCGTGGAGGGGCAACGAGAAAGGAAGGCTTGCGGCGATGCCCAAGCGCATACTGGATATGATCTCGGGACCGCAGGATCTTCGGGCTCTCTGCGAAGACGACCTCGTTCTTCTCTGCTCCGAAATCCGCGACCAGATCATCGCCGCCACTTCGGCTAATGGAGGGCACCTGGCACCCAGCCTCGGTGCCGTGGAGATCATCGTCGCCCTGCATTCCGTGCTCGATTGCCCGCAGGATAAGATCGTCTTCGACGTCGGGCATCAAGCCTACGCTCACAAGCTGCTCACCGGTCGCCAGGGGCGCTTCGACACCCTGCGCCAGATAGACGGCATAACCGGATTCCCCAATCCCCGGGAGAGCCCCTACGACGTGCATCCTTCGGGACATGCTTCCGATAGCCTCTCCACGGCGATGGGCTTGGCGAAGGCGCGCGATTTACGCGGCGGCACCGAGAAGGTGGTGGCCGTCGTGGGCGATGCGTCGCTTTCCGGTGGCATGTCCTTCGAGGCTCTCAACCATATCGGCCAGGAGCAGACGCCGCTGATGATAGTGCTCAACGACAACGGCATGTCCATCTCGCGTCCGGTGGGCGCGTTGGTGCGGCATCTGGGATTCGTCCGCGCCTCCAACCGATACCGCCGCACGAGGGATGCCGTGCAGGCGTCCATGGAGCAATCGGGTCCGCTGTCGCAGAGCATGCTGGACCTGGGGCGAAACATGAAGGAATCGGTGAAGCAATTCGTCGTGCCCCATGCCATGCTCTTCGAGCAGCTCGACATAACCTGCACGCCTCCCGTGGACGGCCACGACATAGCCGCCCTGCGCGAGATGTTCCGGGTGGCGTTGAAGGCCGACGGTCCCGTTCTGGTGCATGTGGTCACCACCAAAGGGCAAGGCTACGAGCCCGCGCAGAAGAATCCGGAGCTCTTCCACGGAGTCGGCCCCTTCGACGCGAAGCGCGGCGAGCTCGTAAAGAAGCCGGGCGCGAAGAAGAGCTATACGACCGTCTTCGGCGAAGCGCTCGTGCGCGAGGCCGCTGTCGACCCGGACATCGTCGCTATTACGGCGGCCATGAAGGACGGCACGGGCCTGAAGGATTTCGAGGATGCCTTCCCCGAGCGCTTCATAGACACGGGCATCACCGAGGAGCATGCCGTGGCGTTGGCGGGGGGGCTCGCCGCCGGCGGCAAGAAGCCCGTGGTCGCCATCTACTCCACGTTCCTCCAACGGGCGATCGACCAGATGGTCATCGACTGCGCCCTGGCCGAGCGCCATGTGGTGTTCGCCGTGGATCGCTCCGGGCTGGTAGGCGACGACGGTCCGACGCATCATGGCGTGTTCGATTTGGCGTATACGCGCATGATCCCGGGCATGAGGGTGCTCGCGCCCAGCGACGAAGCGGAACTCGTCGGCGCACTGCACACGGCGTTGGCGCTGGCCTCTCCGGTGGCCCTGCGCTATCCGCGCGGGGAAGGCGCAGGTGCGGAAATCCCCGAGCATCCCGAGATATGGGAAGAGGGCAAGGCGCGTCTTTTGCGCGAAGGCGAGGACGTGGCGCTGCTGGCTTGGGGGCGTATGGTGCAGAGCGCCCTCGCGGCGGCCGAGCTGCTGGAAGCTCAGGGCATCTCCGCACGCGTGGTGGACATGCGCTGGGCAAAGCCGATCGACGGAGAGGCGGTGGCGGCGGCCGCGGATACTCCGCTGGTGGTCACGCTGGAAGATGGCGCCCTGTCGGGAGGCGTGGGCGAGGCCGTGTTGGGCGAGATGGCCCGCAGGGGCCTGGCTACCCCGACGATGACCCTGGGATTGCCCGATGCCTTCGTCGAGCAGGGCAAGGTGGACATCCTCTTCGAGCGCTTGGGCCTGAGCCCGCAGGCGATAGCGGATACCGTTCAGGGTCGGTTGGCCCGGCAATAGCTTCTTCATGGCAGCCGCAAGGCGGCGCGACGGCAAGCGAGCCCGCGCAGATCCGAGCTATTTGGAGCAATTGTTAAGATTCCTTCACACCCTTGTATTCAATAAGGAAGTTTACTACATTACTAAGTAACCTTATTAATTACGTTGAAAGGAAGACAATGGCTATCGACAACGAAGAGCTGATGAACGACCTGCAGCGCGTTTCCGCTATGCTGCGCCGCAGCCGCCGCGCCCGCATGAAGGGGCGTGCGACCGACAAAGAAGGCAACGAGCGCGTGCACGATGGCAGCCAAGCCTGTCATGCGCACCACCACCACCATCACCATCGCGGCACCGGCTTCGCCATGGGCGAGGGCGACCACGGCTACGGCAACCACAAATGCCACGGCGGCAGCGGCCGTCACGGGCAGAATCGCATCCTGGCCGTGCTCGTCATGCAAGACGGCACCACCCAAAAGGACCTGGCCTATCTGCTGGGCATCCGCCCGCAGAGCCTTACCCAGGCGCTCGAGACCCTCGAGGAGAACGGCTTCATCGAGCGCAAGCAGGACGAGGCCGACCATCGCTCGCGCCGCGTGCATCTTACGGATAAGGGCCGCGAACGCGCTGCCAAGGTGGCTGAAGACCGCAAGAACTACGCCGACGACACCCTGAGCATGCTTTCCGAAGAGGAGAAGGAACAGCTCTCGGTCATTCTGGGCAAAATCTTCGCGAGCTTGGAAGCCGACATAGCCCCGCGCGACTAGCAAACTCTTTTCGCAGAAGGCGAAAGGCCCCGGGCGCGGCTTTGAACTGCCTCCCATTTCTCGGACACAAGAAATGGGAGGCTCTTTTATGGCTGGAAACGCTTTGTACGACGTCGGGGCCTTTCTCGCCGTCGCCCGCGCCGCGCCGCTCGCGCGGGCGGCGCGGGCGGGCTTCAGTTCACTTCCTTCACCATTATGTAGTCGGTCATGTAGAAGCCTTCCCCTATGGGGTTGTCCGCCTCCTCCGCCACCGAGAAGCCCCGGCCCAGATACGCCCGCGTCCCCAGGTCGTTTTTCCGGTTCACCGTCAGATACATTGCCTCGAGCCCCTCTTCGCGGCAGAGCTGCTCGAAGAATTCGATTACGCGGCTTGCGAAGTGACGCCCGCGTGCGGCGGGGTAGAGGTAGATCTTGCTTATGAAGAGCCGTTTCGGCCAACGCTGCGCCACGGTTTGCGAATGGTTGGGCGCCGGCCGCCCCGCCCCGTCCGCTTCCTTCGCGGCGCTGGTGTATCCCACGACCTCGCCTGCTTCCTCCAGCACCCAATAGCGGTAGCCGCGCTCGCGTATGTCGGCGGTTATCGCGGGGATGCTCTGGAACTGCTCGACCATGTAGTCGGTCTGCTCCTGGCCGATTATCGCAGGCCAGTAGCCTTTCCAGATCTCGTCGGCCATGCGGGCCACCTCCGCAATCTCCTCGTCGGTGGCCACGGGATGAAACATCAAGGCCATGGGCGCATCCTTTCGCTCGATTTCTGTTTGGCCATTGTATCTTCGCCTGAGCCGGGGAGGGCACGTTCTCGCGCGTTTTCCCGAATCGGGCCGTCTTGCGCTAAACTATCCCATTATGCTTTTCCGCGAGTGAGGGGTCCCGTAAATGGATATCGGAACCACGTTACCGGTCTGGAGCATCGTCCCCTTTGCGGGCATGCTGCTTTCGATTGCCGTCTTTCCGCTGGTCAAACCCGAATGGTGGGAGAAGAATCAGCTATGGGTGGCCCTTGCCTGGTCGCTTGTCTTCCTGGTCCCCTTCACCCACGCCTACGGCATGGGCCAGGCGCTCGAGAGCCTCTCGGAGACGGTGCTCGGCGACTACGTTCCCTTCATCGTGCTTTTGCTCGGGCTCTTCACCGTTGCCGGCGGCATCCACGTGAAGGGCACCATCGTCGGCACTACCAAAAACAACGTCATCCTGCTCGCCTTGGGCACTTTCATCGCGAGCTGGGTGGGCACCACCGGCGCCGCCATGCTGCTCATCCGGCCGGTGCTGCGTGCCAATCTCTGGCGCAAGCACAAGACGCACGTGATCGTGTTCTTCATCTTCTTGGTCGCCAACATGGGGGGCTGCCTCACGCCGCTCGGCGACCCCCCGCTGTTTCTGGGCTATCTGCGCGGGGTGCCCTTCTTCTGGACGCTCCAGCACATCTGGCCCATCCTGCTTTTCAACGCCATCGTCATGCTCGTGGTCTTCGCCCTCATCGACCGGCACTTCTACAAGCTGGAGGGCAAGGAGGGCCTCGATGCGCTCGCCTTGGAGGGCTCCGCCGAGAAGCGCACGCCCATCGGCATCGAGGGCTGGCACAACTTCTTCTGGCTGGCCCTCATCATCGTGGCCGTCATCTTGAACGGAGCCATCCCGCAGATGGACCTTTTCATCGACCCGGCCACCGGGGCCACCTACGGCTTCGAGGTCGAAGGCGTGCACATCGGCGTAGACTATCTTGTCCAGATCGTGCTCATACTGCTGGCCATGGCGGGCAGTTGGCAGACCACCGACCGCGAAATCCACCATGCCAACAAATTCGAGTGGGGGCCCATTGCGGAGGTCGCCAAGCTCTTCATCGGCATCTTCATCACCATGATCCCCGCTTTGGCCATCCTGCGCACCAACGGCGCGAGCCTGGGCGTGGATATGCCGATGGAGTTCTTCTGGGCCACGGGCGCCTTGTCCAGCTTCTTGGACAACAGTCCCACCTACGTGGTGTTCCTCACCACCGCGGGTGCACTCGGCAGCGGCGCGGCCGATGCCGTGGCCACTACGGTCGGCTCGGTCGACCCCACCATCCTTCTGGCCATCTCCGCGGGCGCGGTCTTCATGGGAGCCAACACCTACATCGGCAACGCGCCCAATTTCATGGTGAAGAACATCGCCGAGCGGGCCAGCGTGAAGATGCCCAGCTTCTTCGGATACATGGGATGGAGCTGTGCCATCCTCGTACCGCTTTTCATAGTGGATACCTTGTTGTTCTTCCTTTGAAGACGCGGGGGGAGTGCTACAATCGACAAGCTTGTGTGATAACGGGTCGCGCAGGCAGGAAGTATTGGCCCCCGAGACATGTTTTGCTGACATTCTGTGATGTGAACATGCTACGTTGAACGCAATCATGACGAAGGGTCCCCGTTTATTGAAAGGGGTCCATTTTGACCGAAATCAAGAACCCGAACGTGATCGACTTCGAAGACGTCTCCGACGAGCAGATGAACCAGATGATCGACGGCACGCTCACCGATTTCGATGAAGGAGATCTGGTCGACGGCACGGTCGTCAAGATCGAGCACGACGAAGTCCTCGTCGACATCGGCTTCAAGAGCGAGGGCGTCATCCCCGCCCGCGAGCTCTCCATCCGCAAGGACGCCGATCCCTCCGAGGTCGTGTCGCTCGGCGACAAGCTCGAGGCCCTGGTGCTTCAGAAGGAGGACAAGGACGGCCGCCTGATCCTGTCGAAGAAGCGTGCGGAGTACGAACGCGCTTGGATTTCCGTGGAGGACAAGTTCAAGGCCGGCGAGACCGTCACCGGCGAGGTCATCGAAGTCGTCAAGGGCGGCCTCATCCTCGACATCGGGTTGCGCGGCTTTCTGCCCGCCTCCCTGGTGGATCTGCGCCGCGTGAAGGATTTGGACATGTACCTGGGCACCGAGCTGGAGGCCCGCGTCATCGAGATGGATCGCAACCGCAACAACGTCGTGCTTTCCCGTCGCGTCCTTCTGGAGGAGGGCCGCAAGAACGAGCGCGCCGAAATCCTCTCCCGCCTGTCGAAGGGCATGCGCCTGAAGGGCACCGTCTCGAGCATCGTCGACTTCGGCGCCTTCGTGGATCTGGGCGGCATCGACGGCCTGGTCCACATCTCCGAGCTGTCTTGGAGCCACGTGAACCACCCGAGCGAGGTCGTGAAAGTGGGCGACGAGGTGGAGGTCGAGGTCCTGGACGTGGACCTGCAGCGCGAGCGCATCTCGCTGGGCCTGAAGCAGACCACCGAGGACCCTTGGATCAAGCTGGTCGAGAGCTACCCGGCGGGCAGCATCGTCGACGGCAAGGTCACCAAGACCGTTCCCTTCGGCGCCTTCGTGGAGCTCGGCCCGAATGTGGAGGGCCTGGTGCACATCTCCGAGATGGCGAACCGTCACATCGACGCCCCGACGCAGGTCGTGCATGCCGGCGACGAGGTTAAGGTGAAGGTGATGGACATCAACAAGGAGCGCCGTCGCATCAGCCTGTCGATAAAGGCCGCCGCCGAGGAGCTCGGCATCGAGATCGAGGTCGCCGAGCCCGATCCGGCCGCTCTCGAGGAGAAGCGCATCCGCCAGGAGAAGCGCGCCGCCGAGCGCGCCGCCCGCGAGCAGGATGCCGAATAACAGAGCGCTTTCGATATCGCTTGCAAGGGGTCGCCGCGAGGCGGCCCCTGATTTGTTTGGGATGCGCGCGTCCATGGGCGCCTTTTCGGCTCGGCAGTGTTAGCATGGAAGCGAGCTTCGGAAAGGGGAACGCATGAGAATCTTCATCTTGATAGGCGGCATCGGTTCGGGTAAGTCCACGGTGGCGCGTATGCTCGAGGAACGGGGCGCCTGCCTGCTCGATTTAGACGAATGCGGGCACGAGATTCTGCGCCAGCCGGAGGTTGTCGAGCTTCTAGTCGAGACGTTCGGGGAGGGCATCCTCGACGATGCCGGCGAGATCGACCGACCCGCTCTCGCCGAAGTCGCCTTCGCCACGCCGGCCGACACGGTCAAGCTCAACGGCATAACCCAGCCGCGTCTGATGCGCCTCGCCCGCGAGCGCGTAAGGGAGTTGCGTCGGCAGGGCGTGAAGCACGTCGTGATGGAGATTTCGGCCTACGACGGTCCCGAGGGCACCTTCGCCCCGCTCGTCCGCGAAAACGACGGCATCATCTCCGTTATCTGCCCCACGCGAGTGCGCCTGGAGCGTGCGGTGTCCAAGGGGTTCGAAGAGCAGGACGTGAAGAACCGCATAGCCCGCCAGCCGGAAGATACCCAGCGGGTCATCTGGTCGGATTACGTTATCAACAACAAGGGGACGCTCGAGGAACTCGAGACGGCGACCGACCGCGTGTGGAAGAAGATCACCTCGTAGATGTCTCGGCACCTGAAGAACATCGAAGGCGCACGGATGGAGGGCAAGCTCTCCGGCGTGCGCTTGGCCAATCAACCGTTCGTGGTGAAGGCCCCCTTCGAACCCTCGGGCGACCAGCCCCAGGCCGTTCGCGCGCTTACGGAGGGCGTCGAAGAGGGCTTGCGCTATCAGACGCTGCTCGGCGTCACGGGCAGCGGCAAGACCTTCACCATGGCCAAGACCATCGAGGCCACGGGTAAGCCCACGTTGGTGCTCGAGCCGAACAAGACGCTCGCGGCCCAGGTGGCGGCCGAGCTGCGCGAGTTCTTCCCGGACAACGCCGTGGTCTACTTCGTCAGCTATTACGACTACTACCAGCCCGAGGCGTACGTTCCGAGCACCGACACCTTCATAGAGAAAGACGCGAGCATCAACGAAGAGGTGGAGAAGCTGCGCCACGCCGCCACCGCCGCGCTGCTCTCGCGGCGCGATTGCATCGTGGTCGCCTCCGTGAGCTGCATCTACGGCATCGGCAGCCCCATGGACTACGCGGGCATGGCGTCGTTCGTGGACAAGGAGAAGCCCAAGGACCGCGACGAGTTCATCCACGAGCTGATCGACATTCAGTACGACCGCAACGACTACGAGCTGCAACGCGGCACCTTCCGCGTGCGCGGCGATGCGGTGGACGTCTTCCCCGCGTATGCCGACAATCCGGTGCGCGTGGAGTTCTTCGGCGACGAGGTGGAGGAGATAATCGAGATCGACAACGTGACGGGGGAGACGGTGAACTCCTACGAGGCGCTGCCGATTTGGCCGGCGAGTCATTACGTGACCGCGAAGCCGAAGATGGACCATGCCGTCCGCACCATCCGCGAGGAGCTGCGCGAGCGCCTGATGCAATTCAAGGCGGAGGGGAAGCTCCTGGAGGCCCAGCGTCTGGAGATGCGCGTGACCTACGACCTGGAGATGATGGAGACGATGGGCTTCTGCAGCGGGATCGAGAACTACTCGCGGCACCTGGACGGCCGCGATCCCGGCGAGCCGCCCTACACGCTCATCGACTACTTCCCGGACGATTTCCTGTGCATCGTCGACGAGAGCCACGTGACGGTGCCGCAGATCCGCGGCATGCACGAAGGGGACCGCAGCCGCAAGGTGACCCTCGCCGAGCACGGCTTCCGGCTTCCCAGCTGCCTGGATAATCGCCCGCTGCGCTTCGACGAATTCGAGCAGCGGGTCCCCCAGTTCATCTACGTGTCCGCCACGCCGGGCGCCTACGAGGAGCGCGTCTCGCAGAAGGACGTGGAGCAGATCATCCGCCCGACGGGGCTTCTGGATCCCGAGATCGTCGTGCGGCCCATCGCAAGCCAGATCGACGACATAATCGACGAGGTGCGACAGCGGGCGGAGCGCAAGGAGCGCGTGCTCGTGACGACGCTGACGAAGAAGATGGCGGAAGATCTGACGGAGCATTTGCTCGACGAGGGGCTGCGGGCGAACTACATGCATTCCGATGTGGCGACGCTCGAGCGCGTGGAGATCCTGCGCGACCTGCGGCTGGGGAAGTTCGACGTGCTCGTGGGCATCAACCTGCTGCGGGAGGGGCTCGACCTGCCGGAGGTTTCGCTGGTGGCCATTCTCGACGCCGACAAGGAAGGATTCCTGCGTAATTACCGCTCCCTTATCCAGACGATAGGGCGTGCGGCGCGCAATGCCAAGGGGCAGGTTATCATGTACGCCGACAAGCGCACCGACAGCATGGACCTGGCCATAGCGGAGACCGAGCGGCGCCGGTCGATACAGATGGCGTACAACGAGGAGCACGGCATAACGCCGAAGACCATCAAGAAGGCGATAAGCGACATCATCGACATCGACGATGTGGAGGACCTGACGAGCGAGCAGGTGAATCTGCAGCTCGCCGGCCTTGCCCGCGAGGAAGTGCTGCGGGTGCTCTCCGGCATGGAGGAGGAGATGGCCGCCGCCGCGGCGGCCATGGACTTCGAGCGGGCGGCCGCCCTGCGCGACGAGGTGGTGCGCCTGCGCTCGCAGTACGAGGGCGCAAGCGAATCCGAGGCTCTGGCAGATTTGAAGAAGACCGCCCGCAAGGGCAGCGCCTACGGCCGTCGCAAGCGCGGCTGATGCTGGTGTCGCGGTATGCGGCCGACCGGCGGAAACGGCGCGTTCGGGAAGCCCGACTGCTAATATGGATGGACACGATACTTCAGGAGGGAAGAGTCTATGTCTACGATGTTCGATGGGATGGAGATTCCGGGGCGCAACGACGAATGCTGGTGCGGCAGCGGGCGCAAGTACAAGAAATGCCATGCCCGCATCGACGAGCGCCTTCAGGCATTCTTTGACCAGGGGGAGGAAGTTCCCCCTCATACGCTCCTGAAGACCCCGGCCGATATCGAGGGCATCAAGTACTCCGCCGAGGTGAACATCGGCGTGCTCGACGGTGTGGGCGAGCTCGTCGGGCCGGGCGTGACGACTGAGGAAATCGACCGGTGGATCTACGATTACTGCATCGCGCACGATTCCGTCCCGGCGGATTTGGACTACGAGGGCTTTCCCAAGAGCGTCTGCACGAGCATCAACGAAGTCGTGTGCCACGGCATCCCCTCCAAGGAGGATGTGCTCCGCGAAGGCGATATCGTCAACATCGACATGTCCACCATTCGTAACGGCTACTACAGCGACTCGAGCCGCATGTACTACGTGGGCGAGGTAAGCGAGGAGCGCAAGCGCTTGTGCGAGGTCACGCGGGAGAGCGTGAAGGCCGGCTTGGCGGCGGTGAAGCCCTGGGCGCATTTGGGCGATGTGAGCGCGGCGGTGAATAAAGTGGCGACCGACGCCGGCTACTCGGTGGTCGCGGAGTTCGGCGGGCACGGCATCGGCCTGGAGTTCCACGAGGACCCCTTCGTCAGCTTCGTGGCGGCGGCGGGCACCGGCCCCATATTGGTTCCCGGCATGTGCTTCACCATCGAGCCTATGGTGAATGCGGGTGGCGCGGCAATAGACATGAGCGATCCGAACGGCTGGACCGTGCGCACCGCGGACGGCAGCGATACCGCCCAATGGGAAGTGCAGCTCGTGGTGACCGAGGAGGGCTACGAGCTCTTGAGCTGGTAGCAGGCGGCCAGGCGCGGCGGCAGGCGCCGAGGACCAGCTGGGCCTACGTGACGGGCAAGAGGTCTGCCAGCGTCACGCTGTCCATGTAGTCGTCTATTGCGCGTTCGAGACCTTCCCAGAATTCTATCGTCTCGCATTCGGAACGGCGCGGGCAGATGCCGAAGTCGTCGTCGAGACAGGCTACGGGCGCCGTGCTGCCTTCGCTCACGCGCAGGATGTCGCCTGCGGTGTAGGTTTGCGGCTTGTCGGCCAGATGGTAGCCGCCATGTGCGCCGCGCGTGCTGGTGAGGATGCCGTTCTTCGCCATAACGCTTGCCAGCTGCTCGAGGTACTTCACCGAGATGCCCGTGCGCCCCGAGGCTTCCCGAAGCGATACGGGGCCCGCCGATTCGTGGGCGGCGATATCGATTGCGAGGCGCAGAGCGTAGCGGCCCTTGGTGGAAATTTTCATGAGAGGCTCCTTGCTGTTTCGTCCGCCTGAAGTATACCCCTCGCGGTTCTGGGAATTGTGAACTTTCTGCGCGGCCCCTCGCGAAGGCGCCTGCTCTTAGCGCATACGTTCGAGCAGCGGTGTTATTTCTGCAGGAGAGGCGGCCAAGGCGGTGGCATTCGCCAGTTCCTCTTGCGTGCCGAAGCCATAGAGGCATCCTATGCTGGGCATACCGGTTGCAAACGCCGCCTCGATGTCCTTGTAGCGGTCTCCCACGAAGACGTAACGGCCGGGGTAGGCGGTTTGCACGTAGCGGGTGAAGATCTCCGCCTTGGGGAGAAATCCATAGGCTTCGGCGGCGAAATAGTCCTCGAACCAGCGGTCGAGCCCGAACGCCCGGCGTACCGCATCCCGGTAATCGACTTTGCAATTGCTAAGGAACACCAGGTTGAATCCCAGGTCGTGTACGTCTTGCAGCATTTCGGGCACGCCAGGGTAGAGCTGTGCCGTCCCGTTGTTCACCAGGCGCAGCATCTCCTGGCCTACGTGGGCCGCCGCCGGCGCCCATTGCTCTTCGGTAAGCTGCGGCGCCATGCGGCCCCAGGCCTCGACGAAGGGCAGGCCGATGTTGCCCGCGGCTTCCTCGGAGGTGAAGGTCCGCGGCTTGACCAGGCCCTCTTCGGCCAGTCCGTCCCAGGCGGTTTGCAGGGCCTTCTCGTAGACGATCAGGCAGTTGTGCAGGGTGCCGTCGAAATCGAAAACGACGGTGCGAATAGGTTCGGTCATATATCCTCCATGGGTCGATCCAGCATGTTCCTCGTGTTCCCGCTCTCCCGTCGGCGGGGCGGGCGGCGGAGGGGCCGCTAGAGCTGCCTTAGCAGGTTCACCATCTCTACGGCAGCTGTTGCGCACTCGAATCCCTTGTTGCCGGCTTTGCTGCCCGCGCGTTCCACGGCTTGCTCTATCGTGTCGGTCGTCAGCACGCCCATCATCACGGGCACGCCGGTTTTCAGGGCCACTTGTGCGCAGCCCTTGCTCACTTCGTTCACGACCACGTCGTAGTGCCCGGTCGCGCCGCGGATGACCGCGCCCAGGCAGATGACGGCATCGTATGTGCCGCTCTCGGCCATTTTCTGCGCGACGACGGGAATCTCGAAGGCGCCGGGAACCCAGGCGACGCTCACCTGCTCCTCCTCCACGGAATGACGGTGCAGCCCGTCGAGCGCCCCGCCGAGCAGCTTGTTCACGATCACCTCATTGAAGCGTGCGCAGACGATGCCCACGCGGATGCCGGATGCGTAAACGTTTCCCTCGAAAGTTTTCACTGCCATGATTGTCCTCTCTCTCGTTGCTTTCCTTGGGACGGGATGCCGGGCGCCCCGTGCCGAAGCGCCCTGTGCCGAAGCGCCCTGTGCCTAGCGCAGATGCTCTAGTCGTTCAGGATGGTCTCGAATACGTGCCCCATCTTCTCGGCCTTCGTCTGCAGGTAGGCGCGGGCGTAGGCGCCGGGTTCGACCTCTATCGGCACGCGCTCGACGATTTTCAGGTTGAAGCCGCCGAGCCCGTAGACCTTCTGCGGGTTGTTCGTCAGCAAGCGGATGGTCTTGCAGCCCAGCTTGCGCAGGATTTGCGCCCCGCTCCAATACTCGCGCATGTCCGCGTCGAAGCCGAGCGCCTCGTTGGCCTCCACCGTATCGAGCCCCTGCTCCTGCAGCGCGTAGGCGCGGATCTTGTTCATCAGCCCGATGCCGCGGCCCTCCTGGCGCATGTAGAGGATGACGCCCCGGCCTTCCGCCTCGATGCGGCGCATGGCGGTGTGCAGCTGCTCGCCGCAGTCGCAGCGTTCGCTGCCGAACACGTCTCCGGTCAGGCATTCGCTGTGGACGCGGCAGAGCACGTCGCGCCCGTCGCCGATGTCTCCCTTCACCAGAGCCACGTGCTCTTCGCCGGTAATGTCGTTGCGGAAGCCGTAGATGGTGAAGTCGCCGTAGGCCGTGGGCAGCTTAGCGCATGCCTCCTCCTGCATGTGGTTGTCGTGGGCGCGGCAGTAGTCCTGCAGCTGCTTGATGCTTATGAAGGCCAGGTTCCATTCCTTCGCCTTGCGCGAGAGCTCGCCGGTGCGCATCATGGTGCCGTCCTCGCGCATGATCTCGCAGCAGAGCCCGCATTGCTTCATGCCGGCATGGCGCAGCAGGTCCACCGTCGCCTCGGTGTGGCCGTTGCGCTCCAGCACGCCGCCGGGTCTGGCGATGAGGGGGAACATGTGCCCGGGGCGGCGGAAGTCCTCGGGGCGGCTCGTGTCGTCGACGCATTTCATCGCCGTTATCGAGCGCTCCGCCGCGCTGATGCCGGTCGTGGTGTCCACATGGTCCACCGAAACGGTGAAGGCCGTCTCGTGGTTGTCGGTGTTCTCGCCCACCATCGGCGGGAAGTTCAGCTTATGCGCCAGATCCAGCGAGAGGGGCATGCAGATGAGCCCCTTCCCGTGGGTCGCCATGAAATTCACGTTGTCCTGCGTGGCATATTGAGCAGCACAGATGAGGTCTCCCTCGTTTTCGCGATCGGGGTCGTCCACTACCATTATCAGATGCCCCGCCTGCAGTTCGGCGATGGCTTCTTCCACGGTGTTCACGTGTCCTCCTTAGAATCCGTTGGCTTGCAGGTACTCGAGGGTCAGGGGCGGCGCGGGCTGCGGGCTCGCGGACGGCGCGGGCGGCGCGCCCGAAGCGAAGCTCCCTCCCGAGCGCCCCTGGATGGGGCCGTCCTTCAGGAACTTCTGCACGTATTTCCCCACGATGTCGTTCTCCAGGTTGACGATGCTCCCCGCCGGCTTTCGCAGCAGGCAGGTGGCCTCGGCGGTGTGCGGGATGATGCTTACGCTGAAGGCGCGCGGCTCCACGCCGGCCACGGTCAGGCTCGTACCGTCGACGGCGATGGAGCCCTTCTCCACGATGAGGTCGCACAGGGAAGAGTCGCATTCGATGCGCAGGATACGCGCGTTCTGCTCGGCGGTGACGCTGGCGATTCTGCCCACGCCGTCGATGTGCCCGGAGACGATGTGTCCGCCGAAGCGGCCGTTGGCGGGCATGGCGCGCTCGAGGTTCACGCCCTCGCCCGGCCGCAGCCTCCCCAGGCCGCTGCGTCGCAGGGTCTCGGGCATGACGTCGGCGGTGAAGTTTCGCGGGGTGAAGCTGGTAGCGGTTAAGCACACGCCGTTGACGGCGATGCTGTCGCCTACATGCGCGTCCTCGAGCACCAGGCTGGCCGCTATGGTGAAGGCCCCCGCTCGGTCGGAGGGCGGCATGCGCTCCACGGTCCCGATTTCCTCTACTATGCCGGTGAACATCTTAAGGCCTCCTTCCGAAGGGCTCTGTTTGCCGCGGCGGTGCAGACGGCGGGGGCCGCGGCTGGCCCGAGCGCGCCCGCGGTCTCGGCCGCGGTCTCGGTCGCGCCGCCTGCGTTCGGGCGCAGCGTCAGGCGAAGGTCTTCTCCCAGCTGCAGGCTCTCGACCAGGCGCCACTGCTGCGCGTCTGCCATCGCGCTCACGCCTTCGCCGCCGACGGGGGAGGGGGCATCCTTCCCGCCGCAGATTTTCGGTGCGAGATAGATTACGGCCTCGTCGACCAGCCCCGCTTCGAGAAAGCTTGCATGCAGGGTGCTCCCGCCTTCCAGCAGCATCGAGTCGATGCCTCTCTTCCCCAGCTCGTCGAGCAGGTGGGGAAGGCTCAGGCGGCCTCGCGCGTCGAGCGGGACGGGCAGGAGGAGACAGCGTTCGCCTTGTCGTGCTTCGCCTTCCCAGGCTTCGCCTTCTGCGTGCGCAATCGCGAGCGGCGCCTGGTCCAAGGTGCTCAGAAGCCGGGAAGAGCGGGGGGTGCGCAGGAGCGTGTCGCACACGACGCGCAGGGGCTGCTTGCTGGGATGGGGCCGACGGGCGGTGAGCGTCGGGTCGTCGGCGAGTACGGTCCCGACGCCCACGCAGATCGATGCCAGACGGTGACGGAGCTCGTGGCAGTCCGCACGCGATGCTTCACCGGACACCCAGTGCGCATCTCCCGTGCGGGTGGCGATTTTGCCGTCTGCGGTCATGGCCCACTTCGCCACGACATAAGGCCGCTTGCGGGTGATGTAATGGAAGAAGATGGGGTTCAGCGCGTCGCATTCCCCGCGCAACACGTCCGTGCGCACCCGTATGCCCGCATCGCGCAAACGCTGGTTTCCGGCGCCCGATACGAGCGGGTTGGGGTCGCGCGAGCCCACGACCACGCGCGAGATACCCGCCTCGATGACGGCCTGCGTGCACGGGGGCTGCTTGCCCGTGTGGTTGCACGGCTCCAGCGTGACGTAGAGGGTGGAGCCCGAGGGGTCCTCGCCGGCGGCGCGACAGTCTTTCAGGGCGTTGCGTTCCGCATGGAGCTCTCCGTAGCGCTCGTGGCATCCCCCTCCGATTATGCGCCCGTCGCGTGCCAGCACGGCGCCGACCAGCGGGTTGGGGTTGGTCCACCCCGCGCCCTTCCAGGCCAGCGCAATTGCCTTGCGCATGAAATCCTCGTCGGATCCCGGCATGTCTCGCTCCTTCGCTCCACCGCCGCAGGGCAACGAAAAGCCCCGGCCGCCTCGCCAGGGCTGTGCGGAAACCTGTATGCGGCGGGCCCCGAAGGGTCGCGCTGCCTGCTCTTTCATCCGGACTATACCGTTGGTCCTGGAGTTTCACCAGG
>CAJOOG010000006.1 GCA_905236045.1 uncultured Denitrobacterium sp.
TCGAAAGAAGGCTCGCGGACTTCGGTGGGACCCGTCACCGCCAGTGGGGAATCGCGCCCCGCCCTGAACAGCTATGTCGGCAAGAGTATAGGCACGCGGCCGTGCGAGCGCAAGCCCCGCGGCGCGGGCGAGCGGGCGAGCGGGGCGCGCTAGGCGCTTTCCGCCTCGGCCAGGAGCTCGCGGGCGTGCGCCAGCGAAGCTTGCGTTTCTTCGCCGGAGAGCATGCGGGCTATTTCCCTTTCACGGGATTCATCCTTCACCTGCTCGAGCGTTGTCACCGGGTGCTCTCCCGCGGATTTGCGCACCACGTAATGCGCTTGCGCGTGCACGGCCACCTGCGGCAGGTGCGTTACCACCATCACCTGATGCGTGGTCGCCAAATCGGCTAGCACGGCCGCCAAGCTGCGTGCGGTCGCCCCGCCCACGCCGGCGTCGACCTCGTCGAAGACGAGCGTGGAGACGCTGTCCGCATGGCCGAGCGCTACCTTTACGGCCAGCATCACGCGGCTTATCTCGCCTCCGCTTGCGATTTTGGAAAGCGGCCGCGCTTGCAGGGCGGAGCCCGGCTGGAAGAGGAATTCGACCGCGTCGGGTCCGTTTGCCGTCCACTGTCGACGCTCCAGCTCTTCCACCGAGCAGACCAAGCGTGCGCTGCCCAGCTCCAGGCGGCCCATCTGCTGCACCACGGCATCTGCGAAGCTCGGTGCCGCCGCTCCCCGCGCATCATGTAAGTTGCGGGCCGCTTTCGCCAGGTCTTCTTCCGCGGCCTCCCATTCCTTGCGGGCTTTCTCCAGGTTCTTCTCGAAATCGTCCAAGGCGGAGACCGTTTCCCTGGCTTGGTCGCGCGCCTCGAAGACCTCTTGCATGGTCGGTCCCCAGGTGCGCATGAGCGCCTGCAGTTGGCTTGCGCGTTCTTGCATATGCGCCAGTGCGGAGGGGTCGTATTCGACGCCGTCCGCATACGCGCGCACCTCGCGCGAAACGTCTTCTACTATATAAGTGGCCTCGCGCAGGCTCGCCGCCGCCTGCCCCAACCTTTCGTCCACCTTCGCCATGCCGTCCAACGCGCCGACCGCCTGGCCGATCGCATCGAGCGCACCCGCCTCTCCGGAGAGCATCTGGTGGGCTTCGCCGGTTGCGGCCAGCAGCGCCTCCGCATTCTCCAGCAGGGGCAGCTGCGCGATGAGCTTCTCGTATTCGCCTTCCCCGGGGTCGACTTCATCGATGCGCCGGCACACGTAGCGTGCCTGCTCCACGGTCTCGCTGCCCAGCTTGCCGGCGGCGATAATCGACTCTACCTTCTCCGCCGCCGCCTTCGCCTTCTCCCACTTCGCGCGGTAGTCGGCCAGCAACGGTTCGAGCGATTTCCTTTGCCACGCGTCCAGCATGGCGCGATGATTCGACGCTTTCATGAGCCGCTGATGCTCGTGCTGGCCGCAGAGATCCACGGTCTGGCCCACCAGCGATGCCAGCTGCTTCACGCTGCCGATGGCTCCATCGATATGCACGCGGCTGCGGCCGTCGGCGGAGAGGGTGCGAGCGACCACGGTCCCCTCGGCATCCGCGGCCCGGGGCGCTTCGGCCCGCGCGCCTCGGGCGGCCTCGGCGGCGTCGGCCTCCCCGACGGCCTGTTCTCCGGCGGCGTCGGCGTACACACGGCCCTCCACGCTTGCGCGTTCGGCGCCCTCGCGCACCATGGACGCTTCGGCTCTCTCTCCCACCAGCAGCTTCAGCGCGGAAAGCAGCGCCGTCTTGCCGGCTCCCGTCTCGCCCGTGATGACCGTGAGCCCACGTGCGGGAACAAGCGTGGCATCCTCGATAAGAGCGACGTTGCGAACGTGAAGTTCATCGATCATGGCGTATCCTTTCCCTCGGTAGTCGGCAAGGGTATCACAAGCGAGCCCGCGGAAGGACCAGATACCCAACCGCAAGAATTGCCTCTTATCTAGCGTCAAGGAGGGCTTCGCTACACGTGGATGGCGGCCCGCACGCACGGCCTACCGGAGTCGGGAGGCTTCTTGGAGGAGGGCTTCCCGCTCGTTGGGGATGCGCTCTTCGAGGACCGCTTCCAGCAGCTCGTTTAGGATGCGGCCCACCTCCGGGCCGGCGGGGATGCCGAGCGCTGCTATATCGCCGCCCTTTACCGCCAGCTGCTTCAGGCTGAACGCCTGTCCCTCGGCGAGCACCTGCTCCAGGCACTCCTCCATGTCGGCGGCGAAGCCGATGCCCGTCTGATGCTCGGGAGAGTGGGCCATGCTGTCGGCGCGCTTGAGGTTGCAGAGGTCGCGGAACAGGTCCTGTCGCCCCTCGAGCGTTCGCAGCATCCGTTTTACCTGCTTGGGCCTTGCGGGGACGACGGTATCGTGCTCGCGGACCAGCAGGCACACCTCCCGGCTGAACTTCTTCGGCATCTTCAGGCGCCGGAGGACCTCGTGCGCAATGGGCTCGGAAAGCTGGGCGTGGCCGTAGAAATGACCGACGCCGTCTTTCATGAAGAAAGCGTCCGGCTTGCCGCAATCGTGCAGAAGGGCCGCCCAGCGCAACCTGGGCGTCGGGCGGGTTTGCTGCACGACCCAGGCGGTGTGCTCCCAAACGTCGTAGACGTGGTATTTCGTATGCTGGTCGAACTTCCAGAGGGGGCGGAGCTCGGGCAATACGGTGAAGATCACGTCGGCATACCGCATGAGGGCATCGTGAACGTAATCGCCGCACAGCAGCCCCGTCAGCTCGAGCGCTATGCGTTCGGCGGCAACATGGTGAAGGCCCGCGTCCGCCGCCGCCGTGTCCGGCAGGCCCGTCTCGGGCAGGCCGCATTGCGCGCGCATGGCCTTCAGCGTTTCGGGCTCGATTGCGAAGCCCAGCTGGCTTGCGAACCTCGCGCCCCTCAGCACGCGCAGCTCGTCTTCGGCAAAGCGCAGTTTCGGGTCGCCTACGGCCCTCAACACGCCCGCTTCCAGGTCCGCGCGTCCCCCGAATGGGTCGAACAACCCGCGTTCGGGGTGGTAAGCCAGGGCATTCACCGTGAAATCGCGCCTGGCCAGATCCTCTTCTATGAAGCGAGCGGGGGATACGCTGTCCGGGTGACGCCCGTCGGAATAGCTTCCGTCTACGCGGTAGGTCGTCACCTCGAATGTTTCGCCCTCCACCAGCGCCGTAAGCGTCCCATGTGCGACGCCGGTCTCGAAGGCGAGGCACCCCGCCGCCTCGATGGCCGCCTGCGTCTGTTGCCAGAGGCCGCTGCAGGCGATGTCCACGTCGTTCACGGGGCGCCCCAGTAGGGCATCGCGCACGCAGCCGCCGACCATCCACGCCTCGAGCCCTTCTTCTTCCAGGATATGCAGGACCTTGCGCGTGGCGTCATTCACGGGGATGGATATATCGCGGTTCGCCTTCATGGGGTCATTGTAGCAACGCTGCGCAAGTCGCAAGCCGTCACGTCGCGGGCTGGTATAATTCCTCGAAAGAATCGCGTCGACGAGGGCCGCGAGGGGCCGCACGCGCACGCGCAGCGCAACAGGGCCACGCACGCACGGGGCAAACGACAGTCCGAAAGGTTTTCATGGAAGAAGAACGCAAATCATTCGCCCTGCTCATCGATTCGGACAACGTGTCCGCCAAATACATCCAGGGCATCATGAACGAGCTCACGAGCCGTCACGGCCAGGTGACCTATCGGCGCATCTACGGCGACTGGACCAGCAACCAGATGGGACATTGGAAAAACGTGCTGGCGGAATACAGCCTCACGCCGATGCAGCAGTTCGCCAACACCAAGGGGAAGAACGCCACCGACAGCTTCCTCATCATCGATGCGATGGACATCCTCTACGAGGGTAAGGTCGACGGCTTCTGCATCGTGTCGAGCGACAGCGACTTCACCCGCCTGGCCAGCCGTCTGCGCGACGCCGGCATGACGGTGGTGGGCATGGGGGAGAAGAAGACCCCGCGCAGCTTCCGCAACGCCTGCACGGTTTTCACCAGCTTGGAGTTGGTGCTGGAGGGCGACGAAGCAGAGGAGAGCTCCTCCTCGGCGCAAGGGCAGGACGAGGGCACCACGCGCCGCGAAGTGGCCGAGGCCATCACCGGCATCATCAACGACGTCCCCGGCGATACGGTCTCCCTAGGCGAGCTGGGCAGCCGGCTGGTGCGCATCTATCCCGATTTCGACGTGCGCACCTACGGCTACAGCCAGCTGAGCAAGTTTCTGCAGAGCTTCCCCAACCTCCGCGTGGCTCGCAACGACACGCTGCTGACCGTGAGCTTGCGCGATACCGAGGACCTTATCAACGAGGTGGACACGTTCATCGTAGAGTCGGTTGCCGGGCGCGAGAAAGACGGCATCGCCCTGGGGATTCTGGGCGGGAAGATCCACGACGAATTCCCGGATTTCAATGTGAAGGATTTCGGCTACAGCAAGCTCTCCAACTTCATCCGCGACTTGGAAGGGGTAGTGGTGGAGAAGGTGGAAGGCGTGACCCGCGTCTTCCCCGAGGACGAGTAGCGCGAGCCCGCCCCATCGCGCGAGCTGCTGCTCCAGCTGCCCGCGGTTGTGCATTCGCTCTTCACATTTACCCGCAACGCTTGACGCCATTTCGACCGATGCGTAATATAACCACTCGCGTTGAGGCGCGGCAGCGAATCTACGCACCCTACTGGGGTATCGTATAATGGTAGTACAGTGGTTTCTGGTACCATATGTGTGGGTTCGACTCCTGCTACCCCAGCCAAACGGCCCGTTCGTCTAGCGGTTTAGGACATCGCCCTCTCAAGGCGGAGATCACGAGTTCGAATCTCGTACGGGCTACCAGATGATTTTTGCAGGTCGTCGGCACAGTTCGGTGGCCTGCTCTTTCATTTACGCGCGTGATGCCTCCCCCTTCGCGGGCAACCCGCTTCAGCTTGGATACCCGCGCCAGCGGCGAACGCGCTACCCGCTGTTGGCTGGGGTGCCCGCTCCCCTGATAAAGTGCTCGCACCTCAGATTATTCCTCTTCCAGAATATTTGCAGGCGTGGTACTCTAGAACCGCCATAAGCAGAAGCGTGAGTCCTGTTGAGGGGCGTGTCATGGGGATGCGCCGCGGGACTCGCCTGAGGAAAGGGGCGCATTATGGGTTCTTTTAGCGATTCCTCCAAGTTGAGGAAGGGGGTGCTGGCTCTCGCCTTGGCCCTCGCCTGCGTGCTCTCGTTCGGGTTTGCGAGCACTGCGTTCGCGGCGCCTACGATTCCGTTCGGCGAAGTGGAAACAAATTACGTCACGCCGGCCGACAATTTGATTAAGACGTATGGCGTGCGTGCGGGTTCCGCAGGTGCGGACTATCTGGGCGTGACCAACACCAACTACGACGTTTGCAGTGCTAAGCCCGCCGACGGGATTGCGGACTGGTCCAAGATCAACAACCTGAGCGCGGCTGACGCGGCTGGCCTGGCGATTTGGGGTACTTCGCTCAACGAGTCCCCTAACCCCTATCTTGCCAATCTGCTGAAGTATTCCACGGGAGCGTCCGAAGACTTAACTGTTGCCAATCGTGCGACCACGTGGATGGCCAACCCAGACACCAGCTCTTGGGGCGACTCCAATAATGCAGCGAGCACCAAGGGCAACGTCTCTGGCGGCGATGAAGTCATCCAGGGCCTGGAATACAGCCCCGAAATCATCTTCGGAGCCAATAAGACGACCGCCTGGAATCTAAAGTCCGATGGTTCCAATTCGAATACCAACTTCTACACCGCCGACCAAGCGGATGCTAGCTGGAATCCGGTGTACGTTACCAACGACGCCACCAATGTGTGGACTCAGATTTACACTATGGGCCAGCTGGCTACTGCGGCAGACGGCCTGGACGGCGTTACCCGCTACAACAGCAGCAATGCCTCTGTGTCTGCGCTGGACTACGAGAAGGCCATCCGCGGTCAGATGCTCTACGTCGCCTCCAAGATCGACAGCGGCGACCAGGAGAAGAAGACCGTTGCCTATCTGTACGCTATCGACTCCACCGGCAAAGCCTACTTCTTCGTTCCGGAGGCCTCGGGCCTGCTGACCGGCAACGATACTGGCGAAACCTCCTCTAGCGCGCAGGAGACGGCCGATGGGAACTACGCGGCCAACAACTCTACCATCAACATGGGCTACATGGCTGTTCTGCCGTTTATCACCAACACCTTCACCGGTGGCACCGAACTTGACGGCGGCATCGTTATGAAGGTAGAGGACATCTGGAAGAAGAATCCGGTTCACACGGTTGACTTGGCAACTGGTACTGGCGACGAGGTCCTTAAAGACGTCGATATCATCATCTACAACTCCACCAAGAACACGGATTTAGCTGGTACGAGCGGCGGCAAGAACAGCTCTGGCGTGAACAACGACTACAACTCCGACAACCTGAGCGCCTCCGAAGTGACGACTTGGGCTGCGTCCCATGGCTTTAACGGCCAAGTCATCGCCGGCGACGACTTCGGCACCAGCAATCAGCAGGGTGTCGGCAGCGTTACCGCCACCGAAGAGGGCATGTCTCCGCTGCTGTACTGCCAGCGCAACTACACGCCCGACAAGGACACGCGCGCTGCCTGGGGTATCTCTCAGGTTTACCCCGAGCTTTACGATAACGATGCCAATGCGACCTACGGCTACTGGCTGGACAAGATCTACCATCTGACCACCGCCGGCGTCAACACGGTGGGCGCGTACATGACCAACCAGTCCGACGCCTTCGGTTGGACCGACGCTAAGGCCACCACGCTCGAAGGCTATGCCGATGAGGGCTATGCATGGTGGACCAACACCGGTTCCGCGGACACGACGGACGGCTGGGCCTCCTACGCCTACTACAGCGGATCTAGCCGCGCTTCCTACTACGGTGGCGGCCAGGAAGCTGAAGAGGCCAATAACACCATCGGCATCTTCACTCCCTCTGCGCTGTGGGCTGCCGACTACGAGCCCGAACTGGAAATCGCAGATATTGCGGACCAGACCTACAGCGGCAAGCCTATCGCGCCGACGGTAACCGTTACCGACCATGGTTCTGCAGTTGCCTCGAGCAACTACGATGTCTATTACGGTCCCAATACCGATGCTGGTCAGGTTACGGTATTTGTCGTTGGCAAGGGCGACTACGCAGGTTTAAGTGCCTCGGCCAATTTCACCATCACGCCGATGAAGATCAGCGAAGCCTACGATGTAGTGAACAGCCTTAGCTACACAGGCGCAGAGCAGGATGTCACCATCGCCTTCTACACAGGTAAGCCCAACAGGGACGATACTGTCCAATTTACGGAAGGCACTGACTACACCTGGGAGCTCTATGACGCCGCCGGTAACGAGATTACCTCCAAGAAGGTAAAGGACATGGGCGTCTACACGGTGAAAGCCACCGGTGTGGGCAACTTGACGGGCACCTACGAGAACAAGATGGAGGTCGCCGGCTGGTTCAACGTCAAGGTCGTCGACAAGAACGGCGTGGAGATCCTGTCCAAGGCCTATTCGAAGGATGAATTCGAGGCGCTGAAGTCTGAGAGCACCGATTACGTCTCTGCTATCTACGGCAGTAACGTCGCTACCGCCACGGAGTACGTAACGCTTGACGACCTGCTGGAAGATGCCGGCGCGTCTGACTATTGGTCGACTGCTGCCACGATCGAATACGCAGGCTCCGATGGCTTCTCGTCTGGGAAGAAAAACTATGACCAGGTGATGGACGGCAAGTTCTACGGCACGCTCTCGTCTTTGTCGAATGCATCCCAGGTTACGCCGGAGGCGGCGGAGGAGGCAGTGGATGCCCCGCTTGTATTCGCCATCAAGTCCGGCACCGCACAGGTCAAAGGCGCGATTACCACCTTCGGCCAAGCCCAGACGTCGGCGGCAGCCAAAGCCGATACCACAAACGAGCCGCGTGTAATTTACGGTATCAACACGAGCTATGCTGATTCGGAGGGCAACCTCTCTGACGCCGCGGGCAATCGCCTGATCTCGAAAGTCATGTTCGTCACCGTCCATGCGGACAAGACGCTTGTGGATATCGCTTCGACGGATGTGGCTTCTATCGCGGCCGTTACCTACAATGGCAAACAGCAGACGCCGAAGCCGGTCGTGAAATACGGTAGCACGACGCTTGCGGAGGGCACCGACTACACGCTCTCCTATGGCGCCAATGTCAATGCGGGCACCGGCACCGTTACCATCGAGGGCATCGGCGACTACACCGGCACCAAGACGGTCGAGTTCACCATCGACAAGGCGAGCCAGACCATAACGACTACGCAGAAGGCGACTGTCGCCAAGGCCGGCAACGTGAGCAAGGCCACCAGCTTCAAGCTGGGTGCTGCGGCTACCGCCGGCGAGCTCTCCTACGCCACCAGCAACAAGAAGGTGGCCACCGTCAAGAACGGCACCGTGACCATCGTCAAGAACGTCACCGGCACGGCCAAGATCACCATCTCGGCCGCCGCCACGGCCAACTACAAGGCGGCCAGCAAGACCATCACCGTCAAGGTGACCCCGGGCAAGATGGTCGTCAAGACGGCCAAGAACACCGCCGCCAAGAAGGCCACCATCACCTGGACCAAGATGACGGGCGCCAGCCAGTACCAGCTGCGCTACAAGGTGAAGGGCGCCAGCAAGTGGACCACCAAGAAGGTGGCTTCCAGCAAGGCCAAGCTGGTCCTGTCCAAGCTGAAGAAGGGCAAGACCTACCAGGTGCAGATTCGCGCCTACAACAAAGCGCTCAAGTCCTATGGCACGTGGAGCGCTGCCAAGTCCGTGAAGATTAGGAAGTAAGCACGGCCGTCATCGGGAGATGACGATGAAGGGTTAGCAAAACCCAGATGGGGCGGGGAGCTGGCGCTCCCCGCCCCTTTGCAGCACCGACCGGCCCAGGTTGAAATCCGCCCGGGGCAGTTCGCAACCCCGAAAAGTCGCAAACTGCCCCGGGCAGGTTTCAGCCCCGCGCGAGCAGAAAGGCGGACTATGGATTTCGTTGTAACCCAGACTTATTTGGGAGACATCCTGCACTGCATCTCCCAGGCGCTTCTGGCGCCGGACATCGTGCTGCTCATCGCCTTCATAGCCTACGCGGTGTTCTGCATCGGCAGCATCGTGATGGAGGCGATTGCCGAACGGCGCAACTTCCGGGTGGAGATGCCCCGGTTCCTGGCGGCTCTTTCCGCTGCGGAGCAGGATGCCATACCGCGGGTCGTCAAGGAGTCCGGGTTGCTCAATCGACAGAAGGTCGCCTTGCTCACCGTCTTCGATTACCGTCTGCTGCCGGGGGATGCCTGCGTCGCTCTTACCCGGCGTCTGGTTTCCGCCGAGGAGATACGCTATGCGAAGATCGCGGGGCGCAACGACACGGCTGTGAAGGTGGCGCCTATGCTGGGCCTCATGGGCACGTTGATTCCGCTGGGCCCGGGCATCGCCGCGCTGGGCACCGGAGATCTGGCGGGTCTTTCCAGCAGCATCGTCATCGCCTTCGACACCACGGTGGCCGGCCTGGCCACGGCTGTGGTGTGCCTGGTCATAGGCAAGATCCGCCGCAACTGGTACGAGGACTACATGACGGCCCTCGATTCGGCCATGGCCACGCTCTTCCAGAAAATCGCGGACATGCGTGAGGCGGGGCGGATTACCCAGACCGAGCCCGACACGCAGGCTCGCGACTACGCTGCGCAGGTGCGCGGCATGCGAGCGGCCAAGCGTGCGGAGGACGTGGTGCGGCAGACGGCGCCCGAAGCCGTTGCGGTTGCGTCCGCCGTGCCCGAGGTCGCCCCGGGCGAGTCCGTCGCATCTGCGCCCGCCGCCTCGGCCGACCCGCGGGAAGGCTAGGCAGCCATGGCGAGCTATTACGGCAACGACGCCAGTTTCCGGCACCGCCGCTCCGAGCAGGACGTGGACCCGCTCTCCTCGGTGGCCAACCTCTCCGATGCCATGCTGGTCTTCGCCTGCGGGCTGCTGGTGGCGCTGGTGGTGGCCTACAACGTGAGCATCGACGCCACGCCCGCGCAGGTGGAACTCGACCCCAGCCAGGAAATCCCCGAGGACGTGCAGCAATTGCAGGACCCGAATTCCGCGGGCAGCTCGTATGTGGAGCGCGGGCGCGTCTACGAAGATCCCAACACCGGCAAGCTGTATCTGCTGGAAGAGCAGGAGGGAAGCCAGGATCAGGATGCGAGCCGGGGCCAAAGTCTCGAGGGGCAGCAATGATTTCCCATCCCAAGAACATGTGCCGCCGTCAATTCGCCGCCCTCGGCGGCGTGGCGTTGCTCTCGGCGCTCGCGGGCTGTCGTTCGGAGGCAGGCGACGAAGTCTTCCGCGGCACGCGCACCATCACCGACCATGCCGGCCGCGAGGTCTCCATTCCCACGGCCAGCACCATCGAGCGGGTGTATTTCACCAGCCCGCTGGGGCAGGTCTTCATCTTCTCCCTGAAGCCGGAAGTGCAGGCGGGCACGGGCATCTCCTTCACCAAGCAGGAGCTGGAGATGATGCCCGATTACATGGCGGGCCTTCCCAACTTGGGCAGCCTTTCCGGCAACGGGGAGATCGACCGCGAGGAGCTTATTGCGCGCGATGTGCAGATCGTCTTCAGCGTATCGGGCATCTCGCTCACGGCGGCGAACATCTCCGATGCGGAGAAGCTGCAGGACCAGACGGGTATCCCCGTGGTGCTCGTGGACGGCTCTTTCGACCGGATCGCCACGGCGTACCGCTTCTTGGGCGACATCTTGGGCGTGCAGGACCGGGCCGAGGATCTGGCCGGCTACCTGGAGAAGATTTACGCGGAGGTGACCGCGACCGTGGGCGGCCTTTCCGAGGACCGGAAGACCAAGGTCTACTACGCCGAAGGCCCGCTGGGCTTGCAGACCGAACCCGACGAGAGCCAGCATGCGCTCTCCTTCGCGGTGGCGGGCGCCAAGAACGTGGCCGCCGTGGAGGCCAATCAGGGCCTGGGTATGAGCAACGTCTCGCTGGAGCAGGTGGTGGCGTGGGATCCGGAAGTCATCGTGGCTTGGGACGACGTCATCCGCGGCGGCGCCGACGAGATCATCCGCACCAAGGAGACCTGGGCTACGATTTCCGCGGTGAAGAACGGCCGCGTGTACACCATGCCCAATTCGCCCTTCGCCTGGCTGGACCGCCCGCCGGGAGTGAACCGCTTCATAGGCATCCAGTGGCTGGCGAACGTGCTCTATCCGGATCTCTACGACGTGGATATGGTGGAGGCCACCCAGGAATTCTACCGGCGCATGTACTGGATAGAGCTCTCGGACGATCAGGCGTTGGAACTGCTGGGCAACAGCTATCCCGCACCCGGCAAGACCGCCAAGTACACGCCTTCGCAAGAGGCGCAGCAGGCCGATGCCGAAAACGGGCTTTCCGCCGACGAGCTGGCGCAACGCCGCCAAGGAGTGGACTAGGGGGCCGTTCGGGTGTCTCCTCGGGCGAAATACGCAATCCGGCGAGCTTTGCGCATGGCGCTGGCCTTCGTGCTGGCGTTCTCCTTCACGCTGGGGACTCAGCCGGCGCTGGCCGCGGATTCCTCCGCGAAGGCGAATTCGTCTTCGAGCTCTTCCGCATCCGGCGGCAAATCGTCCTCGAGCACCTCCGCCTCCACCTCCGCTTCCACCTCCGCCTCCACCTCCGCCTCCTCCAGCGCATCGAAGGACGACTCCTCGCAGACGACCCCCGTCGTGGAGGATATCGGCGTCTACGACAAGGAGCACCCCGGGGTCTTCATCGCCTACGCCAGCGCCTATGCCAAGCGCGGCACCGTGGGCGAGGTGGCTGTGAGCGCACGAAGCGGGAGCATCGACTTCGATGTTACGGCCTTTTGGAACGACGATTCCACGACTCCGGAGTATTCGGATGCGACCTGGGAGGTGGACGACTCCTCCGTGGGCACCATCGACGGCTACGGCAAGTTCCAGGCGGTAGGGGACGGCACCGTCGTTGTAACGGTGAAGACTGCCGCCGATGTGCCCACAGGCCAAGGAGGGCGGCTGGAGACCAAGATAAAGGTGACGGTGACCGGTCAGCAGGACAGCGCCTACGTGACGGGCGTGCAGATTTGCGACGAGGCCGGCAATCCCATCGAGCGTTACGCCTTCGGGTCGGATGCCACTCTGGCCACCGCGGAGTTGGACCTGCAGGCGCGCGTGACTGCCTACGACCCGCTGACGGGGAACTCCCGGGAATACCTGTGCACGCCCCAAAGCGGGCTTTACGCGCAGACGGCGGGCGCTTTGCCCGACCTGGAGTGGAAGGTGAACGATACGACGCTGGGCACCATCAGCGACGAGGGCGTCTATCGGCCCGCCGTGCAGGCCACGGCCATCGTGTTCGCATCTTCGTCCGCGGGCGTGTCGGGCGAGACCATGCGCGATTCCATCGCGGTCATCATGCCGGGCGAGGGCACCGATAGCCATCCGCAGGAATCGCTTATCGTGGAGGCTTCATGGGAGACCGACCCCGACAACGTGGGACTCTCTCGGGAATTCAGCGTCGAGGAGATGGAGGCCATCGGATCGCATCTGGTTTCCTACACGGCTTTCGGGGGAGACGGCTTCATGACGCTTACCGGGCGCGGACCCTACCTGGCGGAAGTGCTGGAAGCGGCGGGCGTGGACATAAGCGGCGTGCAGAGCATCGAGTTCGAAGCCTATGACGGCAAGAAACCCGTAAGCTGGAAGCTGCTGGTGGAATCCGACCGCTTCTTCTACCCCGATGCCGATGTCGGCAACTACAACATTCGCACGCAGGTGGCGCCCATGCTGGCCGTAGAGTCGCAGAGCATCTCCGATGAGGTGGTGCAGTTCGGCGTCGACGAGCTTTCCGATGCGACGCGGTTTCGCCTGCTCTTCGGGGCGAACGATGCCGCGCAGGTGACCACCAAATACCAGATCAAATGGATTCGCACCGTTCGCGTGGTCTTGGAAGGCTCCCAGCCGGACAGCTCTTCGTCGACCTCGTCTCCGACCACTTCAAGCAGCAAATCGGACAAGCCTCCGAAAAAGCCCGACAGCAAACACCCGCGTCCTCCGCGGCGCTCCGGCGAGGATTTTTCGCCCGATGCGGCAGCCGGCTCTACCGATTCCGATAGCGGAGATGGCGGCGGCAACTCGGGTCGGCGCAGCATCGATGCCAATATCGCGTCTGGCGACGCCGCCGACGGAGAGAGCCAAGGCCAGCTGCAGAGCGGGGGATCGCAGCCGAACTCGGAGGCAGAGCAGACCGACGAGCAGACCGACGAGCAGACCGACGAGACCGGCCAGGAGAGCGGCGCTGCGGCGCGCGCCTGGTCCATCCTGCATGCCGTGAACAAGAACGAGACCCAGATGGAGGATCTGTTCGCCGACAACCCGTTCGCCCCCTTCGCCGGCCCCAGCGCCGCGGGATTGCTGGCGGCGGGCGCGTTGGAGACGTTCGTGCGATTCCGTTGGCAGAAACGCAGGCCGCAGGTGGCCGGCTAGGGGAAGGGAACTGCCATGAAGAAGAGAGCTTTCATCCTGTTCGCTTTGGCCTGCGCTTTGACGCTGGTCGTACCCATCGCCGCCCAGGCTGCGCTGCTCTTTCAAGCGGTAAGCGAGGATACGACCTGGTACACGCCCGGGGCCGAAAGCTACGAGCTTAAAGATGCGGGCGATGTGCGGGGGCTGGCCAAGCTGGTGAACGACGGCACCGATTTCAAGGACATCACGCTCACCTTCACCGGAGGTTCCTTCGACTTCCGCGGCGACGAATGGACGCCCATCGGCACGAAGGAGCATCCCTTTTGCGGCACCTTCGATGGCGACGGCAAGACCTTCGACAACTTCGCCATTTCATCCAAAGACGACGATGGCGCCGCGGACGCGCTGGGCTTCTTCGGCTACGTGGGGGAGGGCGGGACCATTAAAGGGGTGACCATCGGCTCGAATGCCACGCTCGAGGTGGAGCGGACGGACGCCAGCGAGCAGACCATCGACCATGTGGGGCTGCTCGTGGGCTATTGCGCAGGCAGCATCCAGGATTGCGAAAACGTGGGCAGCGTTTCGGTGAGAACCGCCGTCAAGCAGAGCGCGGGGGACGCAGAAGACGACGAATCCGACGATCGCGCCTATCTGGCAACCTGCATCGGCGGGGTGGCGGGCTTGTGCAAGGGCGACCTTTCCAACTGCACTAACACGGGGGCCGTTTCGGTTCAGGCGACCAGCGACCCGGTTGACAAGGTGGACAAATCGTGCCTGGTGCGTTACTGCGGCGGCGTCGTGGGCTTTTTGGGCGACGACGAGCGCGTGGGCGTCTACAGCAAGCCTATTCCCTCGGACCCCACGAAGCACGGGGAAATCCACAATTGCGCCAATAAGGGCAAAGTGTACGTAAACACCCCCTCCGAGGCCGGCCTGGACCGCTTCGGCCAGACGGCCTATGCCCGCAGCGAGGCCGTGGGCGGCGTGGCGGGCTACAGCCAGGGCAGCGTGTACGATTGCGAGAACGGCGTCTTGGAGGCAGAGAAGTCCCTCTCCAGCAACAAGGGTTACATCTGCGCCGCGCATGGCACGACGGTGGGCGGTGTAGTGGGGAGCCTGCGCTGCATGGAGAGCGCGGGCGATCCTACCAAACGGGCCGAGAGCGATGACGGCATGGTGAAGTTAGAAGGGGCGAGCGAATACACCAGCGCCGAGGACCTGGAGCTCGCCCGCTGCGTCGATTACGGCGATATCTACGGACTGAACACCGTGGGCGGCGTCGTGGGCGGAGCGGGCACCTATACCACCATCGAATCCTGCGAGACGTCCAACAAGGTGTACAAGCAAAACCAGGTGGATACCTATGTGGTGGCGACGCGCTGGAACAAGCCGGCGCCTGCGGGCATCGCGGGCATCTCGTACGGCACGATTCGCTTCTGCGCGAACTTCGCCACGGTGGCCTCGGGCACATGGAGCGACGAGGACGAACGCAATGTGGAAAAGGCTGCGGGCTATTACGCGGCGGGCATTGCCGGTTTTCTCTCCTACTACACCACCACGGAGGCGCCCAAGACGCGCACGAGCCCGGTTTCGGAACTCTACAGCTGCTACAACGCGGGCGACATCATGGCCAAGGACGGCATGCGCCAACGCGGCATCGTGGGCGAGAACTCCGGCTACACTCACGATAATCTGCTGCTGAAGGACACCGTGGAGAACGATAATGCGGTCTATGGGGACGAGGACGGCGAAGGGGAGGCCTCCGGCACGGTGGCGCGCAACGAGGTCCGCACGGAAGAGGGGCTGCGCGCAAGCGATGCCCTGGCCTTTCTGAACAGCACCTGCGACGGTTTCGGATGGAGCACCTACTGGGTGCCTAGCGGCAGCACGACGGTGGCGGGCAACCGGGGCTTTCCGATGCCGAAGTGGAAGAATCCCGTGAAGAACCCGACGGATATAGCCGAGGGCGTGCCGAGCCTTGTGCGGAACGCCTCCTACGATGGCGGGGATGCCGTGCCCACCCTTAGCGTGACTTTGAATGGGACCACTTTGGTGCAGAACGTGGATTTTTTCGTGCTCCCGCAGCCGAACGCCACGGAGGTGACTTCTTCGCCGGCGTACACGCCACGGATTTTGGGCATCGGTAAATACACCGGCGAGGCCACGCGCACTTGCTCTTACGGCATCGGCAAGGGCTCCATCGCCACCTGCGACGTAGTGGTGGAGACCAAGACCTTCAACTTCGTCAACCAGATGCCCGATAAGGACACGATCTCCCTCACCTGTTCGGGCAATGACATAAGCGACGACGATTACGAGATCGAGGCCGTCTACAACTCCAAGAAGGAGCAGGTCGAGCAGGCCGTGAACCGCGACATTTACACGGTGGTGCTGAAAGCCTCCGAGACGAGCGAGCATTTCCAAGGCGACGACAAGCTCGAGGGCATGTACAGCATCAAGGCCGCCAATCTGATGACCGACGTGAATTACGACAATTGCACCATCACCTGGGGTGATACGACAGAGCACTGGCTCGACTCGAGCAAAGACGAGCAATACACGCAGAACAAGGTGCCCAAAACCACGCTGCCGTATTCCGCGGTGGCCGTGTGCCCCAGCGTGACGGGGGAGATTACCTGTAACGGCCACCTGCTCGTAGAGGGCAGGGATTACCGCGTCATCTACGGCAACCCCAATTCCGACGACGGGAGCGGCGAGAGTGCAGATGCGAGCAACGCCGGCAAGGCGGGCGGCACCACCGTGGGCTGTCTGACCGTGCGCAATATCGTCTCCGCGTCCGGCACGGCCAACAACTTCAGCAGCTATTCCAATATGTTCTTCAACATAGAAGACGATGGTTCCACCCAGAGCCTGGATAAAGCGAACATAAGCGCACCCGACCAGATTTACGACGGCGCCGCGTGGGAGCCTGTGGTGGTGGGCTACGGAGCCACCACGCTCTCGGCGGGCGTGGACTACTCCGTCTCCTACGAGAACAACATCGAGAAGGGCACCGCCAGCTATACCGTGACGGGCCTGGGCAGCGCCGGCGGCGCGACGCGCTTTACGGGCACGCGCACGGGAACCTTCGAGATAACCGGCGGCGAGCGCTATGCCTTGCTCTACGATTACGGCGAGGAGGGCACGGCTGCGGTGTCCGGCTTGGAGGTCTACACTTCGCGCGATAAGGTGAACATCTCCATTCCCGATACGGTGGAGAAGGACGGCAAGGTCTACAAGGTCGCGGCTATTGCCGACTATGCTTTCGGCGGCACCGGGGTCAAGATGTTCTCCGGATCGCTTGCGAACACCTCTAAGCTGAAAGTGCGCAAGGTGGCCATCGGTAGGAACGTGAAGAGCATCGGAGAGTATGCCTTCGGCGTGTCCTATGCGAATGGCTCGCTGGGCGAAGGCTGCGTGGAATCCGTCGAATTCGCCAGCGGGAGCCAGCTCTCCGCCATCGACAAGGGGGCGTTTTCCTATTGCTCCAAGCTCTCCGCCTTCGTCTTCCCGCAGGACGTGGAAACCATCGGCGAGCGTGCCTTCCAGGGCTGCACGGCCTTGAAGGATGCCACGTTCCTTACCGCCAGCGCCACGTTGCCCAGCAGCGTGGCCACCGGCAACGCGCTGGGGTCGTTTTCCGGTTGCAGCGAGGTCGTCGTGCATGGCCGCAGCGCCGCGAGCGCGGTGCGGGCGCTGGCCCAGGCCAATTCCAGCGGCAAGTCGGGAACGAACGGCGGCAAGCTCTTCACTTTCAGCGCGACGGATACCCCGTCCGCGAATAGCATTAGCGCCAAGAACTTCACCAAGACGGGCAATACGCAGAAAGCCCAGACGTTCAACCTGGGGGCCAAGGCCACCGCGGGCAAGCTGTCGTACGCGTCCAACAACAGCCATGTCACGGTGAGCGCCGCGGGCAAGGTGACTATCAAGAAGAACTTCACCGGCAAGGCAACCATTACCATCAAGGCGGGGCCTACCGATACCTACGCTGCCGCCAGCAAGAGCATCACGGTGAACGTGAAGCCCGGCAAGATGAAGCTGAAGAAGTGGCGCTGCACGGCCGAGCGGACGATGAGCGCAACGTGGACCAAGCAGACGGGGGCGGACAAGTACCAGATCCGCTACAAGAAGGCGGGGGCGAAGAGCTGGACCGTCCGCACCCTGGCCGGCTCCAAAGCTTCCTGCAAGTTGAAGAAGCTGACAGGAGGCAAGTATTATTACGTGGGCATACGCGCCTACGATTCGAGCACGAAGGCGTGGGGCGCGTGGAGCGCGTCGAAGAAGGCGAAGGTTGCCAAGTAGGAGGGCTTGCGCGTCCGCCAGAGAGAGCTCCGCGCGACGACGAAGCGAGCGAGCCCGCGCATCGCGCGGATTGGAAAGCGAAAGGAACGCAATGAAGAAGGCTGGAATGAAGATGGCGAGGCCGACGGACGGGAAGCGAAGCAGGCATGCACGGTATGCGGCCCTTATGGCATTGGCATGCGCTGTCGTTGCCGCGACCTGCGGGATAGTCGGATGCGCGCAGGGGTGGGGGGGTCAAGCCGATGCGGCGAGCGGGCAGGCGGCCAAGGTGGACGATGCCTACATCTCCGAAGAGGACGTCGCGAACTGGATTTCGCAGTACCGCAAGTCGAATTCCCTTACCGACGAGGTGTCCTACGCGCAGTACCTGGCATCGCAGAGCATGTCCGTGCTGCAGCTGCGGACCCGCGCCATCGAGCAGCTGGCGACCAATTTGATAGTGCAGAAGCGTGCCGAGGAGCTGGGCGTGGTGCCCTCCGACGAAGAGGTGCAGGCCGAAATCGACGCCGCCAAGGCGACCTACGCTCTCGACGACGACAGCACTTGGAATTCGATGCTCGAGCAGTATGGCATGAGCGAGGACGACATCCGCCGACAGTACAAGATAAACCTGGAGGAGAAGGCCATTGCCGAAAAGGACGTGGCGAAGCGGGACCCGACCGACCAGGAATTGCTCAGCTTCATCCAGACCTACTTGATGGGCACCACGCAGAAGCACGCCTGGCGCATCGTCTTCAAGGGCGACGATGCCCAGAGTCGGGCGCAGGCGCTGCACAGCGAGCTCATACAGAGGCAGAGCGCGGGCACGCTGAACCTGGATGCCTTCGAGGAACTGGCCCGAAGCAATTCCGACGACGAGAACGTGCAGCAAGATGGCGGCGAATATGTCTGGAGCGGCAGCAGCATGAATGCCGATGAGCGGACGCTGTTTGCGGATACCGAGGAGGGCGGCTTCACCGAGGCGGGCGAAGTCGGCGAAGACGGCACGTGGGAGATTCTGTACTGCGATACGACCTACACGTTTTCCGAGGAGAGCACCCTGACGGAGATTCCGAGCGATTTACCCTCGGGGTTGCGCGACGAGATCGCAGAATCCGCCGCCGAGACGCTCTGGCAGACGGAAGGCCAGCTCTACCTTAGCAACTTGCTCGAGAAGGCCCAGATAACGGTCTACCCTGTGCCCGAAGAGGCAAGCTACAAGGTGGATATGACGCTGGCTGCGCAAAGCGCGAGCAGCACGAGCGGCTCGGGAAATTCGAGCAGCACGAGTAGCGCGAATTCGGGCGGGCAGTAACAGCCCGCGGCGTGACGGCGCAGCGGGACCGCGATTTGCAGCGACTTTCGGACGAGGAGGTGCGACGGCGATGAGAGAGAAGAGCTCGAGCAGGGGTTCGGGTGCCCGGCTCGCGGCGGCATGCGCCGCAGCACTGCTTTGCGCTCTGATCCTTGTTCCGCGCTCCTTCGCCGACGAGGCGACGGGCAACGAAGTCGGCGCCACCTTCACCGTCGATACCGACTCGGGAAAGCTTACCTATCAGGTGACGACGGCGGCCGTGGGCACGAGTCAGCCGGGTGCTGCAACGCTTAAGGACGGGACCGCCTACACGGGGTCTTCCCTGGAAGTGGACA
>CAJOOG010000007.1 GCA_905236045.1 uncultured Denitrobacterium sp.
CCGATGCGGAAGACTCCGACGAAGACGAGGGGGGCGGGCAGACCGCGGCCAATGGCGATTACAATGTGGAAGACACCGTAGATGACGGCTCGGCCGTCGATTGGGGGACCTTCGACGCCAACGCCCTCATGTTCATCATCCTCTCGCTTGCAGGCGCCGCATGCGTCGGCCGGCTTATTTGGTGGTTCTTGGTCGCAAGACGCCACGACGACGATGACGATGCCGAAGTCGAGGAGATCATCCCGCGCAACCTGCTCGCAGAAAGCATCAACTTCTAATGGCGAACAGACGACGACGCAGCGCGCGCAAGGCACCCAAGCAGACCGGAGGCGATATTCGCTTCGACGCTCCCACCTCGGAAGCCATCAGCTTCTACGAGGACGATGAGAACATCTATGCGCAATCGGTCGATGCGGGCCATCGTATCGACCCGCGGGCGCAGAAGATCTTCATCATCGTCGCGGCTGTTCTGGCTGTCTTCGCCATCGGGCTGGTCATACCCAAGGATATGCTCAACAGCGCCCTGCACGACAGCGGTTACAGCTCCGGCTACACCTTCTCGTGGTTCGTGGAGGACCTGCAGAAGAACATGAGCGGCCTTTTCGCCCTCTTCGCCGGGCATCCTGAAGAGGCGCCTACGGGCGCCACGGGTGCGGGCACCATTTTCCGCTATATCGTCATCATTCTCTCGGGCGGGGGTTTGGCGCTCTGCGGCGCCGTCTACCAGGGCACTTTTCGCAATGCACTCGTCAGCCCCTCGTCTATGGGCGTCATGAGCGGGTCTTCGGCGGGGCTCATCCTGTGGCTGCTCTTCTACGTCAACGATGAATGCACTAATGTCCCCTGGGCGAGTAATCTCGGAATCACCACGATATCCAACGTGACCACCCAAAGCGACCCGCTCGAGTACCTATGGGCCAGCTACAGCCTCTCCATCTACGAATTCCTCGGCTGCGCCGTCGTGGCGGGGCTGGTGCTTTTGGTCATGGCGCTCTCGCGCAAGAACACCACCTCCGGGCTCATGATCATCATCACCGGGCAGGTTTTCGGCGGGCTCTTGGGTAGCTTCACCACCTGCGTGCGCTACTACATGTCGGAATTCAGCGAATACGAGGCCAAGCTCGAATTGCTCAACGGCACGACCATCGGGTCGTTCTTCCGCGATTACACCCTCATCGACGTCGTGGCCGTTCTCATTCCCCTGCTTGCGTGCTTCTTCGTTATCATGCACCTGCGCCAGCGCATGATCGCGCTCTCGCTCGGCAAGGAAGAGGCCCGTTCCATGGGCGTGGAGACCAAGCGCATGCAGCTTGCCATCATCGGGGTATCCACGTTGCTCACGGCCATCATCATCTCGTTCTGCGGGTCGGTCGGCTTCGTCGGCTTTCTGGTTCCGCATCTGGCCCGGCGCATGGTCGGTCCCAACTTCAAGTATCTCCTGCCCGCCTCCATCGCCATAGGCGCTTTGTTCGTGCTCTCCGCCTTTATCTTGGTGTCCGCCACGCTCGGCAGCGGTTACGAGAGCATGACGGGCATGTTCATCTCCATCGGCGGCGCCACGGTCTTCTTGGTCCAGGCGCTGCGCGGTTTGGGCGATAAGGGAGGGGGCATGAATATTGGCTTCCCGAACTAGCATATCCGGCGGGCAGTTCACCGCTGTCGATATCGCGCGTCTGCGCAACGGTCGTCCTCTGCCCGCACGGGCGAAGACCGGCGGTGCCATGGTCTGGCATCGCCGCAGCATGAAGGAGACCAATCGCGCCTTCTCCGCGGACAAGCGCGCCACGGCGGCCCGCGTCATCATCAGCGTGTTTGCCCTGCTCGTGCTTTTCTATTTCTCGCTGGGCATCATGGGGGCCATGGGGGAGGACTACGCCTATTCGCAGCGCTACGCTTACTACAATCCCGTGGAAGTCTTCAATGCGCTCGTCGAGCATGGCTACAATGCGCTGGCCAGCATCACGCGCCTCTGGTCCCAGCACGACAACACCTGGATACAGGAGAACGTGCCCGGTTATTGGGCTATAGAGAATCGCGCCGGCGTCTTGGGCGTCACGCTGCTTTGCGGCATCCTGCTCTCCGTCGCGGGCATGCTCTATCAGAATGTCTTCAAGAACCCGCTTGCCGGCCCGGGCATGCTCGGCGCCAGCTCGGGCGTGAGCCTGGGCATCATCTTGCTCGTCGCCCTTTACGGCACGGTGGCGCTGGATATGGTCAAGGAACGCTATCTGTTCTGCTACGGCTTCGGTGCGCTCATATTGCTCTTGGTGCTGGTCGCGGGCAAGAAACTCTCCGGCAAGGGCAAGCCTTTCGACATCATCACCATGCTGCTCATCGGCAGCATCATCGGACAGCTCGCAGGCTTCGTGCAGCAGTATGTGGTCATGTTCGTCTTCGGCTCCGACGAGACGTTCCAGAACACCGTGCTCGAACTGCAGCAGATGCTCACCATCGATACCTCCGCGCTCTCGTGGGCTTGTCTGGGCGTGGCCTTCGCCATCTCGTTCATCCCCGTCTACCTCATGCGCTTCCGCATGAACGCGCTTGCCTTCGAGGAAGACGACATCCGCCTGTTCGGCGTCAATTCCACTCGGCTGCGCGGCGTGGCCTTGCTCAGCGGCGCCATCATGCTTTTGGCCGCGCAAATCCACACGGGCACGGTGGGCATGGTCTCCATGATCGTCCCCTTCATGTCGCGCAGCTGGTTTGGCTGCGAATTCTCCAAACAGCTCACCGGCAACATCTGCATCGGCACGTTGCTCCTGCTCCTCTGCCGCGATATAACCGACCTGATCCCCTTCGTGGGCGACGGCCTGGGCATCGGCGTCATCGTGCAGGTGGTCGCCATGCCCCTATTCGTCGTCATCATGGCCAAGCACCTGAACAGCTGGGAGTGAGGCACTATGCAATTAATCGTCCGAGACGCCGCCATAGGCTACGATCGCAACCGACCGCTGCAGAGCAACATCAACTTCAGCGTCGCCTCCGGCGAGGTCTGCTGCATCTTGGGTCCGAACGGCTGCGGCAAGTCCACTTTGGTCAAGACCATCATCGGCTTAGGCGACCTGTTCGAGGGCGCCATCACGGTAGACGGCTCCGACGTGACCAAGTGGAGCGCCGCCCGTCTTTCCGACACCATCGCCTATGTGGCGCAACGCCACAACCAGCCCTTTCCCTATTTGGTGAAGGACATCGTCATGCTCGGTCGCATCAACAAGATGCGCTCTGCCAGCGGGCAGCCCACGCGCAAGGACTACAACGTGGTGGAGAACGTCCTCGACGAGATGGGCATTCTGCACCTGCGCGACGAGCCCTACAACGACATCTCCGGCGGCGAGTTGCAGATGGTGATGTTCGCGCGCGCCTTGGCGCAGGAGCCCGCCATGCTCATTCTCGACGAGCCCACAGCCGCGCTCGACTATGGCAATGCGGTGCGCGTCATCGAGAAGATCCGCCAGTTGCGTCGCAGCGGATATGCGGTCCTCATGATTACGCACAACCCCGACCATGCCTTCATGACGGGCGCGAACGTGGCGTTGTTCACCCGCAACAAGCCCATGCGCTTCGGAAGCGCGTATCAGATCATCACGCGCGAGAACATCCAAGACGCCTATGGCATCAACGTCAAACTCGTGGAGTTCACCCACGACAACCAGGAGGTCATGAGGATGTGCGCACCGGAATTCGGCGGCGCCGAGGAAGAAGAGCCCGCCGCCGAGCCCGCCGCGACATCCGATTCGGCCGCGACATGCGAGCCCGCCGCGGCCCCGGAAGCCGAGGCCGCCGGGGCTCCGACCCCCGTACCCGAGCAGCCCATTCGAGAACAGGAGAGCAACTAATGGCCATCACCAGCGAACAGGCTTCCGCTGCGGCGGATATCCTCGAGAAGATCGTCGACAACATCTCCACGGTCATCGTGGGCAAGCGCGAGCAGGTCGAGCTCATCGTCATGTCGCTGATCGCCCAGGGCCACATCCTGCTCGAGGACTTGCCCGGCACCGGCAAGACCACCCTCGTGCGCGCCCTGGCCTCCACCGTCAACTGCGAATTCAGCCGCATGCAATTCACTCCCGACGTTATGCCCTCCGACGTCACGGGATTTTCGATCTTCAATCAGAAATCGAACGACTTCGAGTTCCGTGCGGGCGGCATCATGAGCAACCTCGTCCTCATCGACGAGATCAACCGCGCTTCCGCTAAGACGCAGTCGGCTCTACTCGAGGCCATGGAGGAGCGTGCCGTTACGGTCGACGGCGTCACGCATCGGCTCGAGGAGCCCTTCATGGTGCTCGCCACGCAGAACCCCATCGAGCAGTACGGCACCTATCCCCTGCCGGAAGCCCAGCTCGACCGTTTCCTCATCAAACTGTCCATGGGCTACCCCCTGCTCGACGAAGAAGTGAAGGTGGTGCTGGAGAGCAAGGCGGCCAAGGCCGCCATCCGCCCGGTCGTTTCCGCCCAAGACATTATCGACCTGCGGGCTTTGGCCGAGGAAGTCACCGTCTCGGTGCCCTTGGCCCGTTACGCCGTGCAAGTGGTTACCAGCACGCGAACCGTCAAGGAATGCACCTACGGTGCCTCGCCCCGCGGCTCGCTCGCCATCGTGGGCATCGCACGGGCCAACGCCCTCATGCGCGGGCGCACCTATGTCATGCCCGACGACATCAAGTATTTGGCGCCGTATGTGCTCGGTCATCGCATCGCGCTTACCCACGAGGCCAAGATCAACGGTCGCACGGCCGATTTGGTCATCCAGACCATCCTGGATTCGGTGGCCGTGCCCACCGTGGCCCAACAGGATGTCTCGTCGGTTTCCGCGAGCGATGTCGAGGCGATTGACTCGTTGAACGGCTGAGGAAGAACATGTCCCGCATCGCCGCCGTAGACAGAGCAGCCGATAGGCACGCCGAGCGCAAGAAGGAACGCGACCGTAAGCGGGCCCTGCGATCTCCACGTGCCCGCGCCCGCCGTGTGATAGTGCTCAAGGTCGTAGTTTGCGTGCTGCTCCTGGCCGTCTTTGCCTCCCTCGGCTTCGTCGTGGGCGATGCGGAATACCACGCCACGCTCATCGGCTGGGTTCCCAGCCTCATGATGCTCACGGGCATCGCGCTCTCGGGCCTCTACACGGTGGCCCTGCGTTACGGCATAACCTTCGAGGAGAATACCGACGCCACGGATTGCCAGCGCGATTCCGATGTCGGTTTCACCGTCAAGTTCCGCAACGCCACCCCTCTACTCGCCACGCGCCTGACCGCCTATTTCTACATCTCGGATATGTTCGGCAACAAGGCCACCGAGGCGTCCACCACCATGAGCCTGTCCCCGCGCGAGGTCTTCGACCTCTCCTTCAATGCCCGCTTCGAGCATATCGGCACCTACCAGGCCGGCGTCGACCGGGTGGTGGCCTCGGACTTCATCGGCCTCTTCCAGGCGACTATCGTGAATCCCACGCGGCGTTTCGTGGAGGTCACGCCCAAGATCCTGGAGCTGGCCGAGGTCGATTTCGGCGACGATTCCACCGACGAGGCCACCAAGAGCTCCAAATCCGTCATCGCGGACAGCATGGACTACGCGCAGGTGCGCGAATACGAGCCGGGCGATCCGCTGAAGACCATTCATTGGAAACTCTCCGCCCGCACCGAAGGCTACATGACGCGCCTCTACGAGGTCTACACCAATCCGGGGGTGTCCATCATCATGGACTTCTACGGGCCATCGGACGAATCGCAGGACCTCATGGCCTTCTTCGATGCTGTGGTGGAATCCGCCTTCTCCATCGGGCGCTATGCGCGTCGGGAGGGCTTGGAGGTGGATATCTTCTACCGCAGCCGCGATGGGGAGGACAAGCGCTTGGTCAACTGGGACGAGGAGAATCTGGCCGAGGTGATGGCGGACCTGCCGCGCGCTTCCAACGACCCCGAGCGGGCCGAAGACGCCCAGGACATCCTGAGAAAGCAGATAGGCAGCCCGCATGGCCAGGGCAACCTGGTCATGTGCTCCGCCAACGTCGGGGCGCAGATGGCCGCCACCATCTTGGAAGCCAAGATCCGCCGCCGCTCGCCCTCCCTGGTTGCCGTGGTGCCCTCTTCTTTGGTGGGCAAGGAGCGCGAGGATTATTGTTCGGCGCTGACGCAGTTGGAGACCGCCGGTGTGGGCTACAAGATCATCGCGCGCTCCGACGAGCTCGCAACGGGAGAGGAGGTCTGATGGCGCAAGCGGTGCAAGCCCGGGCAAGCGCACAGGCTCCTTCGCGCAGGGCCCTGTTCCTGCGTGCCGCCTTCTTCGATTTCCTGCTGGCGCTGCTCGTGTCCACGGCGCTGGTCTTCACCGTGTCCTACGGTTTCGAGAGCGCGGCCGATTTGCGCGGCAATGTCCTGCTCGAGGCGGGTGTGTGCGCGGCGATGCTGGCTGTGCTGTATGCGGGCGGCTGGTCCAAGCGGGCCATGGTCTTCTCCGCTGCGACCTATCTTGCGGCCAGCGTCGTGTTGATGGCGGTCTTCTCTGCGCTCATGCCCTCGGGCACCGAGCTCTTCTCCAATGGCGCCGTCAATGATGTGTCCGATAACTACGTCGTGTTCGCTTTCATTTTGGCGGCGGTTCCGCTCGTGGTCTACTTGCTCTCCCGACGTACCTGGGGCGTGGCCGTGTTGCTGTTGCTGGGAGCCCTGGCTTGCGGCACCGTGCAGTTCCTCTACCGGGAATGGATGACCGACCAGCCCGGCATAGCCGCGGCGATGGCGGTCTATGTGGGCATAGGCGCGCTTTTCGTGGTGCAAGGGTACCGACAGGGCGTGCTCAAGGCACGTCGTGTGAAGGAGACGGCGTTTCTGCAGGCGTTCCTCTTCGGGATTGCGATGTCGGTTCTTTGCGTGCTCGCGGCGACGGGTTTGTTCGCGGGCGTCATTTCCGGTCTCGGGTTCGGCACCGTGAATATCAAGCCCTTCGAGGATTACTATTCCAAGCCGATCGTCTACTACGAGGGCGTCTACGACGAACAGCAGATCGAGGATCCGGACAAGCCCACCAACCAGACCAACGACGAGACCAAGGAGACCGACGAGAACACCGACGCCTCCGAAGAGCAGGAGTCCGACAACAGCTCAGGCGATTCCGATTCCCCCTCTGCCGTGCAGAGCATAATGAACGTGCTCGATCAGAACGACTGGAATCAGCAATTCGAAGCCATCTCCTACCAGATTCCGCTATCGGCGAAGATCCTGCTGGCCCTGGTTCCGCCTGCATTGATCGCCTTGGCGGTCTGGCTTCGTCTGCGGGTGCGCAAGCGCAGACTGCAGAAGCTCGCGGACAAGCCGCTCTCCGAGCGTACGGTGGCGCTGTTCGATTTCTTCGTGGACCGCTTCGAAAAGCTGGGCATCGAACGTCCGGAGTCGCAGACCCCGATGGAGTTCGCCATAGCGTCGAACCTGCGTCTGGCGCCGTATGCGCGCAATGCCAGCAACACCAATTTCCTGGATCTGACCTTGGCCTATCAGCGTGCCGTCTATGGCGAAGGCGACGTCGGCGAGGAGCAATATGCGAGGGCCGTGGATTACTACCGGGCATTCTTCAAGAACGCGCACCGGCAAACCGGAACCGCCAAATGGATTCTCTGGCGATTCTGGCGTATCTAGCATGGAGGGCGCTGCAATGTTACAATCTATATCCTGCAGGTAGAATATTCCATTTTCAGTATATTCAGCATGGAGGACGATTTGAGGCAGGCTGCGGCGAAGCGCATATCGGCGGTTGTCTTTGCCGTGCTTCTGGCGGGGCTCATGACCTTTTGCTTCGCAGGCTGCAAGTATTCCGATGTCCTGACCGAGCATATAGAAGACCCCACGGCGGAAGTAGACGAAACTCAAGAGGCCATCTACGAAGAGCAGGAAGGTGCTCCGGAGGACCCGGATCGCAACAAGAGCTACTCCAGCGAAACCGACACCATCGACCGACAAGAACGCACACAGGCCGATGATTTGCAGGAGGAAGCCCAGGACGACAGCGCGACCGCCCAGCGGGAGCACGGCGACGACGCCGACTCCGACTCCGATGCCACCAAGGGAACCGACGACTCGGAAAATGGCCAGGGCAGCAAGACATCGACCAAGGACGAAGATTCGTCCGGCGGCAACGAATCCACCGAACTTACGAGCGACGAAGCGCCCGATTCCGGTTCGGATTCCACTTCGGGCGGCGGCGGCGGCTCCACGGAGATCGTCGACCCCAATGCTCCCGCGGAGGAGACGCCGACTGGGACGATAGCGGCAACGGGGGAGTATGCAACCATCGTGCAGATGCTCGGCGGAGAGGGAGCCTTGGTGGCTGCCGACGAGACTTGGATTGCCACCGTGCAAAGCCAGGGCGTCTTCCCCGACGAAACCGAGGCCGTGCAAGTCGGTTGGTCGGGCGACGGTACGCAAAGCGGCTCTTGCGATGTGGACGCGATTATCGACTTGGCGCCCTCGGTGGTGCTCTATAACGACTCCGATGCCCCGCTTTCCGACGGCGAAAGGCAGAAGCTCGAGAATGTGGGCATCAAGTGCACGGTCATGCCCGATTTGGACAACGCGACGACCACTGACGAGCAGGTGACCATGGCCGTCGAGGCGGTGGGGCAGATTCTCTCGACGGCAACGGGCATTCAGCTTAATGCGGGGACCCAGGCGTCTTCCTATAGGGAATACCACGACGGCGTCCTGCAGGCCTGCAAAGCCGCCAACGGCGGGAAGTATTCTTACAAGACAGTGGGGGGCAACACGTCCGACAAGGGCATCTACCAGGCATCCAACCCGCTGGCTATCAAGGAGTCCGAGGGCACGGGCGAATCCATCGCCACGGCCTACATCGATTCTTGGCTGTCGAGCGTGAATTCCCCCGTGACTCCCAACCGCACCTACCGTGACGTCGCGAGCATAGGCACGACGTTTACGTCGATGAATTCATCCGGCGGCGTCGGCATGAGCGTCGGCGTCTCGGGAAGCTACGTCACCCTCGACTATTACCTGCAGATGGCAGGCGTGTCCGATGTGGCGTATCCCAGCTCCAAGCCCACGGGCAAAGGCTATGTCATGCCCGGCTGGACCAAGGGCTCCCCCAATCTCTCCAATGTGGCGGAAAGCAGCATCGGCACCATCTGGTCGGGATTGTGGTTCCCCATCTCCGACCCGGATGTGGCGGCCAATTGGAAGCTGGTCGGAACGACCGCGTTCCCGGCGGTCATCGTCAAGGACAAAGACATCGCAGGAGCTCTGCAGGCTTCGGCCAAGATATCCAACGGCCTCTACAATGTTGGATCCAACTACTATGCTTATGTCGTTCCCGAGGGAGTATCGGGCACGTGGGCTTATGGCAACGTGGAGAGCTTCTATGCGAGTGCCTGGGCGCTGAGCTTGCTGAAAGGCAACAAGACGGTGCTCGAGGCAGGGGATTACAGCATCTACAACTTCTATAAGGTCTTCTATCGTTGCGACGCGAGCAAAAGCGTTGTCTCGGGGGCCCTGTTCGACGAAGAGTGCTTCTACACTATAAAGAGCGGCTGATTCGAGTCCATATTCGGCGGCCTCTATTCGAGAAAGGAGTGGGGTGCGGGCCGCCGGTGTGAGAATAGATCTATTCGGCAAATACTCTAAAGGGGATACTTACATGGATAGTATTAAGACAAGGAAGGGGTTGCTCGCCGTGCTGGGCACGGCGGTCGCCGCTGCGGCTCTGGCTTTCGGCATGGCCGCCACACCGGCGTCTGCCTATGCGGACAGCGCCGACACGAGCAGCTATATCATCGGCCGTGCGCATGCTGCCGCCGAGCCGATGCCCGAGATCCTGGGCATCTGCAACCCCAATATGCGCACGTCGGACTTCAAGGCCGATGTTACCGACATGCAGTTGGCCGTCTGGGGCACGAGCTACAGCACCGTGCCCGACCCATATTATGTGAACACCGTCTCGGTGCTCAGCGGGGCAGACACGAAAGCCTCTCCGACGATTATGCAGGTCGACGGCGGCAGCCCGATGCAGGGGATGTCCGCTTACACGAACAATCCGGCCAGCTCCACATCCGACCAGGTTTGGGAGCAGCTGCCCTCCGTTATCATCGGCACGGGCGGGACCACCATCGTGGACGAGGACTACTATCTGGGCGACACCTATGCTAAGGCGGTTCTGGCGGGCGACTATGCCAAGGCGAACGGCATCACCAGCTACAGCCCGATTGCCGTGACCTACGTTCCCACCAATCTGAACACGATGATGGACACCATGTATCGTGTTGCTTCTGCTGCCGACCGTGCGGATGCAGCCGATTCTTCGCGTTCTCTGCGCTATGGGTCTGCCACGGATATCGCCAAGCTCTATGAGGAGTACATCACCGGCACGAAGAACTATGTGCTCAAATCGCTCGACGCGAACGACGACGGCGATTTGGATGACGCGGGTGACGGCGAACTCAAGACCGTTGCCGTCGTGAGCGCCTACAATTCGAGCTCGAGTACCTACACGCTTATCGCTGCCGGTACTCAGCAGGGCACCGCGGCCACCGATCGTTTCCTGGAGGGCGTGCAGTATGTCTCCGTCAACTTGGGCGACACGAAAACGACGGCGACGAAGTCTGACCTCGAGGGCGTGGACTTGATTATGGTCGAGGCTTCGAGCGGCGCCGTTGTCAGCCAGCTGAACACCGACGGCCTGCTCTCCAAGACCTACTATGCGGATGGCAGTGCCGGCGTGACGTTTGACACGCTGCACAATTCCGCCGACAACGCCACGAATGTCGGCCGCATCCTGCCCTGCCTGTATCCGGAGATTTTCACGGATACGAAGGGCATCCAGCAGAATGACCTGGTGGCGTACTACTATAACAAGTTCTACCATATCTCCACGGGCAACCTCGGCACCATCATGGATACCTACATGGACAATGTCCGCAATTGGAATGCCACGGACAGTGCGAACTACCTCCTGTGGTCTGCCTCCGATGCCGATGGCTACGATGCCGAGAAGGTCCAGGACATGATGCAAGAGGGCATGGACTACGCTCAGGAGCATTATTCCACCAATCCGGCTACGCTGCTGCCCACCAACTACTACCTGGGCGAGGACGCTGCCTACACGGATATTTCCGGCGCAACCGTCACCCTTACCGATGATGATGCGAAGATCAACGTCGGCGATAACCTCCCGACGCTCTCCTCGGTTTCCGTGGATGGCAAGACGGTCAATTCGAATTACTACACGGTTGCCTACTATGATCCCAACGGCAAAGCTGTCGAGGCTGGCTCCAAAACTGAGTTGGCTGGTGCCTATAAAGTCACCATCACCGTCGACCGCACGAAAGAAGGCACGGACGAGGACCCCAATAACTACACTGGCACTGCCAGCAAGACTATTACGGCTGCGGGCACAGATATCTCCGGAGCCACGGTTGCGCTCACATCCGCATCCGCGACTTACGATGGAGCTGGACATGCCCCGAGCGTCACGGTGACGCTCAATGGGCAAACCCTCGATGCCTCTAATTACACGGTTGGCTACGCCAACGGCAATAACTTCTCCACTGAGTTCAAGAATGCGGGCACCTACACGGTTTCCGTCAAGGGCAAGGGTGCATACGAGGGTACTGCCACGGCTACGGCCAAATACACGATCAATGCAGCTACCCTCCAAGGGACCATTTCGGCTATCAGCTCCATGCCTTACACCGGCGAGGAGATTACGCCTTCCGTCACGCTGACCAACAGTGGTACGACGTATAAAGAGGGCACGGATTATTACCTGATCGGAAGCAACAACACGAATGTGGGCACCGCTACCGTGACCGCCTACGGTATGGGCAACTACAAGGGCAGCGTCAGCGCGAACTTCGAGATTACGGCCGTGGATATCAGCGACGGCAGCATTGCGGCAATCGCGGATCAGTCCTACACGGGCAATGCCATTAACCCCGATTTGACGGTGACCACCGCAAGCGGTACAGAGCTGCAGAGGGGCACGGATTATAACGCCCACTGCTACAACAACACCAACACTGGAACCGCCACCGTTTATGTGGCCGGCGCCGGCAATTACACGGGCAACCTGCAGGCTAGCTTTAAGATCGTCAAGACGGTAAGCGATGCTACGGTCACGCTCGATCCCACGAGCTTCGTCTACGACGGCACCGAACATGAGCCGGGCATCACGGTAATCGCCAATGACGGAACGACCCTCACCCCGTTGGGCAGCTACATTTGGGCCTTCGCCAACAACACCGACGCCGGCACGGGTACGGTTACCATTACCGGCAAGAACACCTACAGCGGCACTGTTTCCAAGACCTTCACGATTGCCAAGGCTTCGAAGACGATTAACCTCAGCGCTGCTTCGAAGACGCTCACCGGCAAGGCGGGCGCGGCTTTGAGCTTCTCCATCGGCGCCTCTGCCAGCAATGGCGATGCGCTGAGCTACAGCTCCGACGCCGGCAAATACGTGACTGTCGACAAGAACGGCAAGGTGACCGTTGCCAAGAACTGGACGGGCACGGCCAAGATCACCATCACCTCCGCTGCAACGGCCAACTATAACGCCGCCGCTTCGAAGACCTACACCGTCAACGTCAAGCCTGCGAAGATGAACAAGGTCACGGCCAAGAATTCCGCTTCCAAGAAGGCGAAGATCTCCTGGACCAAGATGACCGGTGCCGACAAGTACCAGATTCGCTATCGCGTCAAGGGCGGCAAGTGGAAGACGGTCAACCTCGCGAGCAGCAAAGCGGCTTACACGCTGTCCAAGCTGACGAAGGGTAAGACCTATCAGTTCCAGATTCGCGCTTACGATAACCAGTCCAAGGCCTGGAGCAGCTACAGCGCGACGACGAGCCTCAAGATCAAGAAATAGCGCTTGATTGCGGGCCGGCTTCCAGAGCCGATTGCCCTGAAGGTTCGAAGGGGGCCGCAGGGCTCCCAGCCAGAGCGGTCCGGGCGAAAGCCCGGGCCGCTCGCGTGTTGCTTCTCTGGAAAATGCCCGCAATCATTCGGGCATGCGTACAATCATGGCCATAGATAATCGACTGCTCATAAGGTAGGGGATATGTTGAAGGCGATTACCACCAGGGGATTCATCGGGGCGGCCGCGGCGTTTGCGCTCGCTGTCGCATGCCTGCTTCCAGGTTCCGCTCTCGCGGCCCAGCCCGGCTCGAGTTCGTGCGACTCGACTGCGTCTTCGCCATCCTCGGCCACGTGCACGGTTGTTTTCGAGGGCGACGAGGGGTCGGCGCCCATTGTCCGAGACCGATCGCGGGGCGCTTCCGTTACAGCGCCGGCGGCTCCTTCTAAGGACGGCTCTGTCTTCCAAGGCTGGTTCTATGCCGATGCCGTCGCCTCGCAGAATGCCTTCGAAGCGGAGCGTCTCATAGTGCCCGCCGCTCAGGCTTCGCAGGCCCAGGCGCCGCAGGTTCAGCTGCAGTCGCGGGTCCAGACCCAGGCGCAGACCCAGGCCGGTCGCGCGCTGCTGGTGGAGGGGGATAAGGCCTATCTCGGCTTCAGCGAGCAAGACGCCATCGAAGGGGATGTCTCCATCGTCGCCAAGTACGCAAAGGCAACGGCGGAGAACACGGCCTACAGCACCGATGATGTGGAGTTGATCTGGACGAAGGGCTCCATTGAAGGCCTTCAGTTTGCCATAACCCGCAGTGGAGCGGACGAACAGGCCGGCTGGCTGCTTTCCCGAATCGCCGTCGATGGCAAGGCCCTCGGTGCCTTGGATTGCCTTGCTTCCGAGAACAACCTCGACGTCGCTCTGCAGGCTGCCTATCTGGAGACCCTCGATGCGGGCGAACACACGCTCGTGCTGCAGTTCGGCACAGAGGTCCTTCGCGTTCCCTTCTGCATCGCGGAGGCGTCGGACGATGCGTCCGCGGCTGAGGTCGTTTTCGGCAGTGGACTCACGGCGCAATCGACGACGGTGGCCGCGGCGTCAGGAAGCAACAGCTCCGATGACGAGGATGACGACGAGGACCTTGATGAGGACGACGACGAAGACGACGAAGATGACGACGAAGATGACGACGAGGATGACGAGGACCTCGACGACGATGACGAAGATGACGACGAAGATGACGACGACGAGGAGGATGACGAGGACCTCGACGACGATGACGAAGATGACGACACCGTAGTCGCTTCTTCTACATCGAGCAGCGGTATCGCACGCATGGGCGATAACCTTCCCATGGCGATCGGCGTTGCAGTGGCGGCCGTCGCAGCCCTAGTGGCAGCGGCCGTAGCGCGCATCCGTCGAAAGGCCTAGCGTCCGTCCGCCGCAGCAGCGTCCGTCCGCGCGAACCGTCGTTCGCGCACGTCAGCTCGCCTCCGAGCGTCAGGGCTGCTTTATTCGGCGGCCGCCAGCTTCACGCAGCAGCAGAAGACCCGCAGCGCTTGCTCGAGCTCTTCGAGCGGGGGCAGACTGGGGGCTAGGCGGATGGTCGCGTCGTCGGGGTCCTTGCCGTAGGGGAAGGGGGCTCCCGCGGCGGTGAGCGTCACGCCGGCGTCTTTCGCCAACTGCACTATGCGCCCGGCGGTGCCCGCGGGCGCGGTGAAGGCGACGAAGTAGCCTCCCAGCGGGTGCGTCCAGCTGCAGTCCACGTCCGCCAGCTCCTCGCCGAGCAGGCACTCCACCAGTTCGAACTTCGGGCGCATGATCTCGGCATGCTTGGCCATGTGCTCGGCGATGCCGCCGGCATCGCGCAGGAACATCACGTGGCGCATCTGATTCAGCTTGTCGTGGCCGATAAGCTGCACGTTCATCCGTCGCGTAATCTCCGTCACCGTCTCGGGGCCCGCCGCCAGGGCCGAGATACCCGCGCCGGGGAACGTCACCTTGCTCGTGCTGGCGAACTTCAAGGCGCGTTCGGGGTTGCCTGCGGCGGCGCACGCTCCGGCGATGTCCTTCACGCGGCTCTGTTGCGGGGCGGGGTAGAGGTGGTGCACGCAATAGGCGTTGTCCCAGAAGATGCGGAAGTCGGGCGCGGCCTGCAGTGCGGCCAGGCGTTCCACGGTCTCGTCGGAGTAGGTGCGGCCTGTTGGGTTGGAGTAGGTCGGCACGCACCAGATGCCCTTCACCTGGGGGTCTTTCGCCAGCTCCTCCACCGCGTCCATATCCGGACCCCCTTCGCGCAGGTCCACGTTCACCATTTCGATGCCGAAGAGCTCGGTTATGGCGAAGTGGCGATCGTAGCCGGGAACGGGGCAGATCCACTTCACGTGGTCCAGCCGTCCCCAGGGATCGCCGCCGAGCGTGCCGAACGTCCACAGTCGCGCGATGGCGTCGTACATCAGGTTCAAGCTGGATTCGCCGCCGACTATCACGCGTTCGGGACTGTCGTCGAGCATCGTGGCCATCAGCTCGCGTGCTTCGGGGATACCCGCGCCCACGCCGTAATTGCGCAGGTCCGTGCCGTCGGCGCTTCGCAGGTCGCTCTCGGGCCCGAGCAGCCCCAGCATCGGCCGGCTCAAGTCCAGCTGCTCGGAGGAGGGCTTGCCGCGCGCCATGTTCAGCGCCAGCCCCTTGGCCTTCCACGCGTCGTATTCCGCCTGAAGTGCTGCCTTGTCTGCCACGGTCGTGCCCTTTCGTCTATTCGTTCAAGGCCATGCCGTCTTCCAACACGACCTCCATGTTGCGTTTCTCGTCGAGCGGTGTGTCGCTGCGGTACAGGTCGAAGTCGTCGAGAACGGCCTGCTCGGGCTCCCCGGTCAGCTTCGATACCGTGTAGATGGCCAGGCATCCCAGCAGGAACGCCGGCAGAAGCTCGTAGATGCCGAAGACGCCGCCAAGCGGCCTGATCAGATTATGCCAGATGAGCACGCCGGCCGCACCGGTTATCATGCCGGCGATGGCGCCCTGCTTGGTCGTCTTCCGCCAGAACAGGCAAAACAGCGTCAGCGGGCCGAAGGAGGCGCCCAGGCCCGCCCAGGCGTAGGAGACCACGGTGAAGATGACGGAGTTCTCGTTCCATGCGACCCAGATGCCGAAGAGCAGCACCGCGGCCAGCGTGAAGCGCGAGACGATGAGCACCTGCTCGTCGGTGGCGTCCTTTTTGAAGATGCTGCGGAAGATGTTCTCCGCCACCGAGGAGCCGGTGATGAGCAGGTAGGAGGAAGCCGAGGACATGCTGGCCGCCAGGATGCCCGAGACGACGATGCCGCAGAGGAAGGAGGGCAGCATGATCTGGGAGAGCACGATGAAGATGCTCTCGGCGTCGGATGAGGTCAAAAGCCGCGCAGGCAGGATCGAGCGCCCGATGAGGCCGATGCACACCGCGCAGAACATGCTGATGATCACCCAGACGACGGCGATGCGCCGCGAGGTCTTCACCGCTTCCTCCGAGCGGATGCCCATGAAGCGCACGAGCACCTGCGGCATGCCGAAATAGCCCAGGCCCCAGCTGAGCGTGGAGACGATGGTAAGCGGGCCGTATTCGGCGGCGGCTTCGAAGAGGGGCTGGCCGCCTTCGGTCTGCTGTATCTCGTTGACATCGAGGGCGGGGACGGCCGTCTGCGTCATGCTCAGATACCCCGGGATGTCGGAGAGGAACGCCGCGGTGTTCTCCACGCCGCCCGCCATGGCCACCGACCCGACGACCACCACGGCCAGGGCGAAGAACATCAAGCAGCCCTGGACGAAGTCCGTCGCGACCACGGAGAGGTAGCCGCCCACCATGGTGTAGAGGAATACGATGATGGCGCCGAAGGCCATCATGGCCGAATAGTTCCAGCCGAAGAGCGTGTTGAAGAGCTTGCCGACGGTCACGAAGCAGCTGCCGGTGTAGACGCAGAAGAAGATGAGGATGATGACGGCGGCGACGGTGCCCACGGTGTTCTCGGCGTCGCGGAAGCGGTTGCTGTAGAAGCCGGGCAGCGTGATGGCATCCCCGGCGACCACGGAGTAGCGCCTCAGGCGCTTCGCCACCAGAAGCCAGTTCAGGTAAGTGCCCAGCGCCAGCCCTATGGCCGTCCAGCCCACGTCCGCCGCGCCGGTGAAATACGCCAGCCCGGGCAGGCCCATCAGCAAATACCCCGACATGTCGGAGGCCTCCGCGGAAAGCGCGGTGAACCACGGGCCCACCTTGCGCCCTCCCAGGAAGTATTCCGAAGCGGAGGAATTCGAGCGCTTCGCGTAGATGAATCCGATGGTGAGCACCACGATGAAATAGACGAGAATCGCGATGACGACGAGGGTGTCTCCTGCTTGCATAGACCAGTCTCCTTACTAACGCTTAAGTGCCTCAGTATAGCGTTCGCTCCAGCGTGCCAGAGTGGGGTCCGAAAAAGCATCTCTGCAGGCGGTAAGCGGAGAAATATTGAAGATACGCCCGGGGGCGTGTCCGTTGTTGACAGCCCCAAACCGCTCGCGTATGATTCTCATGCTCGAATCCGAGGAAGCCTCTTCGGAGCGGGTATGCAGCTTGAAAATTGCACAAGTTAAGCAACATGGGGATGTGGCACAGCGGCAACTGCGGCGGACTGTAAATCCGCTCCCTCTGGGTTCCCAGGTTCGAGTCCTGGCATCCCCACCATCTTTTTCGCCCGTGTAGCTCAGTCGGTAGAGCACTTCGTTGGTAACGAAGAGGTCACCGGTTCAAGTCCGGTCGCGGGCTCCATCCCATGGCGGTGTAGCTCAGTTGGTTAGAGCACACGGTTCATACCCGTGGCGTCACTGGTTCGAATCCAGTCACCGCTACCAATTCCGAATACTCCACGACCTCTCCGAGGTCTGTGTCATTCACCGCAAGTCATGTACGCCCGCCAAGGGCGTTTTCATTAAAGGAGGATTCAATGGCAAAGGAAAAGTTCGAGCGTACCAAGCCGCATGTCAACATCGGCACCATCGGCCACGTTGACCACGGCAAGACCAC
>CAJOOG010000008.1 GCA_905236045.1 uncultured Denitrobacterium sp.
ACGGAAAGCGAGAAGCCCTCCACCGCGATGCCGATGCCCAGCACGATGTAGTTGATCAGCGGGTTCTCGATGGGATGCCCGCCCGCCATGACGTTCTGGATGCCCTCGTACATGGCAAAGCCCCCGCCCAGCACGAAGATGACGAGAGCGACCGTGTGGCTGTAGAAATACACCTCGTGGCCGTAACCGAACGGATGCCTCACGTCCGGTGGCCGCTGGGAGAGCTTGTTGCCCACCAGCAAAAGCGAGTCGTTGATGGCGTCGACCATCGAGTGGATGCCTTCAGAGAACATGGCAGACGAACCAGTAATCGACGCCGCCACGAACTTCACGACCGACGTGATGACGCCCGCCAAGACCGCCACGACCACGGTGGCATTGCTCTTCAGCCTCTCTGACGCCGAGAGGTTCGCCTGCTTCTCGCGCCTGCGCCGCGCCCGCGCCTCGGCGCTGTCGGTATCGTTCAGGTGCGCGTTCACCTCGGTGTTTATCTGCTGTTGCAAGTCTTTTCTTACCTCACTCCATGATTCGGCATTCTTCCACCTTGCTCACGTAGAACTTCATGAACCGCTCCATGGGCTTGCGCAAGACCAAGCCCAGCAGAAGGAAGGGGATGATGAACAGCGCGAGGTATCCCATCGACACCCAGAAGTCGTTCTGGTAGACGCCCATCATGGCCGCGCGCAAGGCGTCGACGATGTAGGTCGCCGGCACCCACGGGCTTATCGCCTGCACGAAGTCGGGCAGCATCTGCAGCGGATAGGAGCCACCGCAGGCTGTCACCTGCACGATGAGAAGCAGTACCGCTATGGCCTTGCCCAAGTTGCCGAACGCCACCACAAGCGTGTAAATCATGAAGGCGAAGACGAGCCCCGCAAACCAGAAGGCCGCCATGAACAGCACCGGGTCGGAAACCTGCACCTTCAAGAACAGCATGTTGCCCAGTCCCAGAAGTGTCGTCTGCAAAAGCGATACGGCGCCGACCGCCACGAAGCGCCCGAAGTAGAGCTGACGCGGTTTCGGGTCGACCAGCTCTTCCCTGCCACGACGCGAGACCTCGGGCTTCATGGCCACCATGATGAGCAGCGACCCGATGAAGATGGCCAGGGCGCAGTAAAGCGGCGTCATGGCCGAGCCGAAGTTCTCGCTCGGGAACAGCGCCGTGCGCTCGACCTGAACGGGCGCGGTCAGGGCTGCGGCCAAGTCGCCGGCATCGCCCTGCAAAAGCGAGCGAAGCTTCTCGACGTCGCCGGATGCAAGAGCCACGTCGACGGCATCGGCGAGCTCCCGCATCTGGGCCGCCGCCGCATGCAGCTTCGCGACGCTCTCGTCTATCTTCGAAGAGGCGTCGCCGAGCGCCGCGGCCACGGTCCCCAGCGTGCCCGAAAGGTCGGGGTCGAACGCACCCAGCTCGCCGGTTATCTGGTCCAGGTCTGCAACGAGCGTCGCGATGTCGGCCTTCAGCTTCTCGGCGCCGGGCGCTAGGCCATCCTCCAAGTCCTGCTTCACGGCTGCGACGTCCTTTTTTGCCTTGTTCGCGAGCGCACGGAGCGATTCAACTTTATCGCCGACAACGGCAACCCCCGACTCCAGGGCATCAGCAGCTTCCGTGCAGGCCTCGCCTGCCTTCTGCAGGATGTCGATCGCCTTGTGCAGCGCGGCTATATCCTTGTCGAGGATGACAGTGTTCTCGACCATCACCCCGGCCTCGGCGCTCATCTGCGCCTCGTAGTCCACCTCAACGTCCATCCGAGAATCCAGCAGCTCCTGCAGGGCCGCCTTCGTCTCTCCGAGCTTGGCCAGCGTCTCGTCGATTTCGTCGATACGCGCTTGCAATTCGGTCTCGTCATCGCCCGAGACGCCTGAAAGGGCTTGCTCAAGCTTAGCCTTGGCGCTGTCAAGCGCCGAGATGGTGCTCGTCAGCGCGTCGATTTCCTCGGCCAGCACCTTATCGCTTTGGTAGACCGTCCCATTGCCCAGGTCGACCTTGATGTTGGACTTGCCATCGGCGATATCCACGTTTATCTGCGAGCTCGTGCCTGATTTCAGGTCGTCCCTGAGTTTCTCGAGCGCGGCCACGTCATCCTTAAGCCTGCTTGCCTTGCCATCGATTTCGGATGCCTTGTCCCGCAGCCGAGACGCCACGTCGCCAGCCCCGTCCGTGGCACCGGCAATCAGCTCGTCGGTCCGCTGCCGCAAAGCCTCAACCGCCGAATCGGCCGCATCCAGGGAGTTGCCAAGGCCGGTCACCGAGTCGGCCAGGCTGGACGCGAGGCCCTTCAAGCGCTGCTTGCCGGCTCCGACTTCGGAAATCGCCTCTTGCAGCTTCTCGCTGGAGGATGCGGCGATTTCGGCGGCGCTTTCGACCAGTCCCTGCGAGTCTTTCCCCACGGTGGAATATAGGGCCAGCACATCCGTGGACTGGTCAAGGCGCTCCGCCACGGTTCGCATGTGCTCTGCCAGGGACGCCACGCGCTCGTCCACGACGCCTTCCTCGGCAATCTTCGACAACGACTGCGCCATGCCGAGCGCGACCTCGGAAACAGTTTCCGCAAATGTGGAATTCACCTCATGGGACACCGTGTCGGCGCCCACGCCCGTGATGTTGGGCGCGATGGCGTTCTTCTTCTCGTTCACGTAGTAGTCGATGGTGGCCGAGGGCGAATCCCCTTCGTAGAAGGTAAGCATCTCGCGGCTGAAGCCCTCGGGTATCACAAGTGCCGCATAGTACCGCCCGGCGCGCACCCCTTCGACCGCGTCGTCGGCGTCGGTGAACACCCAGTCGATCTGGTCGTTTCCGCGCAGTGCCGAGACGACCTTCTCGCCCACGTTCACGTTCACGGGCAAAAGGTCGCTCTCGTAGCCTGTATCCTCGCTTGCCACGGCGACCGACAGGTAGCTCGTGTTATCGAACACGTTCCAGCAGGCGAGGATGTTGTATAACGCGAACAACGACGGCAGTACGACCAGCCCCACCGTTATCACAGTGCTCAAGACGTTCTTGAACAACCCGGAGAAGTCCCTGCGCGCGATTCTCCACACGTTATGCACCCCGCCCGCGGACTGCCGGTTGGCACGCGATGCGGCGAGCACCGGGTACGAGCCACCCTCCTTATTGGCCTCAGTCCCGTCTGCGGCGCTCGCACGCCGCGCAACGCCGCTATCCGCGCGCACCATGCGGTTGCGGTTTGCGAAAAGGCGCAATAGCCTATCGTCGCTCATGTTTTCCAGATTCAGCTGGCGCTCGAAGCTGTAACGCTGCGATTCCACCACCACCAGAAAGCCGATAAGCGCGATAAGCCATATCAGGAAGAAGGTCAGCAGCACCGTCTTCTCGGCGGCGTCGAGCGCCATCAGCAGCCCGATGGCCACCGGTACCCCCACGCCGAGCACGATAGCGGCTCGGATGAAGATGGGGTAGCGGCGCGAGAACCGCCTGTAGCGTTCCTCCAGCTCTTCGCGGTAGCTGTCCTTCTCGGTGAGGGCACGAAGCACATGGGCCAGCCGGTAGGGCCTCTCGGGTATAAGCGCGTCCTCGCCGTTGTAGAGGTCCCCCTCGCGAATCTGCCGGGCCGTCATGCGCACGACGTTGGACATCAGCGGGCCCACAACCAGCCCAAAGACAAGGTTCCCGACGAAGAAGGCGCAAAGCGCAGCCAGGTCTTGGACGTAATAGTTCCCGTAGAAGCCGCCGATGGACTCACGCATGGCGTCGATGCCGTAGGTGAACGGCAGAAGCGGGTAGATCGTCTGGAAGAAACTCGATGTCATCTCCACCGGGTACAGGCCCGACCCTCCCGGAATCTGCGCGAACACGAGCACGATGCACAGGGCCTTCCCCACGTGCCTGAACGTCGATGAAAGCGCGTAGATTATGCTCGTGAACGCCAACGACGACACGACTGCCGCCACGAAGAGGGCGGGGACGTTGGCCGCCTGCACGCCGAGTGCCAGCGTTCCCGCGCAGCAGATGATAGCCTGCAGCGCCGCGAAGATGCAGAACAGGCTGAAACGCCCGAGGTAGCGCTGCCAGGGCTTGAGTCCCTTTATGCCCTCGGAGTCGACCTCCAGCAGGAAGATGATTACCAGCATGAAGGCGCCGATCCAAAACGTTAGGTTCATGAACAGGGGGGCCATCGCCGAGCCGTAAGCGTTGGGATGGTAGAGCCGGCTGGTCGAAAGCTCGGTGGGCGAGCCCATGAACTCGGATATGTTCTGCGCGTTGAGCGTGCCGTTTTTTAGCAGGTCGGCGATGACGTCGGAGTTCGCCAGCATGCGCGCATCGGAAACGACCGAGTCGAGGTCGGCCTGCACATCACCCGCAAGAGTGTTGGTCTGCACCACCGCTACCTTGCTGTCGGCGAGGATGCCGTCAAGCTGGCCGACGATCGGCCCCACTTGTCCCACGGCCGCATCCAAACTAGAAACCGCCGCCGAGAGCTGCGCGCATACAGCGCCGATCTGCGCAACAGTCAAATCAAGATTCGAGGCGGCGGAGCCGTGCAGGTCGTTGGAATACTGTGCGAGGGAATCTGCCGCCTGCGCGGCGGAATCGTTCAGCGCCTTGGCCGCATCCTTCGCCGCTTGCGAGGTGCTTCCCACCTCCTCGGCAAGCGCCGCGGCGCCATCCAGCGTCTCTTGCATCTCGTCGGCCCGCGCACTCATATTCTGCGCTGCCTGGGCGAGCTTCTGGCTAAGCGCCTCGTCTGAAACCTCCTTGGCCGCTGTGTCCAAGTCCGACGCCGCTTCCCGCATGGCGTCGATTACCGGCTGAATCTTGGCTGCCGCCAAATCGACCTCTGCCTGCGCCTCTGCCGCAGACGAGGTTATGCTGTCTGCCAGCGCACCGACCTTTTCCGTTACCTGCGACAACTCGGCGAGCGCGCTCGAGAGGTCGGGGATGGAATCCGTAGAGATGTTCGCCAGAGCCTCCTGCAGCGCCTCGGCTTCGCTCGTCACATCCTTGAGCACCGCCTGCGCATCGTCCGAAACCTTCGTCACCGAGCCGACAGCGGCGCTTGCCGCAGCCAGCTTCGAGCGCGAGCCGTCGATGGCGGACTCGACCTCGGAAAGGGCCGTCCGCGCCTCCGAAATCGCCTTCTTCGCCTCATCGGCGCGGTCGGTCGCTTTGTTCTTGGATGCCGAAACATCCGCCTCCGCCTTCTTGACGGCGTCGTCGAGGGCCTGCGTCGCCACCTCGGTCACCGTGGCGACGAACGCAGAATTGATCTGCCGCTCGAGCGCCGATGCCGCCGCGTCGGTGACCTTGGGCGAAACCGGCCCGAGCTTCTCGTTTGCGAAATACTGAATGTGCGGGCTTTTTATTTCCCCCGTCAGGGGGGACACGAGGCAAGCCGAGAAATCCTCGGGGATCACGTACGCGGCATAGACCTTGCCTACCTTCAGGTCCTCTATCGCCGTATCGTAATCTTTGTCGGTTATCCAGTCGAGCTGGTCGTTTTCCTGCAGCTGCCCTACGAGCTTGTCGCCGACGACAAGCTCGCCAACCGACTCGTTCGACGTGCCCGCATCCTGGTTCACCACGCACACGCTCAGATTGCCGGTCGCGTCGTAGGGATTCCAGAAGGCCACAACGTTGTACCAGGTGTAAAGCGACGGAAGCACCAGAAGGGCGCACACCACAATCATTGCGGCAGGTGCCTTCAACAAGCGCCTAAAATCGCGCAGGAGTATTCTCAATACGTTGCCCATTCACCACCTGGATGGATGTTTCACCGCGCGTCCTCGGAACTATTTGCGAAGGCGAGACTCGAGAGCCTCGTTTATGGCCTTGAGAGCCTGGATGCGCGCGTAGTATTTGCTGTCACTTTCCAGTATGGTCCAAGGCGCGAACTCGGTCGAGGTCAAGCGGAACATGTCGTCGACGGCGGCCTTGTAAAGCGGGTACTTGTCGCGGTTGCGCCAGTCCTCGTCGGTGAGCTTCCAGGCCTTTGCGGGGTCGGCCGCGCGCGCCTCGAAGCGGGCAAGCTGCTCGGCGGGCGTGATGTCGACCCAGAACTTCAGCAGCACGGTGCCCCACTGCACCAGTTCGTGCTCGAAGGCGTTTATCTCGTCATAGGCGCGGCCCCACTGCTCGGGGGTGGAGAAACCCTCAACGCGTTCCACGAGCACGCGCCCGTACCAGCTGCGGTCATAGATACCCACCTTGCCGGCCTCAGGCAGGCGCGTCCAGTAGCGCCACAGGTGCGGATGCGCGAGTTCGGCCTTCGAGGGAGCCGGTGACGGGAATATCTCGTAGGCGCGCGCGTCGATGGCCTGGGCTATGCGCTTGATGTTGCCGCCCTTGCCCGCGGCGTCCCATCCCTCGTACATGACCATGATCGGCACGCGCTTGCGGTAGGCCTCCTCCTGCAGCTTGCGAAAACGCGCCTGCTCCTCCTTCAGCTGCTTGCGGTATCCCTCTGCGTCATCGATGCGCGGCTTTTTCTCGGAATGATCGATCTGCGGGTAGCCGGCCATGATGATGTAGCTTGACTCGCGCGGGGCAAGCGCGCTCTGAGCGGCCGCCTGCTCCTCGTAGGCCTTCACGATGGCCTCCGCGCTCTGGGCCGTTTCGGCATCGCCGCCCTTGGCCCCGCCTTCAGCCACGCCCGCCAACGCTTCGGAGTTCTCTGCGGCCTTGGCCTTGGCCGCCTCTGCGGCCTCGTCGGGATCGGTCGCCAGCGCGCCTTCGAGAGCGTCGACGAGCGCCTGGGCTATCTGGATGTTGGCCGCCCGGCGGTCTTCGCCGTTCACAATGGTCCAGGGCGCTCGCCCGAAATTGCTGCCCTCGAGTAGGCGATCATACACCTGGTATGCATCGTCGTAGTATTCCGTCAGCCCAAGCTTGTGCTTGCTCACGCGCCAGGCGGTGTCGGGGTTCTTGCGCAGGGCCTTCAGGCGCTTTTTCTGCGCCTTCTTGGACACGTGCACAAACAGCTTCACCACGACGTAGCCATCATTCACCAGCGCCTGCTCGAAGTCGAGCGCGATCTGCTGGTAGCCGCCCACGACGTCTCCCGCTAGCGCGCTGCGTGCGGCCAGAGCGCCGCGCTCGCCGGCCGGCAGTTTCTTCGCCTTCTTGACAAGCTTCTTCAGCTCCTTCGGGTCCTTCTGCACGAACCCGAACAGCGCCTGCTCGGCCGCCGCCGTGTACCAACCGCGGTCGTAGAACGTTATCTCGCCGCGCTCACCGAGGCCCTCCCAGAACTGCTTCATCAGCGGGCTTTCGCCCGTAACGCCCCACTTAACGCCCGGGAACTCGCGCGCGGCCCTCGCATCGATGTCCTCGGTAACGCGCACGTGCGTGGCGCGCGCGTCCAACTCGTAAATGAGCTCCGAGATGCGGCTGCCCTTGCCGGCCCCCGGCCAGCCCTCCACGAGCACGACCAGCCCCACGCCCTTCGAGCGGGCTTCCTGTTGCAACAGCACCAGCTTGCCGACGAGCTCGTCGTGAACCGGCTTATACTCCTCTTTCGGCATCTTCTTCGCCTTGAGGTCTATCTTCTCGAGCATAGGATTCCTTTCTTTCGGGCTGCTACAGCCTCTATGTTCTCGATGTGCCGCGATGGGTCACACGGCGGATATCTTACATACAACTGTCCAACAAATGTCCAGCAAGCGCGCGAGATGGGACACTCACCCAGGGTAAACGTCTCACAAAATGGTGCTACGATAAGATCTGCAGAATAGGGAAGGAAACGCATACCAGGAGGTTATCATGGCAAGTTCGCTGATTGAGCGTCAGATGGAAAACGCTGTGCAGGGCATGCTCGACGACAAGGTCCTGGCGTTCGCGAAGGGTGTGAGCAAGATGGCGGCCAAGCAGGGTGGCGAATCGGCGCTTCAGAACTACCGGCTGCTTGGCAAGCGCGCGCTCATCGCCGTCGGAGCCGCACTGGTTGCCGTTCAAGTGACAGCATCTGTCATAGGCTTCATCGCGTCGCGCAAAAGCGAAGAGCAGCGCATAGAGCGCATAGTCCGGTGCGTGCTCGAAGAGGAGCGCCAAAAGGAGGAATGAGCGGCACAGCCGTCCTGGAAATGAGCGGCAGGACAGTCCTGCCGCTCATTACGGCTTTAGGTTTTGCCAGCCATTAAGCGCGGCAACGATCTCACACTCCCAATGAGACGTTCACCCGTGGTGAACGTCTCATCTCTGCTGGACATTTGCTGGACAATACTTGATAGCATGTTCATCATGCAACGTCCGACCGATACAGCTTAGCGAAGAAGAG
>CAJOOG010000009.1 GCA_905236045.1 uncultured Denitrobacterium sp.
CCAGAAGCACGTGGTGGCGGCGGAGGTGATGGTCACGCCGCGCTCCTGCTCCTGGACCATCCAGTCCATGGTGGCGGCGCCGTCGTGGACCTCGCCGATCTTGTGGGTCTTGCCCGTGTAGTAGAGGATGCGCTCGGTAGTGGTGGTCTTACCCGCATCGATATGGGCCATGATGCCGATGTTGCGGGTGGTCTCCAGATCGTTTTTCTTAGCCATGTGCAACCCCCCTAGAAACGATAGTGCGAGAACGCACGGTTGGACTCTGCCATCTTGTAAAGGTCTTCACGGCGTTTCACCGAAGCGCCCTGGTTCTCCGAAGCGTCCATGATCTCGGCGGCGAGGCGCTCCTTCATGGTGTGCTCCTTGCGCTTGCGGGAGAAGTCCACGATCCAGCGGATGGCAAGCGTGGTGGCGCGGCGGGAGTTGACCTCCATGGGCACCTGATAGGTGGCTCCGCCGATGCGCTTCGGCTTGACTTCCAGGGTGGGGCGGACGTTGTCCATGGCCTTCTTGAACACGGCCAGCGGGTCTTCGCCCGTCTTCTGCGCCACGATGTCGAAGGCACCGTAGACGATGCCCTCCGCGACGGACTTCTTACCGTCGAGGAGGATCTTGTTGATCAGCTGGGTGACCAGCCGATTGTTGTAAACGGCATCCGCCTTGACTTCGCGGCGGGATGCTGCTGCACGACGCGGCATATATAATCCTTTCCTGCTTCTTCCTGCGTTTCGCTCTGCTTAGTTCTTCGGCTTCTTGGCGCCGTAGCGGCTGCGCGCCTGACGGCGGTCGTTAACCGCGGCGCAGTCGAGCGCGGCGCGGATGACCTTGTAGCGCACGCCGGGGAGGTCCTTCACACGACCACCGCGGATGAGCACCATGGAGTGCTCCTGGAGGTTGTGGCCCTCGCCGGGGATATAGGCGGTTACTTCCATGCCGTTGACCAGGCGAACGCGCGCGACCTTGCGCAGCGCCGAGTTCGGCTTCTTGGGGGTGGTGGTGTACACGCGCGTGCACACACCGCGCTTCTGGGGATTGCCCTTCAGCGCAGGGGTCTTCTTCTTCTCGATCTGAGAATGGCGGCCCTTGCGGACCAGCTGGTTGATAGTAGGCAAGATTCACTCCTTTTTCCAACTCGCGGGACGCGCAGGCTGCACGCGTCCGTCCGTTCCAGCTTCTACCTTCAAACACTTGCGAGTGCGCTCAGCTGTTACGCACGCGAAAGTATGCGCCCCTCTCGAGACGCGAATGGGTACTTTAACACCGGCCCTGCAGGTGGTCAAACGCCACGCATCCGGGTGTATCCATCCCTCGTGATTCGGCGTTTCCCCAGGTCGAGATGCTGAAGAAGAAGCGGCCTGCCTCTCTGCGAGCACGCTCTGCACGAAATCTTCAAGCTGCTCGGGCGCAGGCGCGGGGCGCGGGCTCGCAGCAGAGAGAAACCCGCGCTGGCCGAGCGCGTCCTCGCGAACGAGGCGGAATGGGCTACAATAGCCGCACATGCAACCGAGGAAGGACTGATCCCATGTCTTGTGAATATCGGCGAATCTTCGCCGCCCTCGATGGAACCGCCGCCCAGACCGATGTCGCGCGCAAGGCCATCGCGCTCGCCGCGGACAACCACGCCGCCCTGCGTTTCGGGCACGTAGTCGACGCGGTCCCCAGCGAGGCGAGCGCCGTGAACTTCTACGAGCTGTGCGAGCAAGCCAAGAAGCACATCACCGACGAGATCGGCGACCTGCTCGAGCAAGCGCAGGACAACGACGACATCCCGAGCGTGGAGGTGGCGGTAGAGGCGGGAAGCGTCATCGACACGCTCGACAACCTGCTCATCGCCCCCTTCTCCCCCGACCTCGTCATTTGCGGAGCGCGCGGGCTCTCGAGCATCCGCTACGCCTTCGTGGGCAGCGTGAGCACGCACCTGATCCGCTCGCAGGAATGCGACGTCCTGGTCGTGAAGTAGCTCGCCGCACGCGGCCCGCAGCCGCCCTGAGGCCCATCGCAGCGCCCGCGCAGCCGCACCCTAATCGAGAACGCCGTCCTGGGTGCGGATGAGCTTGCGCTTGATCTTGCCGCCGACCGTCTTCGGCAGCTCGTCCACATACTCCACGATGCGCGGGTACTTGTACGGCGCCGTGGTTTTCTTCACGTGATTCTGCAGCTCCTTGGTGAGCTCGTCGGTACCCTCATACCCCTTCGCCAGCACGATCGTGGCCTTCACCACCATGCCGCGAATGGGGTCGGGCGCCGCGGTGACCGCGCACTCGATGACAGCCGGATGCGCGACCAGGGCGCTTTCCACCTCGAAGGGCCCGATGCGATACCCCGAGCACTTGATGACGTCGTCGTTGCGCCCGACGAAGCTCAGGTAGCCGTCCGGGTCCCTCCACGCCATGTCGTGCAGGTTGTAGCAATCGCCGCCGATAGCCTCCTGCGTCTTCTCGGGGTTGCCGTAATAGCCCACGAACAAGCCGGGCGGATAGGCCTCTTTGAGCTTGGTCACGCAGATGGCGCCCTCCTCGCCGTCGGGCACGAAATCGCCGTCGTCGTCGATCAGGCGGATGTTCAGCAGCGGGCTGGGCTTGCCCATGCTGCCCGGGCGCGGTTCGATCCACGGGAAGGTGGCCACCAGCACCGGCCCCTCCGTCTGCCCGAAGCCCTCGCGGATCTTCTTGCCGGTGAACTTCTCCCAGCGCATCGTCACGTCGGCGTTCAGGGGCTCGCCCGCCGTGGCGAAGTTCTGGATGCTGGACAAGTCGTAGGAGGCCACATCCTCCTGCAGCATGAAGCGATACATCGTGGGCGGTGCGCAGAAGGTGGTCAGTTTGAAGTCCTGCATCACCTGCAGCAGGCGGGCCGGTTTGAACTTCAGCATGTCGTAGCAGAAGATGGTCGCACCCGCTATCCACTGGCCGTAGATCTTGCCCCAGCCGAACTTGGCCCAGCCGGAATCCGTCACCGACATGTGCAGTTTGTCCTCGCGGACCTGCTGCCAGTACTTGGCCGTGATGATGTGCCCGAGCGGATGGCGGAAGCTGTGTTCGACCGCCTTGGCGTTGCCCGTGGTGCCGCTGGTGAAATACATCAGCATGATGTCGTCGACCTTCGTCGCGTCATCCCCCGTCGGGCGCTCCCACTCCTCGGACTCCGCCGCAATAAGCTCGTCGAAGGAAAGCCAGCCCTCGCGCTTCCCGGCCACCACGATCTTCTTCTGCACCGTGGGCGCCTGCGCCAGCGCGTGCTCGGTCTGCTCGCACACGTAGTCGTCGTCCACGCAAACCATCATTTTCACCTCCGCCAGATTGCAACGGTAGGCTATATCCTTCTCGGTCAGCTGAATGGTGGCGGGAACGACGATGGCGCCGATCTTGCAAAGGGCCATCGCGCAGACCCAGTACTCCCAGCGGCGGCGCAGGATCATCAGCACCACGTCCCCCTTGTCGATGCCCTGGCGGCGAAAGGCGTTGGCCATCCGATTGGACAGCCGGGAGATGTCGGTGAAGGTGAACTCGCGGACCTCGCCCGTATCATCGGTCCAGACCAGGGCCTTCTTCTTCGGCTCCACGCGAGCCCATTCGTCCACGACGTCGTAGGCGAAGTTAAAATTCGCCGGCGTCTCGATGCGGAAATTCTCGAAGAAGTCCTCGTAGGAGTCGAAATCGATGCGAGGGCAGTATTTTTTCAGAATGTAATCCATAGTTCTGATTTCCTTGCTGGACTATTCGGCGATGAAGGTGAGGAACTTGGCGGGGGCGCTGCCGCTGCAGCGCTGCCCATGCGGGCGCGAGGGGTCGAAATAGGCCGAGTCGCCCACGTCGAGGGTGTACTCGCGGCCATCGTAGGAGAGCACGAGCGAACCTTCGACCACGTAGTTGAACTCCTGGCCCGCATGCGTGACGAGCTCCGCCGGCTCGTCGGAGGGGTCGAGCGTGACCATGAGCGGCTGCATGACCTTGCGGGAGAAACGCCAGGCCAAATCCTCGAAATGATACCCCGGCAGGCGGTCCACCTCCTTGCCGCCGCCGGCCCTGACCACCTGGATAGTGGAAAGGCGCGTCTCGCCACCGGTTAGGATCTCGGTGAATTCGACGCCGAACTTGTTGGCCATATGGTAGATGGCGGAAATGGGCACATCGGCACCGGATTCCTCCCATTCGGTGTAGGTATCCACGTCGACGCCGAGCTCGGCTGCCATGCTGTGGCGCGATACATCGCAAGCCTCGCGCAGGCCCTGGATGCGTTGCCCGAGTTCTCTGAGCTCCGGTTCCACGTTGTCCCCTTTCTCGAAGATTCGCAGTCGCGCCCATGCGGCGCGATGCGGGCCAGTGTAGCGCACTCTACTCTGCGAAAGTGCGACTCAACGCAATCGACACGTGCGAGCGTCGAGTCGGACGCCTGCTCGGAAGGCGCGGCGATTCCCGCCCCAAAGGCGGCTCCAGCCAACGCGACCCTCACGGCGGCCTTGTTGCCCTTCTCCGTCTTCGCGGCTGCGCGGTATTCGGGGAGTCGGGCGCCATCGGTCGCGCGGTTTACCGACCCACGCGGAGACTCTATTCGCAAGAATGGGTACTCGCAGTTTAATACGCATTTCGGTGACGGTCGTTTATTGAGACGATTCTTCACGAGAAGACACGCCGGGGGATCTTCGCAGCGGGCGATCCCCGAGCGAGCGACAGCCCCCCCGAGCGCTATACTCGAACCCTGCAACCCCGACCCCGAGGAGCCGACCATGGCAGAGCTACAGCACATCGCCCATCCCCTCGACCCCGTCTACGACAAACACAGCCGCGTCCTGATACTGGGCAGCATGCCGAGCCCGCAATCGCGCGAAACCGGATTCTACTACGGCAACCCGCGGAACCGATTCTGGGATGTGCTCTCGCATATCTGCCGCGAGCCCACGCCGAGCACCAACGACCGCAAGCGGGTCTTCTGCCTGCGGCACCATCTGGCGCTTTGGGATGTACTCGCGGAATGCGACATCGAGGGCGCGAGCGACTCGAGCATCGTCAACCCCAAGCCCAACGATCTCGCGTCGATAACCCGCAACGCCCCCATCGACGCCGTGTTCTGCACCGGCGCGAAAGCCTATGAACTCTACACGCGCTATTGCGCCGACGAAGTGGGCATCGAGGCGGTGCAGCTGCCCTCCACGAGCCCCGCGAATGCGGCTTGCTCCTTCGAAAGCCTTGTGCGCGAATACATCCCCATCTTCATGAACCGGCAAACCGAGAGGTCGTATACGCTGCCCGTGAATGAAGTGGTCGAGCTCGAGCAAAAGATAGCGCGCGACGGCACGTCGCTCGCCGAGCTGATGGACCGCGCGGGAGAGGCCGTGGCTTGGCGAGCCCTGGGCATACTCGAAGAGATGGCCGCAGGAGCCTACCCCCGCCTGCGGGGACGCCCTCGCGCCGCCGACAATGCCGCGAGCGATTTTCCGCTGATCGTGCTCCTGTGCGGAAGCGGAAACAACGGCGGAGACGGCTGGGTGGCGGCAAGAGAGCTTGCAGAGAGGGGAATTGCGGTATGCGTCGTCTGCGCCAAGCTTCCCGCCGACCTCTCCGCGCAGCCCGCCCACGACGTGGCGGCCGAGGCATACGACGCACTTGTGGGGAACGGACGGGGACGCACCATCTCCTGCGAGGACGAGGATGCCGTCGAGGAGCTGCTCCGCGCCGAGGCTGCAGTCGCAGACGGCTCCTCGCCGCGCCGCTTTAGCGAATTCGCCAAGGCAACACCCCTCGTCTATGTCTGCAACCGCTGCGCCGCCGAGGCCGAGCGCCTGCTCCGACGCATCCTCTCCCATGCCGCGCTGGTCGTGGACGCCATCCTGGGAACGGGCGCCAAAAGTGCGCCGCGGGCGCCCTACAGCAGATGGATCGCCGCGGAAAGGAGCACCCGCAAGACGCACGCGATGTTGTCCGTGGACGTGCCCACGGGAATGGACGCGGATACGGGAGAGATCTTCAACGGCCACATAACGGCAGACGAGACGGTGACCATGATCGTGAATAAGCCCGGCCTCTGCCAGCGCAATTGCGGGCGGCTGACGATCGCCCCGCTCGTCTACCTGGCCCCCTTCATGGAGGACCGCTGATCGAAGGCTGCCTCGGCGCAAGAACCCCGCTGCTCGAGAGCGGCGGCGCTATTCGGCGCCGGGCCGCTCGCGGTGCTCGCGGTAGTAGGTCAGCAGCGCTTGCGTGCTCGGGTCCTGGGCGGATAAGGCCTCGTCGTCGTGGAAGGCGGGAGTTACCTCGCGCGCCAGCTGTTTGCCCAGCTCCACGCCCCATTGGTCGTAGGAATCCAGACCCCATATGCAGCCTTCGACGAAGGTGATGTGCTCGTAGAGTGCCACCAGCTCGCCGAGGGCATGCGGGGTGAGCGCGTCGCCTAGAATCGAGGTCGAGGGCCTGTTGCCGACGAACACGCGGGCGGGCACCATCCACTCGGGCGTGCCTTCCGCGCGAACTTCTCCCGGAGACTTGCCGAACGCAAGCGCCTGAGTCTGCGCCAGGAAATTGCCCAAGAACAGCTCGTGGACGTCTTGTCCCTCGTCGAGGGCGGGATGGGCGGTGTTGACGAAGGCGATGAAATCCGCGGGCACCAGCTGAGTACCCTGATGGAGCAGCTGGTAGAACGCATGCTGGCCGTTCGTGCCCGGCTCGCCCCAAAAGACCTCGCCCGTGGGGCTCGTCACACCCGTCGCGTCCCAGCGCACGGACTTGCCGTTGGACTCCATGGTCAGCTGCTGCAGATAGGCCGGGAACCGGTGCAGGTATTGGCTGTACGGCAGCACCACGTGGGTTTTCGCCGCCCAGAAATTCAGGTACCACACATTCAGCAGACCCATCAGCACGGGAGCGTTGCGCTCGAGCGGCTGCGTCTGGAACAGCACGTCCATCTCGCGGAATCCCGCCAGGAATTCCTCGAAGCGCTCCGGGCCCAGCGCGATCGCCAGGGACAATCCCACGGCCGAATCCACCGAGTAGCGCCCGCCGACCCAATCCCAGAATTCGAAGGCGTTCGCGGGGTCTATGCCGAAGTCCGCGACCAAGTCGAGCGCGGTCGAGACGGCCGCGAAATGTTTGGCGACCGCATCCGAGGCAGCCTGCGGCGAATCGTCGATGACGCCCGACGCGCGCAGCTCGTCGAGCAGCCAGACCTTCGCACGTCGCGCATTCGTGAGCGTCTCCAGCGTGGTGAAGGTCTTCGACACGACGATGACCAGCGTGGTCTGCGCATCGAGTCCCCGGACTTTCTCCGCCAGATCGACTGGGTCGACATTGGAGACATAGGTGCAGTCTATGCCCGCATCCGCATAGGGGCGCAGCGCTTCGTAGGCCATGGACGGCCCCAAATCGGAGCCGCCGATGCCGATGTTGAGAACATGCTCGATGCGCTTGCCCGACGCTCCCTTCCATTCCCCGGAGCGAACCCCGCGGGCGAAGGCGTACATGCGATTGAGCACTTCGCGCACATCGGCCACGCAATCCTGCCCGTCCACGATTATCTTCCCCGCATCTTCTGCGGGGCGACGCAGGGCCGTGTGCAGCACGGCCCGGTTCTCGGTCGTGTTTATCTTGGCGCCCGCGAACATGGCATCGCGGCGCTCTTCCAAGTGCACCGCACGGGCCAGGCCGCACAACAGGTCGACCACTTTGTCGTTGACGAGATTCTTGGAGAGGTCGATGAAGAGGTCGCTCGTCCGGAAGGAGAATTTCTCCATGCGATGCTCGTCGAGATCGAAGACGCGCTGCAGGCTGAACTGCCAGCAGATTTCGCTGAAGTAATCGGAGAGCGCCTGCCATTCGGGCGTGGCCGTCGCATCGATGGGCGCGGGAATCTCGTCCATGTCCTTCTCCTCTTTCCGGACGGGGCGGCCGCGCTAGTTGGCAGCCAGGATGGGAGCAGCCACCTGCTTCTTGCGCGAGAGAATGCCCTCGACCCACACGGCCTGGCTCGAATCGATGCCGAAGACGCTGTCGACCACGGCATGATTGCCTTCGACCAGGAAGGTGCTGCCTTCGGCCAAGATGTCGGTGACCAACACCAGCACGAAGTCGTAGCCCTTCTCCTCGAGAATCTTGCGCATGTAGGCACGGGCCTCCTGCTCGCGCGCCATGGCGCCTTCCAGATCCACCGTCTCGTGCTGGGCGATGAGCACCGTGGTGGCGCCGACCTCGAATTCCTTAGCATCGGCCCCGACGTACTTCTCGATGGCGAGGTCCGCCTCGCCGCCGCGACACTTGAAAAGCTGCTGGCCGAATTCGACGTGCTTCTTGCCGGTGATGCCCTCCAAGTAGGCGATCTGCTCCTCGTCGACCGACGTGGATGTGGGCGACTTCAGAATGACCGTGTCCGTGAGGATGGCGGAGAGCAGGACGTTGGCGATGCCCTGCGGAATCTCGATGCCGTGCTGGCGGCACATCGAACAGACGAGCGTGCAGGTGGATCCCCAGGGGCGGACCGTCATGAAGATGGGAGATGCGGTGGTCACGTCCCCGATGCGGTGATGGTCGCAGATACCCACCACTTCCGCTTCCGCCAGACCGTTCACGGCCTGGGAGAGCTCGTTGTGGTCGACCAGCATGATCTTCTGGCCGGGCGCCACGGACTCGATGAGCTCAGGCTCCTCGATGCCGTTCTGCTCCAGGTTCCACGCGGTCTCGGGCGGCAGGGGCCCCAAGCGCACCGGCTTGTAGACATCTTCGCGGCCCTCGCGGCGCGCCAGCTCGTTTAAGAGGAAGGCCAGGCCGACGGCGGCGGAAATCGCGTCGTTGTCGGGATTCTTGTGACCGCAAATGATGATGGGTTCTGCCATGGGGCAATCCTTTCGCTCTGCTTGTGCGCTCGTACGCGTCACTTGCTAATTTTGACGATTGGCGCGTAGTCTTTCAACAGTTTTTTAACCGAACCGGTCTTGGCGAAACGGACCGAGATCGCATCGCCGTCCACCTCGACCACCTTGCCGCGTCCGAACACCTTATGATCCACCGCATCCCCGGTGCGGAAGGTCACGGAGGCCGCTTCTTTCCTGCAATCCTTCACCGAGCGCTCGCGCGATTTGCGGTTCTTGGGGCCGCTTGCGCTGCTGGTGCCGAAGACGCGCCCGCTACCGGCCTCGCTGCCGCTGCCGGAGATGCCGCGCCGGCTGCCCCGCTTCTCCCAGCCGGTGCCCGAGAAACCCGCGCTGCCCAGCCCGCTGGTGCTGCGCAGGTCCTGCGGGATCTCTGCCAGAAAGCGAGAGGCGGGATTCGCCTGCGTCTGGCCGAAGAGCTTGCGCTGGCCGGCGCAGGTGATGCACAGGCGCTTGCGGGCACGCGTTATGGCCACGTAGGCCAGCCTGCGCTCCTCTTCGATACCCGCGGAATCCCGCATGCTGTTCATATGGGGGAAGATGCCCTCCTCCATGCCCGCCACGAAGACGCAGTCGAATTCCAGGCCCTTGGCCGCGTGCACCGTCATGAGCGTCACCGCCGTGCCGTCATCCGTCGCGGTGTCCAAGTCGGTGCGCAGGGCCACCCATTCGATGAAGTCCGCGAGGGAGTCGCCGCGCAGAACGCGCACGGGCGGCTGCTCGTCGGCGGGCGCGGCGACGTCGTCGTGCTCGGCGTCGGCGGCGACGGTCGCGGAACCCTCGGCCGCCTCCACGACGCGCTCGCCCTGTGCCAAGCTCGCCTCTCCACCACCTGCCACAGGCGCCGCAAAGGCGGCTTGCTCGGCATCGTGCGTTGCCGTGAACTCGTCGACGACGCTCAGAAACTCCTTGATGTTCTCCACGCGGCCGCGGGCCTCGTCGGTATCCTCCCGCTCGAGCGCCCGCACCAGTCCGCTGCGCTCGATTATCATCTCGACCACTTTGCGCAGGTCGCCCTGCCAGGTCGCCGCCTCGCCCATGAGGCTGGTGAATTCCCCGAGCGCGCGTCGGACCGCCGGGCGAAGCTCCTCGTCGGCCACCGCCAGCTGGGCGGCCTCGAGAAACGCGAGCCCCTGCTCGCGGGCCAGGACGTCGATATGGCTCACCGTCGTAGCGCCGATGCCGCGCCGCGGCACGTTGATGATGCGCTTGGCCGCCATCTCGTTGGCCGGATTCACCGCCAGGCTCAGATAGGCCATGACATCGCGTATCTCCGCGCGATCGAAGAATCGCGTGCCCCCTACGATCCGATACGGCACGCCCGCGCGCAGCAGCATGTCTTCGAGCATGCGGCTCTGCGCGTTGGTGCGGTAGAAAACCGCCATCTGGTTGTAGCTGGTGCCCTCGGCTTTCCGGCGCTGTATCTCCCCGGCGATCCAGCGGCCTTCATCCCGCTCGTCGCTGGCCAGATAGACCTCGATTTTCGAGCCTTCCTCCCCCATGCTCTCGAGCTTTTTGCTCTTGCGGTGCACGTTGTGGGAGATGACAGCGTTCGCGGCGGCCAGAATGGTGCCGGTGCTGCGGTAATTCTTCTCCAGCTTGACCGTGTGGGCGTCGGGATAGTCCTTCTCGAACTCCAGGATGTTGCGGATGTCCGCGCCGCGCCAGCTATAGATGCTCTGGTCGTCGTCGCCTACGACCATGATGTTGCCGTGCTTGGCGGCCAGAAGCTTCGTGATGGCATATTGGGCGTGGTTGGTGTCCTGGTACTCGTCCACCAGAATGTAGCGAAAACGCTCCTGATAGGCCTTCAGCACGTCGGGATGGTTCTTCAGCAGCAAATACGCGTAGACCAGCAGATCGTCGAAATCGAAGGCGTTCGCCTGACGCAGGCGCCGCTGCAGCTCGTCGTAGACCTGAGACGCCCGACGCGCGATGGGATCATGCGCACGCTGCTCGAACTCGCCCGGCATGATGAGCTCGTTTTTCGCCTGCGAGATGCGACTGCGCACGGAATTGAGGGGCACGCGTTTGGGGTCGATGTCCAACTGCATCATGATCTCCTTGACGAGGCGTTTGCTGTCGTCGTCGTCGGAGATGGTGAAACCCTTATCGAACCCCAGGCGCTGGGCATCGGAGCGCAGCATCCTCACGCACATGCTGTGGAAGGTGGACACCCACATGCCGCGCGTGGCGGGCCCGACCAGACCCTGCAGGCGCTCGCGCATTTCCGCGGCGGCCTTGTTGGTGAAGGTGATGGCCAGAATCTGCCAAGGCGGCACCTGCAGGTCCTGGACCAGATGCCCGATGCGATAGGTGAGCACGCGCGTCTTGCCGCTGCCCGCCCCCGCGAGCACCAGCAGGGGCCCCTGCGTGCACTCCACGGCTTCGCGTTGTTCGGGATTCAAAGAGTCCAGGTCGAGTGCCATGCGCTTCCCTTCGCCAGTCTGCTGCCCTCATGCGTTCACATGCGCTTCTCGTGCGGTCTTATGCGGTCTCGCACGGTCGGACCACTGTATCCGAAGCGCGTCGGACGCAGCCGAAAACCCAGCGAAAAGACAGAGCCGCCCAGTCGCCGCCCATGCGGCGGGCATCGGGCATGCTTCGGGGCGCGGTGCATCAGGAGAACAGCACGCCCTTCATGCAAACCCGTTGCCTATGGGCGTCGAAGTCGAAGCTGTGCCAGGAACCGCCGGCGCAGAAATCGCGCTCGCGGCAGGCGGCGCATCTGGGATCGAGCTCGGCGAGCTCCCGACGCATCGAGGCAAAGCCGTCTTGCCACACGTCGACGAAATCGTCGCGGTAGACGTTGCCCTGCACGAACTCGGGACGGCGTTCGATGTCGAGGCAGCTCGCTATGTCGCCGTTGGCCATGATGCTCGCCGTGTAAATGCCGGCGCTGCATTGGAAGTAGAAATCGCGCACCTCGTGCTCCCAGTCCTCCCCCAGATAATGACAGCAGCCGTAGCTGAGCGGGTAGTCGTCGAGACGCTTCTCGCGAATGAACCACATCAGCCGTCGGACGTCATCATCATCGAGCATGAGATCGGGGTGGTCGAGAGCTCGCCCCATCGGCTCTATGGTCGCAAGACGCCACGAATCGATGGGGAGCTTGTCGAATTCAGCGAACATCGCATCGAGCTCGTCGATGTTCCACTTGCTCACGACCGTGGTGATCTGGACGTTCTGGAAGGCGTCTTCGCGCAGCAGGTTCCATGTGCCCTCCAAGGCCTCGTCGAACGAACCGCGACGACAGCGGAACGCATCGTGACTATCGCGCATGCCGTCGATGCTCACCGACACGGTCTTCATGCCGCACCGCGCGAGGTCGTGGGCGACCTGCGGGGTGATGAGCACGCCGTTGGTGGTCATGCCCCAGGAATAGCCCAGGGCGGCTGCACGCTCCATGAGGTCGAAGAAGTCGCGACGCAGGAGCGGCTCCCCGCCGGTGATGCACAGCATCGTGCGCGACGTATCGAGCCGGGCCTTCGCATCGGAGAGGATATCGAGGAGCAGATTCGTCGGCACCTCGGGCGATTTGCCCGCATCGCAGCGGCTGCCGCAGTGCAGGCAATGCTCGTTGCACTGCAGCGTGAGCTCGAGGAAAAGATGCCGCAATTCGGGGAAGGCGTACTTGGCCCGGCGCCGTTCGGCGATTTGCTGCAGGTGCGCGTGTTTCAAGGGGTTGGGCATGACTCCTGCGCTTTTTACGACTTCTTGCCCTTGGAAGCGCTGGAGGTATCGGTGCTGCCCGCCGCGAGCCGAGCATCATCGTCGTCGCCCTCGTCCACGACGGGGTCGTCGGCGGGCGGCGGACCGTAAAGGTCCTGAGTCGGTTCGTCGATTACGGCGGGGTCGGATTCTTCATCCCCGGGGAAGATGATGGGAGGCGGCCCGTAAAGCGTCTGGACTATTCCCCAGCCCGGGTCATCGAAGATCTCCGGAGGGCCGTACAGAAGCTGGGGGTGTTCGATGACGGATATGGCGTCCCCCTCGGAGGCATCGTCCTCCACAGCCGGATCGGGCTGATCTTCCTCGTCCTGATCTGCGGAGGCGCCCTCCTCCTCTTCATCTTCTTCGTCGATGGAGGCGATGGGGGTCCGCTCCTCGTTCTCGGACGAGGAAGAGGAGCTGGAAGCGGGCGTGGTAGGAGGCATGGCGACCGAGCCGCGAGAGCGCTTCAGGGCGGGGCGCATCGAAGCGGATTCGGCAGGGACGGGCTGGTCCGCCTCGACTGTCTCGGACACCTCGGGTCCCGTCGGCGGTTCTGCAAGCGAAAACGAATCGGGCCGTTCGAAAGACGACGCCGGTGCCGCTTCCCCCGCAGACTGCGGATTCGAGAACTGCGGCTGGTGAAAAGCAGACAGCGCCGCATTCGCCGACAAACCCAATGCCAGCGATGCCGCGCATGTCCCAGCCACGAATCTGTTCACTCGCCTCTTCATGGGTCCGATTATACGATACTTTCGAACCCCAGGTGAAGCGTCTCGGAGAGGTTGTCTAAACGGGTCTTTTCTAGACGCGCTTCACGAAACGGCCGTCGCGCGTGTCGATTTGGACGACCTCGCCCACGTTGATGTACATCGGCACGTTCACCACGGCACCCGTCTCGAGCGTCGCCGGCTTGGTGCCGCCCTGGACGGTATCGCCCTTGAAGCCGGGGTCGGTCTCGACGATCTCGAGCTCGACAAACATCTGGGGAGTCACGTTGATGAGCTCGTCGCCCGCATACTGCAGCGTTACCTCGTCGTTCTCCTTCAGCCACTTGGCCTGATCGGCCAGCGTGTCGGAGGGGATGCTCATCTGGTCGTAGCTGGCCGGATCCATGAAGTAGAAGTCGCTGCCGTCGTTGTAGAGGTACTGCATCTTGCGTTCCTCGAGGCGCACCGAGTCGAACTTGGTGCCGCTGTTGAAGGTGTACTCCACCACACGCCCGCTGCGGACGTCGCGCAGCTTGGTGCGCACGAAAGCACCGCCCTTGCCCGGCTTGACATGCTGGAACTCCTGGATGGTCCAGAGCTTGTGGTTGTATTCGATGCAGATGCCGTTCTTGAAATCGGCGGTGGAGATTGCCATGCGCATACCCTTCTCGTCGTGTCGGAAACTGCTCGATTATAGCCCTTTTGCCGCAACGTGCCAGCCAAAAGGCGAAAGAACCCGCCAGCCCTCCCCGCGTGCGGGCGCCGCCCCGCGAGCGCTGCGCTAGATCACCGTCATCTCGTGCGGCGATTGCGTGAAGGCTTCGTAGCGTTGCGCCGTCAGCACGCCGCAGTCTTCCAGGCGCATGCCGAATTCGCCTTCCAGATAGATGCCCGGCTCCACCGTTACCACGTTGCCTTCTTCGAGCGGGCGCTTGTTGCGCGAGCTCAATACCGGCTCCTCGTGGATGTCCAGCCCCACGCCGTGCCCCAGCCCATGGCCCATTTTGCCCCCGAAACCGCCGCGCTCCAGCACGTCTTCCGCCAGTTGCTGCGCCTCGGCGCCCGTCATGCCCGGACGCAGCGCCGCCTCCACGCTCTCGTTAGCCTCGCGCAGGACCTCGTAGGCGTGCGCGAGGCGCTCGTCGGGGCGCCCCAAAAACACCGTGCGCGTCATGTCGCTGCAGTATCCTTGCGCGCGCGCTCCGAAATCCATGACCACGCACTGTCCTGCTTCGAGCACCGTGTCCCCCGGAATCGCATGCGGGCTCGCCCCGTTTGCTCCCGTTGCCACTATGCTGCTGAAGGCCAGACCCGAGGCGCCCTTCCTGTACATGAAGTCCTCGAGCTCTATCCGCACCTCGCGCTCTGTCATGCCCGGACGCATGAAGCCCATGATGTGGCTGAAGGCCGCATCGGTAATGGCTTGAGCGGCCCGCAGGCGCTCGATCTCCGCTGCATCCTTCACTGCACGCAACCCCAGCACGAAATCATGCGTCTCCGAGAGGCGCTGCTCGGCCATCTCCTTCGCAAGCGCCCGATACTCGCCGAGCGTTATTCCGTCCTCGATGCCTATCGTCCCAGCGGGCGCGAGACCCGCCAGCCATTGAGCGTGCGAGATACGCTCGTCCTCCACGCAGATCGGCCCGCCCTCTGCAGCGTTGCGGCACGCTGCGCTGTAGCGGGAATCGGTATGAAGGACCGCGGCATCGGGGGTGACCAGAAGCGCATGGGCCTGCTCGTCGTCGAACACGTCGTCGAAGGCGGTCAGCCAGGCTATGTTGCTCGTATCGCGCACGAAGAACGCGGCTTGCCCGCCCCCGGCGGCCCGCATACGCGCGAGCCGCGCTCCGCTCAGTTCGTCATTCATCTGGGAACCCTTCCTCCAAAACGCTTCCGCGCTGCAGACGGACGCGCGTTATTCCCTCGCTCGGGACCATGCGGCCAGATGCTCCAGCAGCACGTCCCTCTCCACCTGCACCTCGCGACAATCGCCCGCCTTGCAGGGGAGGAGGAAACGCGCGGCGGACTCCGGCTCGGGCGCGACCACATCCGGCAGAGGGTCCAGCCCGAAGGCCGCAAGCAGACGGTCCTGCTCTTGCACGAACTCCATCGGGCAATCGCACAGCACCACGCCCAAACGCGCCGCAAAGCGCATGCCGTCGGCCAAGCAGGCTGCATGCACCACGGTGTCGTAGCCCAGCTGCCGCTCCAGCGCGGCACCCAGTGCTGCGCCATAGCCGGCTATCGGCCCGAGGTCGCGCTCGGAGCCCGTGGCCCAGGACGATGCGGACAGCGGAGCGCAATCGCGCTCGGAGGCACCTGCCAGAGCATCGCAGCGCGCCGCCACACAGCGCCAGATGGCCTCGCGAACGGACCGATCGTCGTGCGCCGCGAGCTTCTCGGCGTTCTCGCCCAGCCAGGCGAACAGCTCGCCCGATGCCGCTGCCGCCGTCTGCAGAGCCTCCGCCCAACCGCAAACCCACTCGCGCTCCGGCAACGTGGCGAGCACGTCGGTGTCCGCGCACACGTAGCAGGGATGTCCCTTAGCACCCACCAGGTTCCTGCCTTGCGGCAGATTCACCCAGGCGAATCCACCTGGGGCGCTTCCCATCATCGCCGCCAGGCTCGTCGGCGCCAGCACCCACTTCACGCCGGCGCCATACAGAGAGGCCGCCATGGCGGCCAAGTCGCACACCGCTCCGCCGCCGAGCGCCACCGCCACGCAATTCGCATTCAGGTGCGACGCGGCCATGGCCTGCAGGATCTCGCCCAGACAGGCAAAGCTCTTGGCGTCCTCCCCCGCGGGCACGGTCGCCTCGCGGCAGAACAGCCCTTGCGCCTTCATGCCGGCGCGCACGCTTTCCAAATACAGCGGCCCCACGTTGGCATCGGTTACGACCAGCACCTGCCTGCATGAGGGCGCCACCGCCCGCACGCGCGCACCCAGCGCCGCGAGCACCCCCGAGCCCACGCGCACATCGTAGGCTCCGCCGCCGGGCAGGTTCGCCACCACTTTCACACTGGGCACAGCACACCCTCCCCGACCAGCAGTTCTTTCACCTTGAAAGCCATCGATGCGGCGCTTTCGCCATTCGAATCCACCGTCAGGTCTGCCAGCTCCTCGTAATAGGGCCGAAGCTCGTCGTTCACCTGGTGCACGGAATCCATGCTCTCGAAGTAGGGGCGCGAGGCGTGATTGCTGATGCGCGCGGCGCTCTCGTCGGGAAGCACGTGCACGTACAAGCAGAAGCCCTTCTCCGCCAGGATCCGCCGACAGCGCTCGCCTGCCACCAGGCTGCCGCCGCAAGCTATGAGCAGCGGCTCCCCGTTGGCGAAGTGCTCCAGCTCCTCGGCCTCTATCTGGCTGAAGCGCCCTTGGCCCTGTTCCAACAGCAGGTCCTTGACATCACGGCCGTAGCGCCTCTCGAGCGCTCTGTCGATATCCACGGAAGCCAGGCCGCATTCGCGCGCCAAGCGACGGGCGAGCGTGGTCTTGCCGGCCCCCATGAAGCCGATAAGGAACACCGACCTCTTCAGCACATAACGTTGTCGCCCCTGCATCCCGCTACCTCGATTGCGTCTTGACCCGGTGAAGATAGCTGCGCATATTCGCCTTGATGTCGGTCATGTTGTCGGAGCCGAACTTCAGCAGATAGGCGTTCGCCAGCACGAAGGCCACCTCCGCCTCCGCCACCACGGCGGCCGCGGGCACGGCGCACACATCCGAGCGCTCCTTGCTGGCCAGGGCCGGCTCCATCGTGTCCATGTTCACGGTCTCGAGCGGGGTCTTCAGCGTGGGGATCGGCTTCATGGCCGCCGTCACCACCAGCGGCATGCCCGTGGTCATGCCGCCCTCCAGACCGCCCGCGTTGTTGCTCTTGCGCACGAAACCGCTCTCGTCGGTCTGCGCGATGGGGTCGTGCACTTCGCTGCCCGGACGCTGCGCCGCGGCGAAGCCGAGCCCGAATTCCACGCCCTTGATGGCCGGGATGCCGAACAGCGCCGCGCCGAGCTTGCTCGTCAGGCGATCGGGGCCGGCAGCGAAGTCCCCCAACCCGGGAATCAACCCCGTGGCCGCCACGCGGAAGACGCCGCCCAGGCTCTCGCCCTGCACGTGCGCCACGTCGATGACCTTCTTCATGCGCTCGCTCGCCTCGGCGTCGGGGCAGCGCACCTCCGAAAGCTCGATAGCGCCCGGATTCAGATGCGGCGTGCGCAGGAAGGACTCGGGTTCATCCCAGGCCGCACTGCCGATGCGTATCACGTAGCTGAAGACCTCCACCCCCAGCTCCGCCAAGAACTCGCGGGCTATTCCCGCAGCCGCCACACGCGCAGCCGTCTCCCGAGCGCTCGCACGCTCGAGCACGTTGCGGCAATCGTCGAAGTTGTTCTTCAACACGCCCACCAGATCCGCATGCCCCGGGCGCGGCGTCACCTCGCGCTGGAGCGCTTCCGGCGCATCCCCGAAGACGCTCATGCGCTCCTTCCAGTTCTGCCAGTCGCGGTTCTCCACGCTCAGCGCGATGGGCGTTCCCAGCGTGATGCCGAAGCGCACGCCCGAAGTGATGGTGGCCTTGTCGGTCTCGATCTGCTGGCGTCCGCCGCGGCCGTAGCCGGACTGACGGCGGGCCAGGTCGGAGTTGATGTTCGTCTCGGAGATCTTCAGACCCGCGGGCACGCCGCCCACTATGGCAGTCAGCTGCGGCCCATGCGATTCACCTGCGGTCACGAAATCCATGCTGCCTCTTTCCTCGTTCGTCTAGTCGGATTCTACCATTGCGGGCTCGGGCTGCCGCTCCCCCATCAGCGAGCGTTCGAATGCCCGCACGATTTGCGTGTGCTTGAGGTCCTCCTCCGCCAGCGGGCACACCAGGTACGCCGCCATGCCCAGCAGATGGGCGCCCAGGACGTCGGTGGAGATCTGATCTCCCACCACCACGGTATCGGCGCTACGTGCGCCCAGGACCCCGCGGGCCGTCAAAAAGCCGTGGGGCAAGGGCTTGCACGCCTTGGCGACCACGGCAATGTCCAGCTCCTCGCCCCATTCGTAGGGGGTCGCATGCCAGTTGTTCGAGACCAGGCACACGCCCACGCCCGCTTCGCGCACTTGCGCCAGCCATTTGCGAGCATCGCGGGGCACGTCGTGCGTCCTGCGCGAGACCAGAGTGTTGTCCATATCCAGCAGCACGTGCGTATACCCGCAATCGAGCAGGTCGCGCTGCACGTCTATGGCGCTTATCCGCTGGAAGTACCTTTCGGGGACATGCAACGCCATGGCATTAGGCGCCGTTGCCGGCGATAGCCGCCTGATGCTGCTCGTAGGTCTCGCTGAAGTGGTAATCCAGACCGCCCGCATCGTTGCGCACGAAATAGAAGTACAGGTAGTTGGATTGCTCCGGCGAGCACACCGCCTGCAGCGCCTCGAGGCCGGGCGAGCAGATGGGACCGGCAGGCAGACCGTCTTGCTTGTAGGTGTTGTAGGGGCTTTCCGTGGCGTCTATCTCCTCGGCGCTGGGGCTGTGCCCCACCACGTAGGCCACGGTCGCATCACTTTGCAGCCGCATATTCTGGGCCAGACGGTTGTAGAAAACCGAGGCCACCAGCCCGCGCGTGCTCTGGTCGGATTCCTTCTCCACCACCGAGGCCAGCTTCAGCACCCCATAGGCGGAAAGCCCTTGCGAAGCGGGATAGCTGTAATCGAGCGTGGCAACCTCGGTCTGGTACTGGGAGAGCATCTGGCGCACCACCATGTCCGCGGTGGCGCCCTCTTGGATCTGATAGGTCTTGGGGAACAGAAAGCCCTCGAGCGAATTGTCGTAGACCCCGTCGACGAACGGGAAGTCGGCCGTGTAGGCGCTCGCGTTGTTCACGCAGGCCATGAAGTCCTCGGCGGTGATGGTCCCGCCGTAGGCCTGGGCCACCGCCTCTGCCACCGCCGCGGCCTTCTGACCTTCGGAAACCGTGAAGGTGGTCACCTCGGGGCCCGCCACCATTATGTTCACGATGTCCTGCGCGCTCGTGCCCCCGGCGATCTTGTAGCTGCCCGGCTTGAGAGACGAAGTCGCTCCCGCATCCTCGGCCGCCTGGGTGAAATCCCCCGTCCGCGAGATGATCTTGGCCTCCACCAGCTCTTGGGCCACCGCGGACGTGCTTTCGCCCTCGTCGACCACGATGATGGCCTGCGCGCTGCCATCAAGCAGCTCGGGGTCGCCCAACCCGCCCGCGCACGAGCGGATCGCCAAGAAGAGGACCAAGGCCACGACCACCGCCAGCACCACGCCGAAGACGATATGCCCCCGATGTTGGATTCGGTACTGCCCGGTGATGGCAGAGGTGTCGTAGGTGCGAAACTGCTTGTCGCCCCGGGCGTGCGCGGATCGAGCAGCGTGGTTCGGACGCGAAGAGTACGTTACCTGCCTACGATGAAGAGCCACTGGAGGTTCCTTTCCCATCCAACCATGCCTGCAGGAACAAGCTCGCAGCTATCATATCCACTTTGCCGCGCATCTCCTTCTCGGTCAGGCCCTTTTCACGCAAAGAGCGTTTGGCCTCCGAAGAGCTCAGACGCTCGTCGGCGAACTCCGCGGGCAGACCCGCGCTCGCCGCGATTCGCTGCGCCTGCGTGCGGACACGCGCGGCCTGAGGGCCCTGTGCGCCGGACAGGGAAAGGGGCAGTCCGAAAAGCAGCAGCTCCGGCTCCCAATCATCCAAGGTGCGACGCCACGACGGCGCGTTTCCCAGCACATCCTTCGCAGGCAGCACGCACACCGGACTCGCCACACTGCCCCGCGGATCGCACACGGCCACGCCTATGCGCCGCTCCCCTATGTCCAACGCCAGCACCCGCATCTACAGCAGGATCTCGCGTGCGTGCTCGAGCGCGGCATCTATGCCCTGCGCGTCCTTGCCGCCGGCTTGGGCCATGGTCGGCTTCCCGCCGCCGCCGCCCTTGATATGCGGCGCGATGGCGCGAATGATCTCTCCCGCATGGAATCCCGCCGCGACCGCCTGCTCGGTGCCCGCCGCCAGAAGCAGCGGCTTACCCTCGTTTTCGCTGGCCAGGACCACGGCGCAGTCGCCCTGCACCTGAGCGCGCAAGACGTCCCAAGAGTGGCGAAGACCCTCCGCTCGCAGGTCCTTCGCCTTCAAGATGAAGACCGGGTAACCCGCTTTGGCCACATAACGGCCCGACTCGGCCGCATCCATGATGTCACCCTCCATGGCCGCCTGCTTGGCGCGGTTGAACTGATGCTGAATCCGCTTCAATTCCGCCAGATTGCCGGCCGTGCGCTCGCTCACGTCGAACAGGGGCACCTTCAGCTCGGCAGCCGTCTCGCGCAGCTCCCCCTCGATGCGGTTCAGATAGGCGATGGCGTCGAAGCTGGTCACAGCCTCGATGCGACGCAGACTGGCGCCCACGCTCGACTGGCTCGAGATCTTCACCAGGCCGATCTCGGCCGTGCTGCGCACGTGCGTGCCGCCGCAGAGCTCCTGGCTGAAGCCCTGCACGTCCACCACGCGCACCACCTCTCCGTACTTCTCGCCGAACAGCGCCGTAACGCCCGCGGCACGCGCCTCGTCGAGGCTGCACTCGTAGGTGCTCACGGGCAGGTTCTGCATGATCTTCTCGTTGGCGATGCGCTCCACCTCGTCGAGCTCCTCGCGCGTGCACGCCTGGAAGTGGGTGAAGTCGAACCGCAGGCGGTCGGGGGCCACGTAGCTGCCGGCCTGCTTCACATGGTCTCCCAGGACCTCGCGCAACGCCTTATGCAGGATGTGAGTGGCGCTGTGGTTGCGACGAATGCGCTCGCGGCGCATGACGTCGATGCGGGCTGCGACCTTCTGCCCCACGGCGATGCGGCCCTCCTCGACCTCCACGTGATGCATGGTCAGACCGCCCTCGGGCTGCAAGGTATCGGATACCTTCACCAGGCAGGCTTCGGAGACGAGCTCTCCGGTGTCGCCCACCTGGCCGCCCATCTCGGCGTAGAACGGCGTACGGTCGAGCACGACACCGCCCTGCATGCCGGCCTCCATTGCCTCCACGCGCTTGCCGCCGCTGACCAGCGCGAGCACGCGGGCCTCGGTCTCGTTCTCATCGTAGCCCGTGAACTGCGTTGCGCCCACTTCCTCGAGCAGGGCGCTCATGCTGCCATCGTAGGTGCTCCAAGCAGCCTCCGCGTCGTTTTGCGTGGCGGCGCGGGCGCGAGTGCGCTGCCGCTCCATGTACTCGTCGAATTCTTCGCGATTCACCGAGATACCCGCCTCGGCGCAGATTTCCTCCGTCACTTCCAGGGGGAAGCCGTAGGTATCGTGCAGGGTGAAGGCCTGAGCACCGGAGAGCTCGTCGCCCTCCAGGCTCGCAAGCGCGTCTTCCAGGTAGGCGCGGCCCTGCCGCAGCGTGGCGCCGAAGCGCTCCTCCTCCGAGAGCACCACGCGGTTGATGAGCTCGCGATTCTCCACGATCTGCGGATAGACATCTCCCATGACCTCGACGATGTTGTCCACGAACTGCCCCATGAACGCACCTTCGGCGCCCAGCAGGCTCCCCTTCATAACGGCGCGGCGCAACAGACGGCGCAGCACGTACTCGCGCCCCTCGTTGCCCGGCAGGATGCCGTCGGAGATCATGAAGGTGACGCTGCGGGCATGGTCCGCCATCACGCGCAGCGCCCTGTCGTCTTTCTCGTTTTCGCCGTAGCGCTTGCCCGTTACGCGCTGCGCCACCTCGATGAGCCCATGCAGCACGTCGGTGTCGAAGTTGCTCTGCACGCCCTGCATGATGGCCGCGATGCGCTCGAGGCCCATGCCCGTGTCGATGTTCTTCTTGGGCAGCGGCTTGAACGAGCCATCCTCCTGCCCGTCGTATTGGGTGAAGACGAGGTTCCAGTACTCCAGGAAGCGATCGCAATCGCAGCCGGGGGCGCAGTCGGGCCGTCCGCAGCCGACCTCGGGACCCTGGTCGTAATAGACCTCCGAGCAGGGCCCGCAGGGGCCCGTGGGGCCCGCCCGCCAGAAGTTGTCGTCCTCGCCGAGCCTGGTGATGTGGCTCGGGTCGACGCCGAGGCCCTCCCAGATGCCGATGGTCTCGTCGTCGTCCTCGAAGACGGTGAAGTAGAGCTTCTCGAAGGGCAGCTCGAGCACGTTCACGCTGAAGTCGAGCGCCCAAGCGCACATCTCCTTCTTGAAGTACGCGCCGAAGCTGAAGTTGCCGAGCATCTCGAAGAAGCTCAAGTGGCGACCGTCGGTGCCGATGATGTCGATGTCGTTGGTGCGCACGCACTTCTGCACGGTCGTGGTGCCGATGTAGGGCTCCTCGAGATGCTTGAGCTGCAGGAAATACGGCTTGAACTGCACCATGCCGGCGCTGGTGAGCAGCAGGCTCGGGTCGTCGGGGACGAGGCTGGAGCTCGGCAGGCGCTTGCAGCCCTTCTCCTCGAAGTAGTGCAGGTACGCTTCACGGATCTGTGCAGTGGTCATGTATTTCATGAAGGCATCTTCCTAACGGGTTTCTCAGCTGGCGGGATATTGTACCCCCTGGTCGTGTTCTTAGGCAGCCCCGCCGCGAGGTTTCCATTCAACCTGCAGGCCGCGCACGAGGCCCGCAATGGCGCTCTGCCGTCCCGAGCGCGACCGACCTCTGCCCTCGTCCGCGCAAGAGCGGGCCTTTGCGTACGCGCAAGAGCGGGTACAATGGAATCCACGGTCAAATCGGAGTGCCGCATACGGCGGGAAGGCAGGCAAACATGGGCAGGCAGATTTCCGAGAAGGTCACCTGGGTGGGCAAAATCGATTGGCGGCTCACGTCCTTCCACGGCAACGAGCTCTCCACCGCGCGGGGCAGCAGCTACAACAGCTACCTCGTCCGCGATCGGAAGACCGTGCTCATCGACACCGTATGGCAGCCCTTCGACAAGGAATTCGTCGCACGCCTTCGCGAGGAGATCGACCTCGCGGACATCGACGCCATCGTCATGAACCACAACGAGATCGACCATTCCGGTGCGCTGCCCGAGCTCATGCGCGCCATACCGACGGTGCCCATCTACTGCACGGCCAAGGGCGAGGGCATCATCCGCGGACACTACAACGAGGCCGCTGCGGATTGGAACTTCGTGAACGTGAAGACCGGCGACACCCTCGATATCGGCGAGAGCACGCTCACCTTCATCGAAGCGCCCATGCTCCATTGGCCCGACACCATGTTCACCTACCTGAGCGGCGAGGGCATCCTGTTCAGCAACGACGGATTCGGCCAGCACTACGCCACCGAATCGCTCTTCGACGACGAGAACGACCTGGAGATGATCCTCGCCGAGGCGGAGAAGTACTATGCCAACATCCTGGCCATCTACAGCAAGCAGGTGCGCGGCAAACTCGCCGAGGTCCTGGACATGGGTCTGACGCTCGATATGGTGGCGCCCAGCCACGGCGTCATCTGGCGCGACCACATCGCCCAGATCGTCGAACGCTACCAGACGTGGTCGCAGGACTACGCGCAGAACCAGATAACGATCGTCTACGACACCATGTGGAACTCCACGCGCATGATGGCCGACGCCCTGGCGCAGGGCATCCGCAGCGCCGACGAGAAGGTAACGGTGAAAGTCTTCAACGTGGCGGAGAAGGACAAAAACGACGTGCTGACGGAGGTCTTCCGCAGCAAGGCCATTCTGGCGGGGTCGCCGACCGTCAACTACGGCTTCACCTACGCCATGGGCGGCATGCTCGAGCTCATCGAGGGTGCGCATCTGCGCGGGAAGAAGGCGGCGGCCTTCGGCAGCTACGGCTGGAGCGGCAACGTGAAGGCGAAGATCGCCTCACGCCTCGAGGAAGCGGGATTCGAGATCGTCGACGAGGGCATCCAGGAGCTCTGGGTGCCCGACCAAGCTCAAATCGAGGAGGTCCGCGCGTACGGGGCGGCCTTCGCGCGCAAGGTAGCGGGCGAGGCCGACGGGGAGAGGGAGCAAGGCGAAGTCGAGGCGGCTCCCCCGGCACCCAAGTACGCATGCAAGATCTGCGGGTTCGTCTACGACCCCGCCAAGGGGGACCCCGACAGCGGCATAGCCCCGGGCACGCCCTTCGAGGATATCCCCGATGACTGGTCCTGCCCCATCTGCGGCGTCGGCAAGGAGAATTTCGAGCTTTTGGAGTAGGTGCGCGACGACGCGGGCGCAGGCCGGCCGGACCGGACGCGGGCCGGGCGCTTGCAGTGCGCAGACGGGTCCGCCGGGAGAGCGCGCATTCAGCCTTCAGCCGTCTATCCGCTTGCCCACGTAGATGTCCATGAGCAGCCTGTCCCCTCGGCACGTCTGCAACGTGGCATACTCCCCTTGCGGCATGACGAGGTCGTCGAGGCCCTCGGTCCAGATGGTGTTCTCGTAGGGGATCACTTCACGATCGACCACCTCGTAGACGCCCAGGTTGCCGTCATCGTCGCATACGACGAAACGCGTGCCCATCTGGAACGTCTCTTCGACCACGGTGAAAACGCCCGGGTTGTGACCTATGTAATACGTCGGGGCGCCGTCGTCTACGTTCCCTTCACCTAACCATACTCCCGCGGCATCCATGGGAGCGGTTTCGGAGCCGATGCTGTACACATAGGGAACCGCTTGCAGACCACAGCCCAGATAAAGCGTTGCAGGCTGGAAGTCCGCGACAGGGCGCCAATGGGCCACCAGCTCCACATCCGCCTCGAGCATGCTCGGGTTCAAAACCGCAATGCGCTCTTCGCTGCCTTTGCGCGTCCAACCGTCGAAGGCATAGGCGAAGCGCACCGGCTCCGGCAGCACGATGGGCGCATCCGCCCGAGTGCAGGAAGCGGGCAAGGCCTCGCCGACCTCGCCGTAATCCAGATCGTAGTCGATCGCGTAGGAATCTTGCGCAGGCGCGGCGCCCGGAGGGAACGAGGAGGCGGAAGCGCTTGGGCTTGCGGCACCGACCGAGCCCGCCGGCTTACCCAATCCTCCCGCGCCGAGCGTCCAGTAGCCCGCGAGCGCACTGGCGCCGAAAACCATCAGGGCAATCGAAATTACCCGCGCGGCCTTTCTGAGAGTGTCCTTCCCCTTCTTCATGCGCTCCAGCATAGCTTGCGCCATCCTCCCCGAGAAGCTCCCTCGCGCGAAGCGCGACCATTTCTCCAAGACCGGAGGGCGATTTCGGGTATCATGCTTGCCATCTCTTTCGAAAGGATGCGCCATGATAGACCAAGACTGCCCTATCGCCGCAGTGCGCGACTATTTCGCCAACGATCACTTCGCCACCGAAGCCTGCGGGTGCCGCGTCGTCGAAGCCGAATGCGGCCATGCCGTGTGCGAGTTCGACATCGCCGAAATCCACCTCAACGCGCAAGGCGGCGTCATGGGCGGGGCCATCTTCACCTTGGCGGATTTCGCGCTGGCCATAGCGAGCAATATAGGCGAGGAGCCGACCGTGGCCGTGGACAACGACATCCGTTTCATAGGCAAGCCGAAGGGCAAGACGCTGCGCGCCACCTCCGACGTGGACAAATCGGGGCGCACGCTGGGCTTTTACACAGTGAAGGTCACCGACGAGCTGGGCACGCCGGTAGCCGTCATGACCGCGACCAGCTTCGGGCGCAACCGCCATTAGCTCTCCCGGGAGGCATGCCCGCGCTCCGCACCCGGCGCTCGCACGCAACGTCCGCCCCGCTCGGCCGCACTACGGCGCAGAGCTATTCCTCGATGCGCTCGAAAAGGTCTTTGGCGGCTCCGCAGAGCGGGCAGACGAAATCATCGGGCAGCTCGTCGACCCATTCCACATGCCCGCAAAGGGTGCAGCGCCAGCCAACGCGTTTCGCTGCCGGCGTGGCGGATTCAGACGCGGCAGCAGGCGCGGACGGCTCCTCCGCAATGTAGGAAGAAGCCTTCGGCGGGGTCTTGCCGCCCTTCACCTCATGATAGTAAGCATAGGTCATGGGAGGTTCAGCGCAAAGAGCCTGCGCCTCTTCGATGCTGCCCACGAACAAGACATGCGAACCCACGTCAAGCGTGGTTTCGACCTTCACCGAGAAGCGTGCGCAGGCGTGTTCTACCACGTAGGGAACGCCTGCCCCATCGACGCCCGTCGCCACTCCGTCGAACTTGTCTATATCCTCCGACGAGCGGAACCCGAAGGCGCCGACGAGCTCCATGGGGGCGGTTTCGTCGAGAACCGCGACGGTGAACCGCCCCGCCTGGCGCACGGCAGCACACGTGGCGTTGTCTTTGTTGATGGCCACACTCGCCCGTGCGGGCGCGGAAGTAACTTGCGCGAACGTGTTCACCACGCAACCGGCGGGCGCCCTTCCGTCGCGCGGTGCGCAGACGATGTACATCCCATACGATAGAGACCGAAACGCCGACGTATCCACTGCCCCTCCCTCTCGTTGGAGTCCTGCGGGAATCTCCTCGAGTTTACACGCAAGTGTAGCCACCGTCGATGGCGATGGCAGTGCCGGTGATGAACTGAGCGTCATCGGAGGCCAGGAAGCAGATGAGCTTGGCCACTTCCTCGGGCTCGCCCAAGCGCTTCATGGGATGGAGATCGCTGTAGAGCTTGCGATTCTCCTCGTCGATGAGCGGGGTCTTTATGACACCGGGGCATACGGCGTTGACGCGAATGCCGTTGGGAGCGTACATGGCGCCTGCCGCACGGGTCATCTGCACCACACCGCCCTTGCTGGCGGAATAGGCCACGTTGTTGGGCACGGCCACCAGGCCGAACATGCTGGCCAGGTTGATGATCGAGCCGCCCGTGCCCTGCTCGAGCATCTGGCGGATGGCCCATTTGTCGGTGATCATGACGCCGGTGTAGTCGACGGCGTTGACCTTGTTCCAATTCTCGAGCGTCTCTTCGCCGGTCGGACGGTTGTCGCCGCCGATGCCGGCGCTGGCGACGCAGATGTCGAGCTTGCCGTAGGTATCCACGGCGCACTGCACCGCCGCCTCGACGTCTTCCTCCACGCTCACGTTCACGAGGATGCCCGTCGCGCCGATCTGCGCCGCGATCTCCTCGACTTTGGGACTGTAATCGGCTATGACGACCTTGGCGCCATTGGCGATGAAGAGCTCGGCGGCAGCCAGGCCCAAACCAGATGCGCCACCGGTGATGAGGGCGACCTTGCCTTCGAGATTGCCGAGAAGCGTTTCGTTTGCCATAAGTTTCCTCCTTGAGTTTCCTCTGCGCGGATTCGGTTCCGTCTTCCCGCGTTTCCTCCCTACCATGAATGATGCATCAGGAATTTCAGATGGGGAAACCCGAAAGGCACCGTTTGACGCGACAAACGGTCGAAACGGCATCTCGGGACCGCTTCAATTCCATGAGGCTTCCACAGTTTACCCGCCGGAAACATCCGCATCATCGCCCACTCGCCGACCAAATCGACCCCTTTTCGGCCACTTCCTCGGCAGCGGCGGCGATCGCCTCGGTATGGCCTGCCACGGCAGCGAAAGGGGCGAACTGGGCGGCCCTCGTCTCGCGGGCCATGCGGGGATGCTTGCGCGAAGCAGGGTGCGGAAGGTCGATGATGTCCCCGTAACGCGCAAGCGCCTCGCGCTCCGCCGCCGCTTGCGAAGTCCGCCCGCTCATGCCCGATGCCCTCCGATCTGGCCGTTGCGAGCGATGGTGGTAGCCCCATCCAGCAGGTCCATGCCCTTCAGAACCGCGTTCTTGCCGAAACGCTCCCGCGCCTCGATGATGGCCTGCTGCATCCGATACTCCTGATCGAAGTCCTGCTGGGCCTCCTCGCGCCGGGCATCGAGCTCCTCCATGTCCTCGAACAGGCTCAGCTGCTCCCCCTCGAAGGCGGCCGCGCGGTCGAAGCCGTCCGCGTCCACCACATGGCAGGCCGTCACATTCACCCGGCGGACGAGCAAACGCGGATCGGCCTTCTCGTCGAAAAGCGCCATGGCCGCCTCCACCATCACGCGCGAGGAGCTCGTTGGCTCCGGCAGATTCGCCGTGCCGTGCGCATGCTTGGGCACCACGCGCCCATAATAGTCTCGAGCCATGGGGCCCTCGTAGGAAGAACCCGTCGAGGCGTCCATCTTCTCGTAGCCCACCGTGAGCACCAGCTGATCGCACAGCAGCCCCTTCTTCACCAGATCGAAGGCCAGCTGATCGGCCATCTCGCGCACGACGATGCGCGCCTTGCCGAAGTCGTAGGCGCGTTGGAGCACCTGACCGACGCCCACGCTCTGCGATTGGGGCCTGTAGGCCTTGATCTCGGGGAGGGTGATAGGCTCCCAGCCCCAGGCATGATCGATGAGCAACTCGGCGTTCACCCCGAAGAGCTTGTAGAGCAGCCCCTCGTTGGGCCAGTCGCCCGCCGCGCCCAGCGAGGCCCGAGCCACGTCCCCCATCGTGCGTATGCCGATGCGCTCGAGCTTGGCGGCGTATCCCCTTCCCACGCGCCAGAAGTCCGTTATCGGCTCGTGCGTCCAGAGCAGGCGCCGATAGCTCGCCTCGTCCAGCTCCGCTATGCGGACGCCGTCGGCATCGGGTTCGGCATGCTTGGCCACGATGTCCATGGCCACCTTCGCCAAATACAGGTTGGTGCCGATGCCCGCCGTCGCGGTGATGCCGGTTTGCGCCAGCACCTCCTTCACGAGCGTCATCGTGAAATCGTGCGCGGTCTTGCCCGCCAGACGCAGGTAGCCGCTAAGGTCGATGAAGACCTCGTCGATGGAGTAGACATGCACGTCCTCGGCCGAGACGTGCGCCAGATAAATGCGGAAGATCTCCGCGCTGCGCTCGATATAGGCAGCCATGCGGGGCGGCGCCACGATGTAGTCGATAGCCAACGACGGATTGGCGGCGAGCTCTCGGGCATCGCAGGACTTCCCCGCAAAACGTCCGCCCGGAGCCCTGCGCCGACGCTGGGCGTTGGCAGCCTCCACCTGGGAGACCACCTCGAACAGGCGGGCGCGCCCGCTGATGCCGAGCGCCTTGAGCGAAGGGGAGACGGCCAGGCAGATGGTCTTCTCCGTGCGCGTCTTATCCGCCACGACCAGATTCGTGACGAGGGCGTCGAGCCCGCGGGCAGCGCACTCGACCGAGGCGTAGAAGGACTTCAGGTCGATGGCCGCATACACCCTCTCCTTCATACGCGCTCCCCCTGCCCCGAGGTCAGCCGCGGATGCAGGCGCCCGGCGGCGGCGCCCCACTGGAGCACCCGCGCCAGCATGCCCTTCACATCCAAGACGCCGAAGGCGAAGCCCTTGCGGATGAGCTCGCCGGGGACGAGGCGGTCGTATTTCTCGAAGACGGGAACCTCGCCCGGGTAGAGCAGCTCCATGGGATCTACGCCCTCGCGCGCATGGCGACCGAGCACCTCCCAGAACTCCTCTTCGGTCTTGTCCATCCGAAACTGCAGGAAGTAGGGACGCGAGGAATCGAGCCCGCGCAGCTTCAGCTCGTCTGCGCATATGCGCTTCAGGAAGCGCTCGAGGGCCAGGAAAGCGTAGCTGCCCAACCAGGGGAAGAGCCCCCAGGTGTCGCCGCCGAGATTCACCAGCGGCCTCTCGAGCAGCCCGGCCTTGCGCGCCGTCTGCCGCGCTTGGCGCAAGCGCGCCCGGGCATTGCCCATCACGTAGGGATAGCAGTCGTCTTCCGCCAGCACGCCCGCCATGCGCTCGAGGATGCGCGTGTGGATGTCTCCCGCGCACTCGCCGAAATAGGCCGGCACCTGACCCTTCACCTGCGTGCAATAGACCACGCGTCGGTCGTGGTCGACCTCCTCCACCAGCCAGGTATGCCCTGCGATGGCGATCTTCTCGCCCATCGGTGGCGGCTGCACGATGGTCCCGAGCTCCTGCGAATCGCTGCGGCAGGTGTATTCCTCGCTCTCCACGAACACGCCGTAGAAGCGGAAGTTGTTCACCACGCGCTCGCCCGCGAGGCCCACGATGAGGCCGCCCTCCTCGGTGGTCTGAATCTGGTCGGTCTCCAGCAGATGCCCGAGCAGCACCCGGTAGTCCTCGGCCTCCACGTTGCGAAAAGGAGAAAGCGTCAGCACGCGGCCGGCCAGCTCCGCCGCGGTCATCTCCCCGCAACTCGCGAGGGTGGCCATACTCTGATGGTAGAGCAGGCTGAAGGGCAGAGCATGGGGGCGCGGGGGCTCCACCCAATGTTCTTCGAGATGCAGCTGCACCAACGCGATGCCCTGCAGCAGCTTCCAGGGGATGGTCTCGCCTAGCAACGCCCGCGGCTCGGGGCGGTCCTCTCGCACCACAAACCACATCTCGCCCGGCTGCCCTCGCCGACCGGTGCGGCCCATGCGCTGCAGGAACGAGGACACGGTGAAAGGCGCGTCGATCTGGAAGGCGCGTTCGAGCCGGCCGATGTCGATGCCCAGCTCGAGGGTGGCCGTGGTCACCGTCGTGGACGACAGGTCCTCGTCGCGCATGACGTCTTCGGCCGTCTCGCGGTAGCTGCTGGAGAGGTTGCCGTGGTGGATGAGGAAGCGATCCGGCTCGCGGCGCGCCTCGCAATAGGAGCGCAACGTGGTGGTGACGGCCTCCGCCTCCTCGCGGGAATTCGCGAACACCAGGCACTTGCGCCCGCGCGTGTGCTCGAAGATGTAGCCCAAACCCGGGTCCGCCGCGGCCGGGGCCGTGTCCGTGGCCGGCTCGAAGGCGAAGGTCGGGGCCTCCTGAGGCAGGTCGAGCGCCGCGGGGGCGGGTGCACCCGCACCTCCCTCGCACGTCTGCATTTCCGCAAGCGGGACCATCTCCACCTGATACTGTTCCGGCTCCACCTCGTCGTCGGGAGCCTGCCGGTCGCTCGTGTAGAAATGCTCCAGGGACAGGCGCCATCGCTGCGGGCCGCTATCGATGCGGGGAACCAGCGAATCGCGGCCGGATCCTTGCGCGAGGAATTCACCCGCCGCCTGCAGGTCCCCCACCGTGGCGGAAAGGCCCACCCGTCGCGGGCGCACATCGGCCAGCCGCGCCAGGCGCTCTATCAGACACATGGTCTGCCCGCCTCGGTCGCCGCGCATGAGCGAGTGAATCTCGTCCACCACCACGAAACGCAAGTCCCCGAAGAGCCGCGGAATCGCGCTGTGCTTGCGCAGGAGCAGCGACTCGAGCGACTCCGGCGTGATCTGCAGGATGCCGCCGGGGTTCTTCAGCAACTTGGCCTTACGCGAGCCGGAAACGTCGCCGTGCCAGCGCCACACCGGGATACCCGCGTCCTCGCAGAGGTCGTTCAAACGCCCGAACTGGTCGTTGATGAGCGCCTTCAACGGGGCCACGTACAGAATGCCCACCGAAGACGAGGGCTTCTCCTCGAGCAGCGTGAGCATGGGAAAGAACGCGGCCTCGGTCTTGCCGGAGGCGGTCGAAGCGGCCAAGAGCACGTTGTCGTCCGTGTTGAAAAGGGCATCGGCCGCGGCCACCTGCACCGCACGCAGGCAATCCCAGCCGTTGCGATAGATGAAATCCTGGATGAAGGGCGCGTACCGCGCGAAGGCGTCCATGCCGCGACCCTAGAGTCGGAAGTCGGCGAAGTCCGCGGCCGTGCGCTCGCCGACCCGGCCCGCGGCGCCCCCCGCGCCCGCAGCCCCC
>CAJOOG010000010.1 GCA_905236045.1 uncultured Denitrobacterium sp.
CCCGCGCCCGCAGCCCCCGCGCCCGCAGCCGCGCCCGCGCCGATCCCCTCTTCCATGAGGGACTCGATCGTGGCACCCGGGTTCTGATGCAGGATGTCGAGCAGCTCGATGAAATCGCGGATGACCTCGCGCGGCGTGATATGCGTGCCGGCCCCCACCCGCTCGAACTCCGTCTTGATGAAAAGCGCCAGCTGCTCGTCGGAGAACGCGGGCTCGTAATCGAAGAGCCCTGCGTGAATATCCTGCAATTTCCCCGCCAGCACCAGCAGCTCCTCGTAGGTGAGGGGCGCCAGCTCGATGACCGGGGCGAGCATGTCCTTGTGCTGAGCGGCCGAGAAGCGCCCCTGCGCGAGCCGGCTGCGCAGGGCCTCGTAGCTGTAGATGCCGCGGCGCCTGTCCTCCACCGCCTGCGGCGTGCCCCCCATGATGATGCCCAGGTAGCGGGCACGCCCCTGCAGCGTGTCGTTGTACATGGCGAGAATCTTCTCGTAGTTGTACTGGCGGCTGATGGCGTTGGGAATCTTGTAGATGTTCACCAGCTCGTCGACCAGCACCAGCATGCCGGCGTAGCCCGCCTGCTTCAGGAACATCGCGAAGAGCTTGAGGTATTCGTACCAGTCGTCATCGGAGACGACGATGTTCACGCCCAGCTCGCGCCGGGCCTCGGTCTTGTTCGCGTACTCGCCGCGGAACCACTTGGCCACCCGCGCCTTCGTCTCGTCGTCGCCGGCAACCTGCGCCCGATAGTAGGTCGTGAGCAATTGGGCGAAGTCGAAGCCGTGCACCATCTCGGAAAGCGCCTCCACCACAGCATGGATGCGATCCTGCACCGCCTCGTCGAAACCCGGGTCTTCGGGGCGCGTGCCTGCCGCCACCACGGCATTCTGCACGCTGGAGATCCACCGGTCCAGGATGAGGGTGAGCGCGCCGCCTTCCGGGCGCGTCTTGGTGCTCATATTGCGCACGAGCTCCTTGTAGGTGGCCAGACCCTGCCCGCCCGCACCATGCAGACGCCTTTCGGGGGAAAGGTCCGCATCGACCACGACGAAGTTGCGGTCCATCGCGTAGCTGCGGATGATCTGCAGCAGGAAGCTCTTGCCGCTGCCGTACCTGCCCACGATGAAGCGGAAGGCAGCGCCGCCCTCGGAGATGATGTCCACATCGTGCAGCAGGGCGTCTATCTCCGCTTCGCGCCCGACCGCGATATAGGGCAGCCCGATACGCGGCACGACCCCGCCTTTCAGCGAGTTCACGATGGTATTGGCTATGCGACGCGGCACTCGGGCGGGCATGGCGAAGCTTTCCCTTCTCATCGAACAGGTGTTCTTACAAAAGGCAACTATAGCACAAGCGCCTCGATATCGGAGCGGTAATCTTCAATCAATCGCAGCGGATCTTGCGCGGCATCGATGACGATATCGTCGAAGAGGCCGAAGAGCTTCTCGTTGATGGATTCCGCCAAAAGGGAGGCCATCGCCCCGCGCTCTCGTTCGAAGGAGCGCACGTCTCCGCCCGAGAGCAAGGCGCGCAACAGGCCCAGCTCCTCGTCCGCGAGGTCCGCGGCCGCGGCGACGGGACCCGAGACGTCCCCGCCAATCCCCGCTTCCGGCTGCGGTCCCGCGTCCGGCTGCGGCCCCGGCTCGTCGGCAACTTCGTCCACTATCAGCTTGGCGGCCGTCTGGTCGGCCGCCAAGCGAATGGCCGCGAGCTTGCCCAGGTCGATATGGACCACCCGCGCTTCGGCAACCTTCCGCTCGGCCAGAACCGCCGCCGCCTCCTCGTCTACGATTTTCAGCGCGAACTTCATCGTAATCGGGGCCTCGATGGGATTGCACTCGCCGTAACGCTTCCGCATGCAGGCGTCCACGGTCTTCACCAGGTTCCCTATTCGCCGGCTCGCTTTCTGCACGTCCGCATAGCGCACGCGCGACCACCGTCCGTTGCGACAATAGACTTTGTCGCAAAGCCCCGCCACGTAGGCGTAATCGTCGCGGTCGAGCACATCGGAGAAGACCGCCCGGGCGAAGGGCCGGCAAGAGAGCGCCTGCCTTTTGCCCAGCAAGCGCTGCGCGTAGGTCCGCGCCGTCTTCGCATAGTGCTCCTCCATGCGTCGGTACACGCGAGCCAGCACACGATCGAAATCTCGTCGATGCAGCGAAACGAAAGCCGATGCCTCCACGTTGTACCCGCCAAGACGGGTCAACGCCTGCGCCAACTCCTCGTCGCTGCGGAGGGCGGCATGCAGCAGCACCTCTTGGGCCCGACTCGTCTCGAGGCCGAATCGGGGGGAGAGCAAATCGGCCGGCAAGCCGTAATAGACCACATAGTCGTCTGCCCATTGGTCGGCAAGGCGCAAGATCTTGGCATCTATCCGCGCATAGGCATCCGCGAAGGCCCGCAAAGCCCTCCATCCCTGCAGATCGTCCTCGATGCCGACATGGTTGATGAGCTCGTAGAGATATACGTAGACATAAGAGACGCTGGTCGGTCGCACGTCGCCTCGGCGGGCGCGGGCGCGCCAGGTGAGGTAGGTGCGCAGCTGGGCGTCGTCCATGTCCTCGAACGTGGGGAAATAGCACTCGAAGTCCGCCTGCCCCGAGAACTCGTCGTCGCAGCCCTGCAGGACGATGGCCTCCTCCACGAAACGCTCGGCGATTGAAAGGCGGCGCAGCGCCGGGTCCTTCAGCAAACGGCGCATTTCGCGGATTTCCTCGGGAAGGAGGGAGCTCATCTGGCTGGCCGTCATGATGATGGGCGCATCCCTATAGACCGCGCTGCTGAACGCGGCCCGCTCCCCCAGCCGGGAGCTCAGCTGGTCGCGCAATTCGCGTACCCTGTCGCGCTTCTCGCCCATATCCGCCTTTCCGCAGCCCTCGGAAGCACCCCGCCCGCGGCGCCCCTAAAGCCCCTTGACCCCTTCCGCGGCGAACCACGTCAGGCCCGGACGAGTGTGCACGACCACCTCTTCGGCCCCCGCATCGCACAGCAGCTGCTCCATCTCCGGCAGCGTGGGCACGAACAGGTTGTAGGCGCGGATGTTCTCGCGCACGCTCTCCGGCAAATCCGCGCTCTCGTGGATTTCCATCACGATGAGGACGCGCCCTCCCGGCTTCAGCACGCGCAGAATCTCCTTCAGGGCGTCTTCGGCGCTCGGCCAGAAATAGAGGCTCTCCACCGACACCGCCGCATCGATCGTCGCATCTTCGAAGGGCAGCGCATCCACGCTCGCCTGCTGCACGCTCACGCGGCCGGCGCGGAGCGCCTCGTGGTTGAATTCCCGCGACTTGGCCACCGACACCGGCGAATAGTCGATGCCGATAATGCGCGAGCCGCCGCCGCAACGGGCATCCAGGCGGGCGAGCGTGGCCCCGCCGCCGCACCCCGCGTCGAGCACGACCATACCCGGGCGCAACGCGAGGAAGTCAAGCGCCCAGTTGGTGAAGTCCGCATGGCTTTCGTTCATGCGGTCGAGCATGGCCTCGCCCGCGACGCCCGCGGGCATGCCCGGATTGCCGGCGTCGGTAGCCGTGCGGTCCAGGTCCACCTCGTAGAGCGGTTTGTACGTGGCGCCCTCTTGGCTCAGCTCGCTTTTGACCAGCACGACTTTGCGGGACAAGGCGTCTTCGGGAAAGGGCAGCTCGAAGGTCCTCTCTTCGGGAAGACGCGCCCGGCGCATGAGCGTGACGTGCGCCTTGAAGGGCTTCTCGTCGAAGGCCAGCCCCGCAGCCGCCAGTTCCTCGCGCACCCGGCAGGCGAGCCGCACGAGATCGGGATGCTGCGCCAGCCCCAACCACAACGTGGCATCGTCCGCGCGCCCGAACTTGCCCAGGCCCTCGGCATGCAAGCTCACCGGCACCGCACCCGCGCAGGCGCGATCGAGTGCGTCCATGGCCGATTGCACGCCCGCCTCGTCAATCTCGCCCAAAAAAGCCAAGGTCGCATGATAGGTATCCGGCGCCAAGACGCGCCCTTGCACGGCGGCGCCCAGCTTCCGCGCGACGGCAGCCGTCTCCCGCACGAATTTCCCCGGCAATGCCAGCGCAATGAAGATTCGCATCCTCGCCCTTCCCTCGGTCGATTATGCGCCCATTATAAGCAGTCGCCGCAGCGAGCGCGGGCGGCGGCGTGAAGCGCGGATAGACGACGGGGGTTGGCCCGGTCGGTCTGCCAAGCTCATTCACCTTACGCCCGCGCACGCATCGCAGATGCCGTAGAAGACCGTGCGCTGCGGATCTATGGTGAAGCCGTGCTCGTGCGCCAGATGCTCCGAGATATGCGCTAGGTCGTCGCACTCCACGTGGTAGAGCCTGCCGCATTCGGTGCAAACGCAGTGAAAGCAATGCTCGTGCTCGCAGCCGCCCTGCCCTACGTAGGCGAAGCAGGCGGCATCGCCGGGGCCCAGCAGGTATTTGCGGACCACGCCGTCTTCCACCAGATGATCGAGCTGCCGGTACACCGTGGCGGCGCCTATTTTCACGCCTCTCTCCTGCAGCCCCTCGCACAGAGCCTTCGCGGTTATATGCGTGCCCTTCAAGCCGCGCAGGTAGTCCTCCACCAGCATGCGCTGCTTCGTCTTGTATCCCGTGCCGGCCATCGTCAACCTCCGACGTTTCGTGAATGAGAGCATTTCCCGTATTCGAATTGAGAACCATTATCAGGTGTGTTAGTATAGCATCGTTTCAATATGAGAAAGGTTCTCAAATGGCATTACCTATCACGTTCCTCCTCGGCCTGTTCGTGCTCGCGGGCGCGGCGGTCGCCGGATGCGCCCGCAACCAGAACCGCATTCGCAAGCTTTCCATAGCGGTCGCGGCCGGCGCGATCGCCGTGCTGCTCGTGTGCGACCTGCTGCCCGAGGTCGTCGAAGGCGCGCAGGAGCTGGGCTGGCCGAAAGTCCTTTTGGGCATCGTGGCCGGCGTGGGACTGCTCGCCGCCCTCGACCGGTTCCTGCCGGAGCCCCCCGGACCCACGCCCGGGGGCCATGCGCACGACACGGCTCTGCATGTGAGCATAGCCGCCACCATCGCGCTCTCCCTTCACAACATCGTGGAAGGCATGTCGGTATACGCAACCGCCACCGAGGACCTCGCCCTTGCGCTCATGTTGGCGTTCGGCATCGGCGTGCACAACGTGCCCATGGGCATGATCGTCTACGCGGGCGTGAGCGACCAGCCCGTCGGCAAACGGGTCGCCGTGCTGAGCACGGCGGCGCTCTCCACCTTCGTCGGCGGGTTGATCATGCGCGCCATGCGCGGCACCATCGACGAGGGCATCGTGGCTTTCATGATCACGCTGACCGTGGGGCTGCTGCTCTACATCCTCGTGTTCGAGCTCTTGCCGCACCTGCTGCATGCACACGACAGGCGCCAGGCGATGCTCGGCTTCCTCGTCGGCGCAGCGCCGGTCTTCATCGGCGTTTCGCTGACGGGCATGGCCGCATAGGAGAACGCGGCCGCTGCCTGCAGCCGGCCCGCAGCCGGGAAACCCTACTCCCGCCCGTCCCAGCAGTAGGTGCAGATCTTCTCGCGATCGATGCCGATGGCCTCGAGCATGCCGTCGAGCGTCTGGTAGGAAAGCGAGCTGAAGCCCATCTCCTCGCAGATGGCGCGCAGCATGCACTGACCGCGCTCGGTGCGATTGTCGGCATACTCGTCCAAGTACTTCTCGCCCTCCTCGCCTTCCAGCTCGATGACCTTGCGGCGTGCGATGAGCTCGTAATCGCTGTTCGAGCGGCTGAAGGACAGGTACTTGCAGCCGTACATGATCGGCGGGCAGGCGCTGCGCATGTGCACTTCGTCGGCACCGGCGCCGTAGAGGAAGTCCACGGTCTCGCGCAGCTGAGTGCCGCGCACGATGCTATCGTCCACCAGCAGGAGCCTCTTGCCGTCGATCAGCTCGTGGACCGGCACCTGCTTCATGTGCGCGATGCGGTTGCGCATGGACTGGTTGGCGGGCATGAAGGAACGCGGCCAGGTGGGCGTGTACTTCACGAAGGGACGCTCGAAGGGCTTGCCGGACTGGTTGGCATAGCCGATGCCGTGGGGCAGGCCGCTGTCGGGCACGCCGGCCACGCTGTCCACGTCGGGCAATCTGCCGGCCGCGGCTTCCTCACGCGCCATGATCGCACCGTTGCGGTAACGCATGGTCTCCACATTCACGCCCTCGTAGGTGCTGTTCGGATACCCGTAGTAGACCCACAGGAACGCGCAGATGCGCATCTCGTCGCGCGGCTGCTCTAAGATCTCGTAGCCGTCCGCGGTGATGCTCACGATCTCGCCGCTGCCCAATTCATGCTCGTCGCGATAGCCCAGCTTACCGTAGGAGAAGGACTCGAAGGCCACGCTGTAGCCATCGTCGTCGCGCCCGATGAGCACCGGCAGGCGCCCCATCCGATCGCGTGCCGCGACCAACGTGCCGTCTTCGGTCATGATGAGCACCGTCAGCGACCCGTCGATGGTCTCCTGCGCGAACTTGATGCCCTCGACCAGATTGTCTTTCTGGTTGATGAGCATGGCGGTGAGCTCGGTGGAATTCACCGCACCCGAGCCCATGGCCATGAATTGCACGCCTTCCCCGCTGAAGCGATCCACCAGCTCCTCGGCATTGCCGATGCAGCCCACGGTCGCGATGGCGAAGGTGCCCAAACGCGAGCGCACGATGAGCGGCTGGGGGTCCGAATCGCTGATGCAGCCGATGGCGGATTTTCCGTGGAAGTCCGCGAGGTCCTTCTCGAATCGCGTGCGGAAGGGAGTGTTCTCGATGGAGTGAATCTGACGCTGGAACCCGCCTTCGTCGTCCTTCACCACCATACCCGCTCGTTTGGTTCCCAAATGCGAATGGTAATCCACACCGAAAAACACGTCGATTGTGACATCGCGATGCGATGCCGCCCCGAAAAATCCGCCCATGAAATCTACCTCTCCAAAAAACGCCTCAACGCGCCCAGTATAGCGAGCCGCCCACGACTCCGACGCGAGAATTTACAGACGTGTAACGCAGTATCTCGCATCGCGCGGGAAAGCCCCGAAAAGCCCCCCGAGGAGGACCGCGGAAGCACCTCGCGTGCGCAGGGCTGCGTCCCGTGCTGCGCTACCGACCCACATCCAGGTCGTCCGCCTGCCAGCGCCAGTTGCCCTCCGCGACGCCGGGAGTGTTCATGCGGGCAGCGTCGTCCAAGCCCAGCACGTCTTGCAGCTGGAACATCACCACCGCAGCCCCACTTGCGAGCATCTTCTCCCGCAGCTTCCGCGCGAGGGTGCGAGCTTTTCGCGCCGACACCCCCAGGTCGGACTCCAACCACCCGACCAACGTGGATGTGTCGTGCGTGCTGGCGTAGAGCAGTTTTCCCGGCTCGGGACGCCACCTGGCATCGAGGGGCCCCGGATCGTCGAACTGCACCACCTGCATGCCCGGGATGCCCGTCTGCTCCAGCAGATCGCGCACCTCCTGCGTGACGGGCCCCAGATCTTCCGCTATCAGCGGCAACGGGCCCAGCTCGGCGCGGGCCTTCTCGAAGAAGTCCAGGCCGGGACCGGGCAACCAGACCCCTTCCCGCGCCGTGGAACCGACGGGGATGGCATAGTAGGCGCTGAAGCCCAGGAAGTGATCCAGGCGCACGTAATCGTAGAGCCCGAGGGCACGCTTCAAACGCCGCAGCCACCAGTCGTAGCCGTCTTGGCGCAGGGCTTCCCAGTCGTAAGTGGGGTTGTTCCAAATCTGACCCTGCTCTGCCAGCGGATCGGGGGGACATCCCGCCACCATGCGAGGCGCACCCGCATCGTCGAGCGCGAAGAGCTCCGGATGCTGCCAGACGTCCGCCGATTCGAGCGATACGTACATGGGAATATCTCCGATTAGGCAAACACCGCGTTCGCGGGCATACGTGCGCAGCTCTTGCCATTGCTCATCGAAGCGACGCTGCAGGGCGCTCTCGCGGCAGATGGCATCGTGAAGTTCGGGGCGCTTCGTGAGGGAGGGATGCCAGCTGCGGAACTCGACGGGCCACTGCGCCCACGGGATGCCGCCCATCCGCTCCTGCAGAGCGCGGAAGGTCGCGAAGGGCGCCAGCCAGTCGGGGTCCACGGGGCCGGATGGGTCCGCGAGGGGCGCGGGGTCCGGGCGTCCCCATCCGTCTGCGCTTTCGAGACCGACGTCCCCTTGCTCCAGCAAGCGCGGCTCCCCTGCGAAAGCCGATGCCCCGGCGTAGGGCGACCCGCAACGGTCCACGGGGTTCACCGGCAAGACCTGCCAGTAGCGATAGCCGCCTCGTGCGAGCCAATCCACGAACCGACGCACCGGCGCACCGAGCGTGCCCGGCGCCGAGGCGAATGCGCCGCCGGCCGAACCCGAGTTCCCGGCCGAACCCGAGTTCCCGGCCGCACCCGAGTTCCCGGCCGCACCAGCACCAATGCCGAGAGCACCCGACGGCAGAACGTTGGGCAGCGATGTTATATGGCAGATCACGCCCGCCCCCGGCTCGAGGGGCTTCGCCAAGCCGTTGCCCAGAGCGCAGACCATGCGATCAATCGGGCCGGTTCTGGCGCAGCCACTCGTACATAAAGGCCGTTGCCGCTTGCGCGACGTTCAGACTGGCCGTCTTGCCCTCCTGCGGCAGCGCGACCAGAAAATCGCAGGTCTCCTGCGTCAGACGCGCAAGCCCTTCGCCCTCGCCGCCCATCACGAGCACGATTCTGCCCTCGAAGTTCGCCTCCCAAATGCCCCGGGGGGCCTTCTCGCTGGCGCCGACCACCCAAAAGCCCTCTTCCTTGCAGCGTTCGAGCGTCTGCTTGAGGTTCGCCACCTGCGCGACGGGAATGCTTGCGATGGCCCCGGCGCTGCTCTTGTAGGTGGACGCCGTCACGCGGGCGCTGCGCTTGTTGGGCAAGACGAGGCCCGCGGCTCCCACCACTTCGGCACTGCGGGCGATAGCCCCCAAATTGCCCGCATCGGTGATGTGGTCGAGCATCACGATCAGCGCTCGGCCCTTGTCGTCGAACTGCGCCTGAGCCCGCTTGAGCACATCGCCGAGACGCGCATAGGGAAAGGCCGCCGTCTGAGCGATGACGCCTTGGTGGCTCCCGCGTTCGCTTTTCCCGTCGAGCTGCCCGCGCGGCACGAACTTCACCGCGATGCCCTGGGCCTTGGCTTTACGCAGAATGTCCTTCACGAGCCCGTCGCGTTGCAGATTGTCGGCCACCAGCACGCTCGCAATGGGCATGTCGGAGCGCAAGGCTTCGATGACGGGTCGTTTTCCTTCGATGTATTCGCTCATGGGCGCCATTATGCCACGACACCCGCACGTGCAGGAACTCCGATGGGCCTCTCCCCGCAAACACCCCATACGTGCGCCCCACGTGCGAACCGCATGCAACCCACGTGCGAACCTCCGAAGGCCCGCGAGGGAGAGCGTGAGGCGAACGTGTGGCGCCTGACAACATGCAACCGGCACACAACATGCAGGACCTGCATTTATGGAGGAGGTTTGGGAAGACGAATGCAGGGGTGGTAAAATAGCTTTGGAGATGATTTAATGACTATTTTTCACTTGAACGACACGGTTATCTACGGTAGCAACGGAGCCTGCCGTATCGACGCCATAGAACAACGCAAGGACGACGATTACTACATCCTGGTGCCCGTCCACAAGGACCGCACCAAGCTGCTCGTCCCCATGAACAACGAGGCCCTGGTCTCCCGCATGCGCGCTTTGCCGGACCAGGAGCAGGCCACGGCCTATATCCGCGAGGCGGCCGGGCGAGAAGCCCCCTGGATCTCGGACAGCACCGCACGCAAGGAACACGCCAAACAGGTGCTGCACGGCGGCACGGAAGTGGAGCTCCTGCTTCTGGTGAAGGCCTTCGCCGCCCACAAACAGGACCTGCTCGATATCGGCAATAAGGTCTCCTCGAGCGACAACGGCATCCTGCGTTCCGCGCAGGACCGCGTGCGCGACGAGTTCTCGCTTATCTTCGACATACCGCCCGAAAACGTCGACGAGCGCATAGCCAGCCTGCAATGAGCCCGAAGAGCATCGACGCCGCAAGGAGAAGAAATGGCCTGTGAAAATGCGCGCCTCGCCCGCGGGGGCATCGCGGTGTCGATACTGGACCAGACGAAGCTGCCCGCCTCTGAGGAACGCCTGCACCCGGACACGCCCGAGCAATGTCGATCGGCAATCGAGCGCCTTGCCGTCCGGGGAGCGCCCGCCATAGGCATCTTCGCCGCCTTCGCCTTCTGCACCTTAGCGCAGAAAGTCGCACCCGCCCCTGGCCCCCGTAGTTGGGAGGCGCCGGCAGGGCCGGACTTCGTGGAGGGGATGGGGCGGCTGCGCGACTATTTGGCGCAGAGTCGTCCGACGGCGGTCAATCTGGGCTGGGCGCTCGACCGCATGATGAACGTCGTGCGCGAGCATGCCGGAGAGGCGCGTTTCGATATGCTGCGCGCCCTGCGGGCGGAGGCGGCGACCATCCAGGAGGAGGATATCGCCTGTTGCCGTGCGATGGCGGAATTCGGGCTGGAGCTTATCGAAGACGGCTGGGGGTTGATAACGCACTGCAATGCGGGCCCGCTTGCGACCAGCGAGTACGGCACCGCGCTGGGTCCCCTGCTCCTAGGACGCGAGAGGGGCATGAACTTCCGGGTGTTCGTCGACGAGACGCGACCGCTGCTGCAGGGGGCGCGCCTGAGCGCCTACGAGCTCGACCGAGCCGGTGTGGACACAACCCTCATCTGCGACAACATGGCAAGCGTAGTGATGGCCGAGGGCTGGGTGCAAGCCTGCTTCGTCGGCTGCGACCGCGTGGCCTCCAACGGAGACGTCGCCAACAAGATAGGAACGAACGGGCTGGCGATAATCGCGGCGCACTACGGGGTGCCATTCTACGTGATGTGCCCATCGAGCACCATCGATTTCACCTGCGCGACCGGAGCAGACGTCCCCATCGAAGAGCGCGACCCGGAGGAAATCCGCTCCAAGTTCTACGAACGCCCGATGGCCCCGAGCACGGTGAAGTGTTTCAACCCCGCCTTCGACGTGACCGATCACAGCCTGATAACCGCGATAGTGACGGAGCACGGCATCTGCCGCCCCCCGTTCACGGAAAGCCTCCGCGGTTAGCCCCCGGCTTGGAATTCGCTTGCAGCCTGCGGCTTCCTGCTTGCGCGGTGGAACGCACTATGCAAAAATGTACGGGCCTCGGGCGATTGGCGCAGCGGGAGCGCGGCTGCCTTACAAGCAGTAGGTCGCAGGTTCGAACCCTGCATCGCCCACCAGAATCCCCAAGCCGCGTGCCATCGGGCCGACGGCTTTTTCATTGCCAAGGAAGGTGAAGAGGTGGGACCGCTCGAGATCGTCCTCATCGGAGCAGCGCTCTCCGCGGACGCCATGAGCGTCACGCTGGCGAACATGCTCGCCAATCCCGGCATGACTCGTCGCCGCGCCCTCTCCCAGCCCATCGCCTTCGGGCTCTTCCAGGGCCTCATGCCCACCATCGGCTACTTCCTCGGTTCGCTTGCCAGCGGCCTCATCGAGCAGTTCGCAGGCGTCCTCACCTTCGTCATCCTGGGCATCATCGGCGCGAAGATGGCATGGGACGGTTTTCACGAGGACCTGGAATCCGACGAAGCGGCGGTGCGCGGCACCCTCACGCTGCCCGTCGTGCTGCTGCAGGCGATGGCCACCAGCATCGACGCGCTGGCCGTGGGCGTTTCCTTCGCCGCCACGGAAGGGAACATCTTCCTCTCCGCCAGCATCATCGCCGCCTGCACCTTTGCGCTCTGCTCGGCCGTGCTGGGGATCGGGCGACGGTTCGGAGACAAGCTTGGCGCACGTGCGCAGATCGTCGGCGGTTTCGTCCTCATCGCCATCGGCGGGAAGGCGCTCTTCTTCTAGGCGCCGTCGGCTGCTGCCCGCGCGGCGCACGCTGGGCCCGCACGCTAGTCATGCACGATTACGGCATTGCCCGTCTCGATGAGCGAATAGAGCTTCTCCGCCGCGGAGTACGGCAGATTCACGCAGCCATGGCTTCCGCTGTTGATGTAGATGCTGCCGCCGAAGTTGCTCCGCCAAGTAGCATCGTGGAAGCCCTGGCCGCCCGAGGTGAACGGCATCCAGTACGTCACCGGCGTCTGGTATTCGGGCTGGCCCGTGGATGCCACGATGTCTCCGGTCAGCGTGGCGGGGCTTTTCTTGTAGAGGATGCGGAAGATGCCGATGTTGGTGGAGTGCCCGGTTTTACCCGAGACCATATCGGACTCCCACAGCAACGTGCCGTTGGCGTCGAAGAACCACGCGTGCTGCGCGGAGATGTCCACTTCGGCATGCGCACCCCAGTCGGGCTGGCCCTGCCCCGTCCACGTGTAGCCTTCGCTGTCGCAGGGGATCGTCAGCGCCTCGGTCCGGCTCGCAGCGATGGCCTCCTGGATGTCCGCCTTCAGGTCGTCGCGATTCACCTTCCAGCCGTACGTCCCCCCGCTCGAAGTATAGGTGGAGCCATCCGCGCCCACGTAGGTGCGGGTGGTCCCCACGGTATCCACCGAGTCGGCCAGCGTGTCGATCCAGGCGTACATGGCCTCTTCGTCGAAGATGACGGCCAAATCTTCTCCGATGCCCACCCACTGCGCGATCTCGACGGGGCTGACCTCGCCGACCCTTATCGCCGTGGAACCCAGCACCAAATCGAAATCCGCCTTCAGGTAGTCATTGGCCGTATCGCGCGCCGCGATGAGCGCGGCATTGTCCGAAAGGACCGTCGGCTGCACCAGCTGCGAGGCGTCGAGCTGCACCGTCGTCTGCATAGCGGGAATCGCCGCCGTAACGACCGAGATGACGGAGGGCAAGTCCACCTTCGTCCCGGCGGACTCGGGAATGACGACGAAAGCGGCATCCGCATCGGAGAAGGCGACCGACGCATTCACCGGCTCGGCGGCCGTGGCATTGAAGTCGTCCACATAGGTGGCCACCACCGTGCCCAAGCCGCCCTCGTCGAACTTCGTCGAGAGGTTGGAGGTCTCGTCGTGAATGCGGAAGAATTCGACGGGCCACATCCAGGCGTTATTGTCGTCGAGCGCCGATGTGGCCACCGACGAACCGTCCACCGTCACGCCCGCATCCGCGGAATCGATGGTGAAGTTCAGCCCATCGCCTACGACCGTGACCGAATAGTCCGACCCGATCTCGTTGGCCAAATCCGCCGCCTCGTCGGCGGATTTGTACGAGACGTCCTTGGTCCCCAGCATCGTATTGGGGAAGAAATGAGACGTGAAGAAAGCGTAGCCCCCGAAGTACACGGCGGCCAGCACGGCGATGATGACAGCGATGACGATTCCCGCGATCTTGCCGGCATTGCGCTTCTTCTCTCTCTTCGACGCGGCGGCCGCAGATGCATTCGCCCCCGCGTATCCGACATTGTAGGGAGTAGTCTGGTCCTCTTTGTCTTTGGCCTGCCCCTTCGGCGCAGCTCCATGTTTGCCGATGGGTTCTTTACTTGCGAACATACAAGTCCCTTCATGGCCTGCAGCTGTATGTTATCGCGCTATTGTACTCCCCCGAGCTATGAATTCAGTGAAGGTTGCGTGCATTCAGGCTGCTTTCACATTTCACCGCGAAGTTGATTATAATCAGCTGCATGCCCGAGTGGCGGAACGGCAGACGCGGCGGTCTCAAAAACCGCTGTCTTAACGGACATGTGGGTTCGAATCCCACCTCGGGCACCAGATCTCAACCCGCACTCGGCCCTCCTTCCCCCATCCTGCTCGACGGCGCGGGATGAGGCCCGCC
>CAJOOG010000011.1 GCA_905236045.1 uncultured Denitrobacterium sp.
CCGCACGAGCCGCACTTGCGCGAAGTGGAGTGCTGGGGGAAAATACCCGAGTTGGAATCCGATCCGGGAGGGATGCTATCGTGAAAGCAATCTGGAAAAAATGGAATTCGTGGAGCCTGATCCTGCGCATCTTGTGCGGCCTCGTTCTGGGCACCGTCATCGCGCTCGTCGCCCCCGGCAACGAGTGGATCGCGCTGCTCGGCACGCTGTTCGTATCGGCCTTGAAGGCAGTGGCCCCCGCGCTCGTCTTCTTCCTGATCATCAGCGCGCTGTGCAACGCCACCAAATCCGGGGCCATGAAGCGCATCGTCGTGCTGTACCTGCTGAGCACCTTCATCGCCGGCATCGTCGCCGTCTGCGCCAGCTTCCTCTTCCCGATGGAGCTCACGCTGCAAGGGGTGGAGGCAGCCGATAAGACGGCGCCTTCCGGCGTGGGCGAGGTCATCTCGAACCTGCTCGTCAACGTGGTGAGCAACCCGGTGGGCTCGCTTTCCGAGGCGAACTTCCTGGGCATTCTCGCCTGGGCCTGCCTTATCGGCGTGGCGCTTCGCGCCGCCGGCGAGGGCACCAAGAAGCTCTTCGCCGACGTCGCCGATGCCGTGCAGACGGTGGTGCGCTGGATAATCGCCTTCGCCCCGTTCGGCGTCTTCGGCCTGGTCTACGATGCCGTGTCCACCAGCGGCCCGGAGATCTTCACCGAATACGGCCTGCTCATCCTGGTCCTGGTCGGCTGCATGCTCGTCATCGCCCTGGGCACCAATCCGCTCATCGCCCTCCTCAACTTCCACCGCAACCCCTACCCCATCGTCCTGCGCTGCCTGAAGGATTCCGCCCTGACGGCCTTCTTCACCCGCAGCTCCGCGGCGAACATCCCCATCAACCTGGAGCTCTGCCGCAAGCTGGGCTGCGACCCGGATAACTACTCGGTGTCCATCCCCTTAGGCGCCACCATCAACATGGCGGGCGCTTGCGTGACCATCACCGTCATGTCCATGTCCGCCGCGCAGACACTCGGCATCCAGGTCGACTTCATCTCCGCCGTCATCTTGTGCGTGCTCGCCGCGGTTTCCGCTTGCGGCGCCTCGGGCGTGGCCGGCGGCAGCCTGCTGCTCATCCCGGTCGCCTGCTCGCTTCTGGGCGTCCCCAGCGAGATCTCCATGCAGATGGTGGGCATCGGCTTCATCATCGGCGTCATCCAGGACAGCTGCGAGACGGCCCTGAACTCCTCTTCCGACGCCCTGTTCACCGTGACGGCGGAATACGCCAATTGGTCGAAGGCGGACATCGACTACGAGGTCGGCAAAGACCACGAGACCGTGAAGCTCGATCCGCCGGCGGCCACCCTCGCCTAGCGAGACGCACCGGATGCCGGCTCGCGAGCGCACTGCTCCCGCCCGCGGCGATGAGCGCGCTGAGCCGATCGCGCGAAAGTCGCACTAATCTGATGGAGAGGCGTCCTTCGGGACGCTTCTCCTTGTATAGTGCAGGAGGCCGAACACAAGGAGTAGTAGTTGAAGAGCAAACCGGCACATGCCGCAAAGAGATCCTCCCGCACGGGCGGGGCGCATCGCAGCGACGCTCGCAGTGCGCGGGGAGCGAGCAGCCGCCCCAGAACCCACATCCGGAGGAAGCGCCATACGGGACGCATCGTGGTCCTGGTCGTGACGCTCGCCCTCGTCGGCGGAGGCGTGGCATACGGCGCGACCCACCCCCAGGACGTCAAATCCGCCTTCAAGCAGATCGTCGCGCCCTTCCGCGGCGGCCTCTCCGCTTCCGGCAGCGGATCGGCGGACGACGTCTCCTCCGAGGACGTGGCGGAGCGCGAGCAGACGGCCGAACAGCAACAGCTTGCACGCCTTCGGACCGCCCAGATAGCCGCAATCGGCGACATGGCAGTCCGCTCCCCCATCGCCCCCCAGGATGCGACCGGGGTGCTTTTTCACCAGGCCTCCTACAGCTACGCCCTGCAGATGATAACCGAGCTTCCCGCCGCGGACAACGAAGCCTGCATGGCCGCCATGTCCGTGCGCGTGAATCACGAACAGAGCGACCTGAGCAGCTGGATGGACACCGATGCCCTGCACTGTTGGCGCAGCTCCGACCGGTCGGCCATGGACACCGCCGTCGATGTCGGCGCCAAACCGGGCACGGCGGTGCACGCACCCGTTTCCGGCACCGTCATCCTCGTTCACCCTTACAGCCTCTACGACAAGCTCGACGATATCGAAATCCACATCCAGCCCGACGGGCACCCGGAGATGGACTGCGTCATCTTGCACACGACCGACTGCCTGGTCGCCGCCGGGGACCATGTGGAGGCGGGCGTGACGCAGCTTTCGAGCGTACGAGACATCGCCTGCGAGATATCCGGAATCCAGCTCGACGAGTACACGCCCGAAGACGACGACGGCAACCATGCGCACGTGCAGATCAACAACGCGGACTACGAGGGGTATCGTCTGAAGAAGCTGATCGGAGCCGTGCTGACCGGCCAGGAAAGCGAAGCCCAGGTGGCATCTCAGCAGGCTGCCGAAACCCAAGCCGCCGGCGAGGCCGGGGCAGACGAGGCCGGAGCGACTCCCGACGACGCAGCCGAGACCGCCGCCGAAACCACATCTGCATCGACGCCCGCCTAGCGGTATCATCTCCCCGAGCGAAGAGAGGAGAGGCCGTGCCCGCAAGACGCAACAAATCCGATATCGTTTTCCAAGAGGTCCGCAACCGCATCTTGCTGAACAAGCTCAAGCCCGGCGACGCCATCGGAGAAGTGGCCCTCACGCAGGAGTTCGGCGTGTCCCGCACGCCCGTGCGCCAGGCGCTCCAGCGGCTTGCGGCCCTGGGCCTGGTCGAGATCCGCGATGGGGCGGGCACCTTCGTGACGACGGTGGACCCCCAGGACATGCGCTATGCCTACGAAGTGCGCTGCGCCTTGGAGAAGCTTGCGCTGGAAACCTGCATGGAGCATATAGAGCCCGAAGAGCTCGACGCTCTGGACGCGCGCTTCCGTGCCTTCCTGAATCAGCTGGAATCCGGCGGCGAGCATGCCGCCTTCGAGGAGATGGCCTTCGCGGAGTGGGAACTTCACGACCTTATCGTGGACCGAAGCGAGAACCACCTGATAGCCCCCGCCGTGCAAGCGCTGACCGCCATCCTGCGCCGCTACCAGATAACCTACATCTCCGGCTATCTGCGGGCCGCGCGCGAGCATATCGAGCTCATCGGGCGCATGCGCGATCGAGACGTCGAAGGGGCGCAGGCGATAATCGACCAGCATCTGAAGGCGCGAACGACCTGGCATCCCGCGCAGGAAGCGTAACGCCCGCCCCGTCCGCGGCGTCGGCTCCGCGCTCGTCCCGCGCTCGTCCCGCGCATTGACGTCCGACCGAAGCCCGGGCACGCGTCCACCCGAAGCCGCCTAGAGCAGCCCCTGGGCCTTCGCCCCGAAATACCCCAGCGCGACGACGCCTACGACGATGCGGGACCACCCGAAGACGCCCTCGACGAAACCGAGAAAGAGCGCCTTGAGGATTTCGATGAGCATGCGCGGCCTTTGATCGGGCGCTACTGAGGAGATGTTACGCAGAGGGTACTGCGGAGGTGCTCCTTTGCGGGGTATGATAGCGCGTCATGGCAGCCGAAATCGGCTTTCGCGGGAATTCCGCGGATAGCTTGGGCCGTAACGCGCGAAACGTGTAGGATAAACGCAGCGAAACGGCAACTGCGCTCCCCCGGGAAAACGCCGTTGCTCCCCCATGAGCTTAAGGAGCTTCCATGCAGAAGATCATCGTGCTCGATTTCGGCGCCCAATACGGCCAGCTCATCGCCCGACGCGTGCGCGACCTCCATGTCTATTCGGAGATCATGCCCTGCGACGCCACGGCCGCGGAAATCGCCGAGGCGCAACCGAGCGCCATCATCCTCTCCGGCGGCCCTGCCAGCGTGTACGCACAAGATGCGCCCCGCGTGGATCCCGGCATCTTCGAGTTGGGGCTTCCCGTGCTCGGCTTCTGCTACGGCCAGCAGATAATGGCCACCGCCCTGGGCGGCTCCGTGGGCCACACCGAGAAGGGCGAATACGGCCCCGCCCCGCTCACGCGGATAGGCGAAAGCCGCCTGCTGGCGGGCACGCCCGAAGAGCAGACCGTGTGGATGAGCCATCGCGATGCCGTAAGGGCCGCGCCCGAGGGCTTCACGGCAACCAGCGCGACCGACACCTGCCCCGTGGCCTCCATGGAGGATACCGAGCGCAACTTCTACGCCACGCAGTTCCACCCGGAAGTGCGCCACACCCCCTACGGCAACGACATGCTGTCGAACTTCCTCTTCGACATCTGCGGGCTGGAGCCGAGCTGGACGATGGAGGGGCTCGTCGATTCCCTCGTGTCCGACATCCGCGAGCAGGTCGGCCGCGACCGCGTCATCCTGGCGCTTTCGGGCGGCGTGGATTCCAGCGTGGTGGCGGCCCTGTGCTCGCGAGCCATCGGCAAGCAGCTGACGTGCGTCTTCGTGAATCACGGCCTTTTGCGCAAGGGCGAGCCCGAGCAAGTGGAGAAGGTCTTCACCAGGCAATTCGACGTCGACTTCGTGCATGTGCATGCCGAGGAACGCTACGCCCGGCTGCTGGCCGACGTGACCGACCCCGAACAGAAGCGGCGCATCATCGGCACGCAGTTCTGGAAGGAATTCTTCGCCGTGGCGCAGGACCTGGCCGACGAGGGACGTCCGGTGAAGTTCCTGGCGCAAGGCACCATCTACCCCGACATCATCGAGAGCGGCGCCCGCAAGACGGGCGGCAAGGCCTCCACCATCAAGAGCCACCACAACCTGATCCCCTTTCCCGAGGGGGTCCACTTCGACCTGATCGAGCCGCTCGACCACTTCTTCAAGGACGAGGTGCGCGCGCTGGGCACGGCGCTGGACCTGCCCGACTCCATCGTGCATCGCCAGCCCTTCCCCGGCCCGGGGCTTGCCATCCGCATCATCGGCGCCGTGAGTCCCGAGAAGCTGGAGATTCTGAAGAACGCGGACGCCATCGTGCGCGAGGAGCTGGATGCCTACAACGCCCGCCTGTTCGAGGAAACCGGCGAGCGCAACAGCGAGCATAGCTGCTGGCAGTACTTCGCCGTGCTACCCGACATCCGCAGCGTGGGCGTGATGGGCGACGAGCGCACCTACGCGCGCCCCGTAATCCTGCGCGCCGTGGAGAGCTCCGACGCGATGACGGCCGACTGGGCGAAGCTGCCCTACGACGTGCTGGCCCGCATAAGCAGCCGTATCGTGGCCGAGGTGCCCGGCGTGAACCGTGTGGCCTACGACATCACGAGCAAGCCGCCCGCCACGATTGAGTGGGAATAA
>CAJOOG010000012.1 GCA_905236045.1 uncultured Denitrobacterium sp.
CCCCCCACTGCCTCCGCCGTGCCGTCCGTGCTCGCGTTATCCACGACCAGCACGTCAAGCGCCCAACCCGGCGCCAGCTTCTGCGCCCGCAAGGCGGCTATGGCCTTCAGCAGCAACTCCTTGCGGTTGTACGTTACGACGACGGCGGCCACGTGCTTCATCGACTCTCCCCCTCCGCTTCGCCGCCTGCATCCAAAAAGATTTTACGCGTCACGAAATTCCACACCATCACGATGGCCGTGGCGCCGATCTTGGTCACGAGATAATGGACGCCGAGCACTTCCACACCCGCCCACAGGCAAAGGTTGTTGATGAGCAGGCCGATGACGGAAAGCACGACGAAGATGATGAACTCGCGCCGTCGGCTCATGCCCTCCTTGTGCGTGAACACGTAGCGCATGCTGGCCGCGTAGTTGAAGATGACGGAGACGGTGAAGCCGATGGTGGCCGAGATCAGGTAGTTGATGCCCAGGATTTCCGTGCAGAAGGCCAGCAGCCCGTAATCGATGAAGAAGGCGATGACGCCCACCACCCCGAATTTCATGAACTGTGCAATGAGCTTCTTCATGCCACCTCCGATACGCCGTTTGCAGCATTATGGCATGAAATGCACCGCACGTGGGCAAACGCGACAGAAGGGCTACTTTGTGCGATTCGAGACGACGTAACGGGGGCGCCGCTTGGACTCCAGGTAGGTCTTGCCCACATACTCCCCCACCACGCCCAGCGAGAGCATCTGCGCGCCGCCGAAGAAGCTCACGACCACGATGACGGACGCCCAGCCGGAGACGGTCTGCCCGATGGCGACGCACACCAGAGCCCAGATGATGCCGATGATGCCGAGCAGGCTCGCAACGAGCCCGAAACAGCCCACGAGCCGCATGGGCTTCACCGAAAAGCTGGTGATGCCGTCGATGGCGAGACCCATCATCTTCGAGAGCGGGTAATGGCTCGTGCCAGCCAGGCGAGCGCGGCGTTCGTAGGAGACGCTCGTGGAGGTGAAGCCCACCAGCGGCACCATCCCGCGCAGGAAAAGATTCACTTCCTCGAACTGCGCCAGCGCATCCAACGCGCGCGAGGACATGAGCCGATAGTCCGCATGGTCGTAGACCGTCTCCACGTCCATGCGCTCCATCAGCCGATAGAAGCCCCGGGCGGAGCTGCGCTTGAAGGCGGTGTCGGTTTTGCGATCGCTGCGAACGCCGTAGACCACCTCGCAACCCCGAGCGTAGGCATCCACCATATCCTCCATGGCAGCCGGGTCGTCCTGCCCGTCCGCATCGATGGAGATGGCGATGTCGCAGCGGTCGCGGCAGTCCATGAGTCCCGCGAGCAGGGCATTTTGGTGTCCGCGATTGCGCGAGAGCGCGATGCCCTCGAAGAGGGGGTCCTCCTGCGCGAGCCGCTCTACGAGCTCCCAAGTGCCATCCGTGCTGCCGTCGTCGACGAAGAGCACGCGACTTGCGGAACCGACCTTGCCCGCAGAGATCATGGCCTGGACTTGAACCCTGAAGGCGTCGCTCGAAAGGGGAAGGACCTCCTGCTCGTTGTAGCACGGCACGACGACGTAGAGCGTGGGTGGCTGATTGCAATGCGTCATGCCCGTACCTTCCTGCTCGATCCGCCAAAAGCGGATTCCGCCCGCGCAAGGCGGCGAAGGCAGTGTAGCACAACCCGCCCCGCGCAGCCGCGAGCGGACCGCGCCCGCCAAACAAGACAAGCGCCCGGACGGTCTCACCGCCCGGGCGGGTTGCCTCATCCTGCGGCCGACCCAAACGCTACTTCCGCACCTTTACCTTCTTTGCGGGGCTCCATGCGCCCCAGGTCTTCGTCTCTTTGTCGTAGGCACGCACCTGCACGCGGTAGGTCTTTCCCCGCGCGAGCTTGCCGGTCGTCCAGGTCGCTTTCGTGCCGGCCAGATTCTTCGCGGTCCACTTCTTGGCCGCCACGCGCTTGTAACGCACCTGGTACTTGTCGGCTCCGGCCATCTTGGACCACGAGATCTCAAGCTTGCGCGTCTTCACGTTCACGACCTTCGGGGTCGCCAGCTTGCCGGCCTTTACCTTTACGACCACGCTCTTCGATGCGGCCGCCTTATGCGTGCTCGTCGCCGGGGACTTCACGGTTATCGTGGCCTTGCCGGTCCAGTTCTTCTCAATCGTCACCTTGCCCGCCGCGCTCACGGAAACGGAACCCGAAGCCGCCTTGCCCACGGAGTAGACAAGCTTTCCGCTCGTGCTGCTCGCCCCCAAGGCGAAGGTCTGCGCGCGCGTGCGGTTCGCAGTCTTGACGAAGGTAGATTTCCGAAGCTTGATGGTATTGGCGGAAAGCTGCTTCGAGGCCGTCTTGGTGCCGACCTCGAGCGACGCCTCGTACGTCGCGGTCGCGGCCTGCAGCGTCGTTACGGCGTTGTCTACCTCCCCCTGCGAGGCATCCGCGTCTCCCAGCACGGCCTCTGCATCTGCGATCGCGCTGTCGAGCGCGGCGGAGACGGCCGCCGGAGCGTATTTCGCCCCCGCCGCGACCGTCGAAGCGTCATCGGTCACGGCTATGCCGCTCTGGGCCGCCTTGGCGCTCGCAATGGCAGCCGAAAGCTCGTCGGTGCTCGCCGCAACCGTTACAGTTACGCTGCTCACGCTGCTCACCA
>CAJOOG010000013.1 GCA_905236045.1 uncultured Denitrobacterium sp.
CGCGCCAGCGGCTGAACTCGCGTCCGTGCCAGAGCCCGAACCTGCGCCGGTGGCTGCGGTGGAACCCGAGGTCGAACCCGCGCCCGCGCCGGATCCGGAACCCGAGGTCGAACCTGCGCCCGAGCCGGAAGTCGCGTCTGCGCCCGAACCTGCGCCCGAGCCCGAGCCCGCGCCCGAGCCTGCACCCGCATCCGAACCCGAGCCGGCCCCTGCGCCGCAACCCGAACCGGAACCGGAACCCGATCCCGACCCGGTCGGCGCTCATGGAGCGTCGACCCCGCGGGCCTCCGCGGTCTCTTCGCCCTCCATCGTCCCCCCATTCGATTCCTCCCGCGCATCCGTCGCCTCCGCCGATGACGACTCGCCCCTTGAGGAAGAGACCGAAACGCCCGAAGAGACGGATCGGCGCGAAAAGCCCAAGAAACCCAAGAGGCCGAAGAAGGGCAAGAAGACGAAGAAAAAGAAGGAGAAGAAGGCCAAAAAGGTCAAGGAAGAGGCGAAGCGTCAGAAGGTCGTCGGGCAACAGCCCGAGCGATGCGCTCCTTCCCTCATGGGAAGCCATGCCGAGATTTCCGCGGGTTTCTTCCTTCTCTGATGCGAATGTAAGGGCAGCATATGGCAGAGACGAAAGGGGCCCGCGCTGCGTGGTCCGGTAAATGGATGTTCATTCTCTCCTCCGCGGCCAGCGCCGTCGGATTGGGCAACATGTGGCGATTCCCGTACTTGGCGGCCAAGTACGGTGGCGGCATGTTCATTCTCACCTACCTGGTGCTGGTCTTCACGTTCGGCGTCTCGCTGCTTTTGCTGGAGACCTCGCTCGGGCGCAAGACCGGCCAATCGGTCATCGGGGCTTACAGTTCCTTCGGGAAGAAGTACAAGTTCATCGGCATCTTGTCCACGGCCGTGCCTTTCATCATCACGCCCTACTACTGCATCATCGGCGGGTGGGTTGCCAAATACATGGTCAGCTACCTTACGGATGCCCCCTCCGCCTTGGCCGACGGCGGCGATTTCTTCACCGCCTTCATCACCAGCGCGGATAGCTCGCTTCTGTTCATGCTCCTGTTCATGGCCGTGGCGTTCTTGGTCGTTTCCCTGGGGGTTAAAGGCGGCATCGAGAAGGCCAACCTCATCATGATGCCTCTGCTCATCTTGGCCGCTCTCGCCATCGCCATCTATGTGGCCATATGGCCGGGTGCGATGGACGGCATCGCCTATTACCTCACCCCCGACTTCAGCAAATTCAGCCCCGAACTCGTCATCGGCGCTTTGGGGCAGATGTTCTACAGCCTCTCGCTCGCCATGGCCATCATGGTCACGTACGGAAGCTATCTCGATAAGAAAGAGAACCTGCCGCGCAGCGTGGCCTGGATCGGCGGGGCGGATTTGGCGGTCTCGCTGCTTGCTGGCGCCATGATCGTGCCGGCGGCTTTCATCGCGCTCGGCTCTGCCGACGCCGTCGCATCCAAGGCGGGCCCTTCGCTCATGTTCGTCACCCTTCCCGGCGTGTTCGAACAGATGGGCGGTATGGCCCCCATCATCGGCTTCGGATTCTTCATGCTCGTGTTCTTCGCCGCGCTCACCAGCGCCATCAGCCTCATCGAGGCATGCGTCTCCATCATCACGGATGGAACCGGCTGCTCGCGACGCCGGAGCCTCATCGCCACCCTTCTCATCGTGGTCGCCTCGGGCATCTTCATCAATCTGGGCTATAACGGCCTCTCCTTCATCGAACCGCTCGGCGCGGGGAGCACGCTGCTCGACTTTTTCGACTTCATCAGCAATTCGGTCATCATGCCCATCGTGGCCCTCTGCACCGTCATCTTCGTCGGTTGGATCATCAAACCCCAGGTGCTGGTGGAGGAGATAAAGCAGTCTTCGCCCTTCAAGCTGGAGCGGGCGTGGGTCGTCATGGTCAAATACGTGGCCCCCGTCCTGCTCGTAGTCATCCTCGCCACGAACATAATCGCCCAGCTGGGTTTGATCAGCGTATAGGGCTCCGTCCGCCACGACATCAGGAGTTGCTCCATGGCACTTTCAATCGGCATCGTCGGCCTGCCCAATGTGGGCAAATCCACGCTCTTCACGGCCCTCACCAACAAGGGAGGCTTGGCGGCCAATTACCCTTTCGCCACCATCGAGCCCAACGTGGGCGTGGTTCCCGTGCCCGACGGCCGTCTGGACCGTTTGGCCGAAATCGACAAGCCCGCGCGCGTGATCCCCGCTACGGTCGAGTTCGTGGACATCGCCGGGTTGGTGGAAGGCGCCAGCCAGGGAGAGGGCCTGGGCAACCAGTTTCTCGCGAACATCCGCGAATGCAACGCCATCTGCGAAGTGGTGCGCTTCTTCAGCGACCCCGATGTCGTTCATGTGGCAGGCAAGGTCGACCCGCAATCCGATGTCGATACCATCAAGACCGAGCTCATCCTAGCCGACATAGCCACCATCGACAAAGCCTTGCCGCGTCTGGAGAAGGAGGCCAAGCGCGATAAGAGCCTGCAAATCAATTTCGATGCAGCCAAGAAGGCCCTTGCCGGCCTCAACGACGGGCATCGCGCCCTCACGCTCGACTTGTCGGAGGAAGAGGTCGAGGCGCTCTACGGGCTTCACCTGCTTACCATGAAGCCTATGCTCTACATCGCCAACGTGGACGAGGATCAGATGGACGCCGACCTTCGCGAGATAGACGGCACTACCCCCGTGCCCATCTCCGCCAAGATCGAGGCGGATTTGGCCGAACTCGACCCGGCGGAGGCGCGAGAGTACCTGGATGCGCTCGGACTCGAGGAAGGCGGCTTGGCTCGTCTCGTGCGCGAAGCATACAAGCTCCTGGGCCTGCAGAGTTTCTTCACGAGCGGTCCGGACGAGTCTCGTGCGTGGACGGTGAAGGTGGGCGCGAAAGCCCCGCAGGCCGCCGGGGTCATCCACACGGACTTCGAGCACGGGTTCATTAAAGCGGAAACCGCCAGCTTCGAGGATTACGATCGCTACGACGGCGAAGCGGGCTGCCGCGCCGCCGGCCGCCTGCGCCAAGAAGGCAAAGACTACGTGGTGCAAGACGGCGACATCATGCACTTCAAGTTCTCGGTTTCGAAGTCCTGACGGTCGTCGAGCCAGCCGGCGCCGCTCTCGGCGCCGCCCCGTCCCAGCTTCCGCCCCTCCGCTTGCCGGCGCAGTTCTCCGGCTTCCCCGTGCTAGAATGGTCGGGTTGATTTTCGACCCGAGGGGAACCTATGACCCAGCATGTGAGCGAAAAGGATGTGCGCGGCATTGCGCAGTACTGCCGCATCGGATTGTCCGAGGCGGACCTGCCCCGGATGACGCGCGACCTCAACGACATCATCGACAGCCTCAAGCCCATTACCGAGTACGACCTGGAGGGCGTGGAGCCCACCTTCCATCCCATCGGCGATCTTTCGAACGTCATGCGCGAGGATGCGGAGGTCCGGGGTTTCACCCAGGAAGAGGCGCTCTCCAATGCGCCCAAGCAGCAAGATGGCCAGTTCCTTATTCCGGCCATCCTGGGCGGAGGTGAAGCATGACGGAATTCGGATGCATGGATGCCCGGCAGATCGCCCAGGGTCTACGAGCCCACGACTTCACGGCTCGCGAAGTCGCCGAAGGCGCGCTCTCGCGTGTGGAGGAAGTCGACGCGCGGGTGAATGCCTTTCTGGAGGTGACGCCCGAGCTGGCGCTTGCCGCCGCGGACAAGGTGGATGCCGCCTTGGCGGCGGGCTCTGACGAGGATCTGGGTCCGCTCGCCGGCGTGCCCGTGGCCTTCAAGGACAATATGAACCTCGTCGGCACCCATACCACTTGCGCGAGCCGCATGCTGGAGAACTACGTTTCTCCTTATACCGCCACCTGCGTGCAGAAGATGCTCGATGCGGGCACTATTCCCCTGGGCAAGCTGAACATGGACGAGTTCGCCTTCGGCAGCTCCACCGAGACCAGCGCCTTCGGCGTCACGAAGAACCCTTGGGATTTGGAGCGAGTTCCCGGCGGCAGCTCGGGCGGCAGCGCCGCGGCAGTCGCCTCCGGCATGGCGGTCATCGCTCTGGGCTCCGACACCGGCGGGTCCATCCGTCAGCCGGGGTGCTTCACTGGCACGGTGGCCGTCAAGCCCACCTATGGCGTGGTCAGCCGCTACGGCATCGTGGCTTTCGGCAGTTCGCTCGACCAGGTCGGGCCCTTCAGCCACACGGTGCGCGATGCGGCCCTGGCCCTGAATGCGCTTTCCGGGCGCGATCCTCGCGATTGCACGAGCCAGGAATGCACGGTGGACTTCACCGCCAACCTCGATGAAGGGGCGGCGGGCATGAAGATCGGCATCGTGCCCGAATTCATGCATGCCCAGGGACTCGAGCCCGAGATGGCGGCGGCCGTGGAAGAGGCCGCCGCCAAGTTGGAAGCAGCGGGCGCCTCCCTCGTGGAGGTGGAGCTGCCCAACGCGCAGGCCGCCATGAGCGCCTACTACGTGCTGGGGCCGTGCGAGGCCTTCAGCAACCTGAGCCGTTTCGACGGGGTGCGCTATGGGTACCAAGACCCCGGGCACAAGGACCTGAACAGCCAAGACGATGCGAGCCGTGCCAAGGGCTTCGGGCCGGAGGCGCGTCGGCGCATCATGTTGGGCAGCTATCTGCTCTCCGCGGGCGTCTACGACACTTACTACTATCCCGCGCAGCAGGTCCGCACGCTCATTACGGCGGACTACAAGCGCGCTTTCGAGAAGGTCGACGCCATTCTGGCGCCCGTCAGCCCGCGTACCGCGTTCAAGATCGGCGAGGTTTCCGACCCGACGACCATGTATCTGTCGGACATCTTCACCATTTCCATCAACATCGCCGGCAACGGCGGCATGAACATGCCCTTGGGATTCGGTCGCGACAGCGGCCTGCCCGTGGGCTGTCAGCTGATCGCGCCTCCCTTCAAAGACGAGAATATGCTGCGCGTGGCGGCCGAGCTCGAGCGCATCTACGGAAGCGCCCCGGTCGCACCCGAGTTCGCGGAAGGGAGGGAGTAGCCCATGAAGACCACAGAAGAAGTGTTCCAGGACTGGGAAGCCGTCATCGGGCTGGAGGTTCACTGCGAGCTGACAAAGCTGGAGACCAAGATGTTCTGCGGTTGCAAGCTGGAGTTCGGGGCGGAACCCAATACGCATACCTGCCCCGTGTGCTTGGGGTTGCCGGGCGCTTTGCCGGTGCCCAATCGCGCGGCAATCGAGAACATCGTGCTGGCGGGGCTAGCCACCAATTGCGACATCGAGAAGCACACGATGTTCTACCGCAAGGGCTACATGTATCCCGATATGGCGAAGAACTTCCAGACGACGCAGGGCCCCAAGGCCTTTTGCATGCGCGGCTGGCTGGATCTGGATATCGACGGGCGCGCGGCGGAGGAGCGCTACAACATAGACGCGTTGCAGCCAGGCGATGCGGAGGAGAACATCACGCGTACCGAAGAGGGGTATGTGGCGCACGTGGGCATCACGCGCATTCACATGGAGGAGGACGCGGCGAAGCTCGTGCATATCGGCGGGTCGGAGGGACGCATCGAAGGCGCCACGCAGAGCCTCATCGACTACAATCGCGCCGGCACGCCGCTGATGGAGCTGGTGACCGAGCCCGATTTGCGCACGCCCGAGGAAGCGCGCGCCTTCATGCAGAAGCTGCGCCAGGTTTGGTTGGCATTGGGCATCTCGGACTGCAGCATGGAGGAAGGGAGCCTGCGCGCCGACGGCAACGTGTCCCTGCGTCGACGCGGCTCCAAGGAGCTGGGCACCAAGACCGAGCTCAAGAACATCAACAGCTTCAAGAGCCTGCACGATGGGCTGGCCTACGAGATCTGCCGTCAGGCGGAAGTGCTCGAGGAAGGCGGCATCATCTACCAGGAGACACGCCATTGGGACCCGAGCGCTAAACGCACCGTCGTCATGCGGGTGAAGGAGACGGCGGACGACTACCGCATGTTCCCCGACCCGGATTTGGCGCCCTACGACCTCTCCGACGAGTTCATAGAGACGGTGCGTGCCAAGCTGCCCGAATTGCCGGATGCCAAGGCCAAGCGCTTCGCGGAATCCTTCGGGCTTGGCGCTTATGATGCGCGTCATCTGGTGGAGCATCGCGCGACGGCGGATTTCTTCGAGGCCTGCATGGACGAGGAGTCCGCGAAGTCCGAGTACGCCAAGCCGCTGGCCAACCTGCTCATCAACGATATCGCCGCCCGCCTGAACACGGGCTGGGAGCTCGATGCCTCCGTTCTTTCGCCGAAACGCATGGTGGAGCTGGTGGGGCTGCTCGCAAGCGATGCCGTGTCGAGCAAGCAGGGCAAGGAGATTCTGACCGCCGTGCTCGAGGAGGATAAGGACCCGGCGGCAATCGCCGACGAACGCGGTATGAAGCAGGTCTCCGACGCCGGCGAGCTGGAAGCGGTCGTCGATGCGGTGCTGGCCGCCAACCCCGATAAGGTGGAAGCCTACAAGGGCGGCAAGACCGGCTTGCTCGGCTTCTTCGTGGGTCAGTGCATGAAGGCCACGCGCGGTCAGGGCAACCCGAAGCTCATCAACCAGCTGCTGGTGGATAAGCTAGCGTAGGATCTTGCGGGACCGAGGCGCCTTTGCGCATCGCCATGCTTATGGCGGGATCCGGCGGGCAGAACACGGCGGGGTGCGGATTTGTGGAGATAGCGGTACTTTAGCGCTCTACTGCGATAAAGTACCGCTGGTCGGGTATACTTGCATGACACTAACGACCGAGGTTCACGGCCATGGCGAAGAGAGGCGAAGGAAGCGACATGAATTTCGTGACTCCCGCGGGACTGCGGGACGTACTGCCGGAAGAGGCCCTGCGCAGGGAGCAGATTACCGCGAGCGTGCAGGCGCTCTTCGCCGAGCACGGCTATGCCCCCATCGAGACTCCCAGTTTGGAACAGCTCGATGTGATGCAGGCTGCCGGGCGCATTCCCGCCTCCCCCTTCAAGCTGTTCGATGCCAGCGGGGAGTTGCTGGCGCTGCGCCCCGATGTGACCATGCAGGTGGCGCGTATGGCGGCCACCCGTCTGCGCGGGCAGTCCGGTCCGCTGCGCTTCCGCTACACCCAGCGCGTCTTCCGCGAGCCCGACCAGCAGGCGGCCTCGCGCGAGCTCACGCAGATAGGCTTGGAATGTCTTGGTGCGCAAGGCGCCGAGGCGGATGCGGAAATCGTGGGCCTGTTCGCGGAGGCGCTGCGCCTGGCGGGGCTCGACGATTTCAAGATCGCCCTCGGCACAGTGGGCGTGGTGCGCGCTCTGCTGGAGACCTGCCCGGCGGCGGGCGCGTGGAAAAACCAGGTGCTGGCCGCCTACCACGCCTCCGATTTCATCGAGCTGAACCGTCTGACGAAGCTGGAGGACGTCCCCACGGCCTTCGCGGGGGCCATCGCGAAGCTGCCGTTCATCCGCGGTGGACGCGAGGCCATCGAAGAGGCTCGGGCGCTCGCCGAGCCGCTCGGATGCGCCCGCGGTCTGGAAGATCTGGTCGCCGCCTTCGACATCTTATGCGCGCGGGGGCTCGAAGATGCGCTGTTGGTGGACTTCAGCATAATGAGCAGCTTCGACTACTACACGGGCATCGTGTTCGAGGCATATCAGCCGGGTATGGGCGCGAGCTTGGGCAGCGGGGGCCGCTACGACGGCATGCTCGCCGCCTATGACGGAGAGCCCCTGCCCGCCGGCGGCTTCGCCTTCTACCTCGAGCAGGTAATGGCGGCGCTCGCCAAGCCGCAAGGCAGGACGCGCCCGCTGCGCATCGCCGTTCCCAAAGGCTCGCTCAACGCGGACACGATTCGCGTGCTCGCCCGGGCGGGGCTCGACACCTCCGGTCTGGAGGACCCCGGCCGTCAGCTGATTATCAGCAACCCCGGCGTCGATTACATCATCGTGCGTCCGACCGACGCCCCGGTGTTCGTCGCCATGGGCGCGGCGGATTGCGGCATCTGCGGACGCGACAGCCTGGTGGAGGCCGATCCCGATGTGGTGGAGCTGGTGAACCTGGGTTACGGGGACTGTAAATTCGTAGTCGCCCAGCCCGAGGGCGCTACGCCGCGGGTGGAGGAGCGCTACCGCAAGCTGGGCAGCATCCGCGTGACCACCAAGTACCCCAACATCACCAAGGCCTATTACGACCGCATCGGGCAACAGGTGGAGATCGTGAAGCTCCATGGCAATATCGAGCTCGGACCGCTAATCGGCATGTCCGATCGCATCGTGGACATAACCGCCACGGGCACCACTCTGCGCGAGAACAATTTGGAAGTCGTGGACGACGTCATGGATTCCACGGCACGCTTCTTCGCCAACCCCTGCGCCTTCCGCATGGACGAGCGCGTGCTGGCCCTGTCGAAGAGGCTGAAGGATGAGAAGTAACGGGCATCCTCGGACGAAATAGCCACTGGAAGGAGAAAACAGCATGAGACGAGTCACCCTGCAGCCCGGCGAGGTTCTCAGCAACGAGCAAATGCAGCGCTTCAGCGCCTTCGATGCCGATGCGATGCGCTCTGCGACCGATATCGTGGAAGCCGTGCGCGAAGGCGGCGACAAGGCCCTGCGCGAATACACGGCCAAGTTCGATGGCGTGGAGCTGGAAGACTTCCGCGTGAGCCAAGCGGCTATCGACGCCGCGCTGGCCACGCTCGACCCCAAGTTGGCCGAGAGCCTGCAGCATGCCGTGAACCAGGTGCGCGAATTTCACGAGCGTCAGAAGCAGGAGAGCATGTTCGCCGTGCGCGACAATGGCGCGCTCGTCGGCAGCAAGCAGACGCCGATCCAATCCGTGGGCATCTACGTGCCGGGCGGTCGCGCCCTCTATCCCAGCAGCGTCATAATGAACGCCGTGCCCGCGCAGGTCGCCGGCGTGGAGCGCATCGTATGCGTGACCCCGCCCACCAAGGACGGCTCGCTCGACGCGGCCGTGCTGGAGGCCTGCCGTCTGTGCGGCGTGACGGAAATCTACTCGATAGGCGGCGCCCAGGCCGTCGCGGCGCTGGCATATGGCACCGAGAGCATCAAGCCGGTGAACAAGATAACCGGTCCGGGCAACGCCTATGTGGCGGCGGCCAAGAAGATCGTGATGGGCGATGTGGGCATCGACATGATCGCAGGCCCCAGCGAGGTGCTGGTCGTGGCTGACGAGACCGCCGAGGCGCGCATGGTCGCCATCGACATCATGGCGCAGGCGGAGCACGACCCGCTGGCCACCTGCTATCTCGTGTGCTTCAGCGACGATTACGCCGATCGCGTGGAGGCCAATATCGCCGAGCACATGAAGCGCAGCAAGCGCGCCGAGATAACCGCCGCATCGCTGGAGCACGGTCTGATCGTGGTCTGTCCGGACATGCCCACCGCCATAGGCGCTGTGAACGAGGTGGCCCCGGAGCACTTGGAGCTGCACATCGAGGACGGCATGGGACAGCTGGGCGCCATCAAGAACGCGGGAGCGATTTTCGTGGGCGAGTGGACCCCGGAGGCCGTCGGCGATTACGTGGCCGGACCCAACCACACCCTTCCCACGGGCGGCACGGCCAAGTTCAGCAGCCCGCTGGGCACCATGGATTTCATGAAACACAGCAGCGTCATTCAGTACACGCGTCTGTCTCTGGCCGCGGATGGCGCATCCATCGTCGCCATCGCCGACCGCGAGGGCCTGTGGGCCCATGCCGAGAGCGTGCGCCTGCGTCTGGCGGAATTGGCGGAATAGCCATGGCGAATCTGCGCGAAGCGAATGCCCGCCTGGCCGGGGTCGAGCCTTACGACCCCAAGTACCTGCCTGCCCAGGTGATGGTCAGCGCCAACGAGACGACGGTCGATGCGCCGGACGAGGTGCGTCGGGCCGTCGCCGCGCGGGTGGGGCAGATGCCCTTCAACCGCTATCCCGACCCGCTCGCCAACGACTTGCGCGATGCGATCGCCCTCTGGCACGGCGTCTCGCGCGAGAACGTCATATGCGGCAACGGCGGCGACGAGCTCCTGTTCGATCTGGCATACGCGTGGGGCGGCGAAGGAAACGCGCTCCTGAATGTGCCGCCGACCTTCAGCGTCTATGCGGCGAATGCGCACCTGACGGGCACGAAGGTGGTGGAGGTGCCGCGTCGCGCCGACTTCTCGTTGGACGAGGAGGCCATCGTGGAGCGGGCGGGCCGCGGGGACGTGGGCATGGTCGTCATCACCAGCCCGAACAATCCCACGGGCGACATCGCGCCGCTCGGGTTCGTCGAGCGCCTCCTGAATGCTACTGACGCGCTCGTGCTGCTCGACGAGGCCTATATCGAGTTCGCGGACGAGGGGGCAAGCTCCCTGCCGCTGTTCGCCGCGCACGAGAACCTGGCGATACTGCACACCTTCAGCAAGGCCTATCGTCTGGCTGGCGTGCGCATGGGCTACTTGCTAGCCCACGAGCGGGTGGTGTGCGAGTTGACGAAGGTGCGCCAACCGTATTCGGTGGATGCCGTCTCGCAGGCGATTGCGCTCGAGGTGGTGAAGCACCGCGAGGCTTTCGAGGAGGGCATAGCGCGAACGCGGGCCGAGCGCGATCGACTGGCGCAGGCGCTCGCGGCGCTGCCGAGCACGGACGTGCACCCGAGCCAGGCGAACTTCCTGTGCGTGCGCTTCGAGGCGGATGCGGGGGCGCTGTGGGAGGGACTGTACGAGCGCGGCATCCTCGTGCGCGACTTCAGCGCGAATCCCGCCACGCGCAACTGCCTGCGTATCAGCGTGGGCACACCGGAGGAGAACGACGCCGTGATCGCGGCTTTGGAAAGCTTGTTGTCGTAGGCGAAAGGACGACGATGGCAAAGAAGAGCAAGAAGGGAAAGGCGAAGGAGGCCGCGGCATTTGCGAAGTCCCTGCCGCATCGCGTGGCCCACGTGCGCCGCACCACTAAGGAAACCGACATCGACCTCGAAATCGATTTGGACGGCACCGGAGAGGTGGATGCGCAGACCGGCGTGCCGTTCTTCGACCACATGCTGGACGCCTTCGGGCGCCACGGCCTTTTCGATCTTGCGGTGAAGGCCTCCGGAGATGTGGACGTGGATGCGCATCACACGGTCGAGGACGTGGGTATCGTGCTCGGACAGGCCATCGACCAGGCGCTCGGCGACAAGCGCGGCATCGTGCGTTTCGGCGACAAGCTTGTTCCCATGGACGAGACGCTGCTTCTGTGCGCCATCGACATCTCCGGCCGCGGGCAGCTGCATTACCGCATGGACCTGCCGATAGAGATTATAGGCACCTTCGATACCACGCTGGCCAAGGAATTCTTCATCGCGCTTGCCGACAACGCGGGGCTGACGCTGCACATCCGCAGCCTCTCCGGCGAGAACAGCCATCACCTCATCGAGGCCGCATTCAAGGCGTGCGGTCGCGCCCTCTGCGATGCGACGCGCGTGAACCCGCGGATTGCAGGCGTTCTGCCTTCCACGAAGGGCTCTCTATGATTGCCGTCGTCGATTACTGCAAGGGCAATCTGAAGAGCGTCCAGCGGGGACTCGAGACCGTGGGGGCGCAGGTGGTCGTTACGGGGGATCCTGCGGAGATTGCGCGAGCCGGGGCCATAGTGTTGCCGGGCGTGGGAGCCTTCGCGGATGCCAGCGCGAGCATGATCTGCTCCGGACAGATGCCGGTCATCCGCGAGCGCATTCGGCAGGGCGTGCCGTTTCTGGGCATCTGCCTGGGGCTTCACCTGCTTTTCGAGGAGGGTGCGGAAGGCTCCCCCGCGCCGGCCGAGGACGTCTCGTCCGCCGAGGCCTCGCCTGCTGTCCCGTCTGCCGAGGACTCCCCACGCGCTCGCGGCCTGGCGGTGCTCCCCGGTGTGGCAAACCGCATCCCCAACCGCGATGCGGCCGGCGCCTTCTTCAAGGTGCCGCACGTGGGCTGGGATACCGTGGATCTTGTTCCGACGGTGTCCTGTCCGCTGTTCGAGGGCATTCCCACCGGCGAGCACTTCTACTTCACCCATTCCTACATCGCGCCGGCGAACGAGTGCACGGTGGCCACGACCGCCTACAGCACCACGTTCCCTTGCGCCGTGCAATACGGCAACGTCTTCGGCGTGCAATTCCATCCCGAGAAGAGCTCCGATGCCGGCTTGGCGGTGCTGCGCAACTTCACGACCCTGGCAGCAGGCTGACGCCCCCAAGGCCGAAACCCGCCGGGCTGCCGCCGGCATTCGCAAACTGCTTCGGACAGAGAGGAAAGAGCCCATGCATCTGCTTCCGGCAATCGACATTCTCGACGGACGCGCGGTGCGCCTGGCCAAAGGCGACTACGCGAAGGTGACCGTCTACAACGAGGATCCCGTGGATCAGGCGAAACGCTTCGAGGACGCGGGCGCGCATTGGATTCATGTGGTGGACCTGAACGGCGCGAAGTCGGGGCGTCAGGAGAACATCGCAATCGTCGAGCGAATCGCCGCGAGCACAAGTCTGCGAATCGAGAACGGCGGCGGCATTCGCGACTTGGCGGCCGTGCAGCGCCTCTACGACGCGGGGGTGAGCCGTGTGGTGCTGGGAAGCGCGCTGGTGACGGACAAGGCCTTCGCCGAAGAGGCCATCGCGCGGTTCGGCGATCTGCTGTGCGCGGGCATCGATGCCCGCGATGGGGAGGCGGCCATTCAAGGATGGCGCGAAGGCGCGGGCGTGCCGGCCGAAGAGCTGGTCGCCCGGGTGGCGGATCTGGGGTTTGGACACCTGGTCTTCACCGACATCGCGCGGGACGGCATGCAGACCGGAATCGACGCGGCCGTCTACGAGCGCATGGCGAGCGTGTTCGGCAATCCAGTCACGGCGAGCGGCGGCGTCACGAACATGGACGACCTGCGCAACCTGGCCCGCGTCGCGGACAGCATCGAGGGCATCATCACCGGCCGCGCCGTCTACGAGGGCAGCCTTTCCCTGGAAGAGGCGCTGGCCTTCTGCGGCTGACCTCGCAACTCCGGAAGGGCGCTTCTGCCCGCCCGATGTTCGACCATGGTAGAGTACTGCGAGAAAAGCCGGAACGCGAAGGCGACGCGGGAGGAGAAGCAATGCTGGCGAAGAGGGTAATCCCCTGCATGGACGTGAAAGACGGGCGCGTGGTGAAGGGCGTGAACTTCGTGAACCTGCGCGACGCCGGCGACCCCATCGAGCTCGCGGAGCGCTATGACGAGCAGAAGGCCGACGAGGTCGTCTTCCTGGACATCGCGGCCACGCACGAGGGACGCGCCACCACGGTGGCGCTGGCCAGCCGCGCGAGCGAGGAACTGCATCTGCCCTATTGCGTGGGCGGCGGCTTCCGCACGGTCGACGACATCCGCACGATGATAGCCGCGGGCGCCGATAAAGTGTCGGTGAACAGCGCGGCGGTGGCGGACCCGAGCATCATCACGCAGGCGGCACGGGCCTTCGGCAGCCAGGCGATCATCTGCGCAATCGACGCCAAGCAGGTGGCGGGCAACCCGAACAAGTGGGAGGTTTACGTGCACGGCGGACGCAAGAACACGGGCATCGATGCGCTCCAGTGGGCGCAGGAGGTCGCTAAACGCGGTGCGGGGGAGATCCTGCTGACCAGCATGGACCGCGATGGCTCCTGCGATGGCTTCGACATCCCGCTCACACGTTCCATTGCGCGTGCGGTGCAGATTCCCGTCATAGCCAGCGGTGGCGTGGGCACGCTGGAGCACTTCGCCGAAGGCATTATAGAGGGGGAGGCCGATGCTGTGTTGGCGGCGAGCGTCTTCCACTTCGGCACCTATACCGTGCGTCAGGTGAAGGAGTACCTCCGCAGCCAAGGCGTTCCCGTGCGCCTGTAGCTTGCGTTTCTCGTTTGCGCCTTCAGCGTTTTCGCTCTTCGGCATGCGCTTGACCGTCCACAGGCCCTTTCGGGCTCTCGTTCGACCCGGGGCGGCCCTTTGGTCCCCCTCCCTGATGGATTATGACACGGATAGTTTTGAAAACACTATAAATTGTGGGCTAAGCACTTTGAGCCACAATATATGCCGTATTTTTTATGTGCGGTTTTCCGAATACGGATTTTGACCGACCGCTTGCGGACGGTTAGGGTTCGTTTCAGCAATTGCAGCTATCTTGAGTGTGGGCATAGAAAAACGTGCGCGGAGGAACTTGCGACGCCGCCCAGTTGCTTGCCCCGTCGGTGTGCCGACGGCCCCGTGCGCCCAGTGGAAGGATTACATATGTCCGACATGAAGTATCCCGGCCAGGAATCCTACAAGCTCTATATCGGCGGTGAATGGGTCGACGCTGGCGACGGCGCTACCTTGGATTCCACCTGCCCTGCCAACGGGCAGTATCTAGCCACCTTCGCCGACGCTACCGAGGCCGACGTCGATAAGGCCGCCGACGCCGCCTTGGCTGCATTCCCCGCATGGGCGGCCATGGATAAGTTCGCCCGTGCCGCCGTGCTCAACGCCGTCGCCGACCGCATCGAGGAGAACGCCGAGCATCTTGCGATGGTCGAGTCTCTGGACAACGGCAAGCCGATTCGTGAGACTCGCGCCATCGACGTGGCGTTCTCGGTCGAGCACTTCCGTTATTTCGCGGGCTGCCTGCTGGCGGATACCGGCGAGGCCGACGTGCTTCCCGGCAACGTCATGAGCCTGGTCCTGCACGAGCCCATCGGCGTGGTCGGGCAGATCGTGCCTTGGAACTTCCCGTTCCTCATGGCTGCCTGGAAGCTGGCCCCGGTGCTGGCCGCCGGCGACTGCACCGTGTTCAAGCCCTCCAGCGCCACCAGCCTCTCCGTGCTCGAGTTCGCGCGCCTCACCCAGGACATCATCCCGGCGGGCGTGTTCAACGTGGTCACGGGTCGCGGCAGCAAGGCCGGCCAGTGGATGCTCGACAATCCCAAGTTCGCCAAGCTCGCCTTCACCGGTTCCACCGAAGTGGGCCGCAACGTGGCGAAGGCCGCTGCCGAGCGTCTGGTTCCTGCCACGCTGGAGCTGGGCGGCAAGAGCGCCAACATCATCTTCGCCGACGCCAAGATGGACATGGTCATCGACGGCGTGCAGCTGGGCATCCTGTTCAACCAGGGCCAGGTCTGCTGTGCCGGCAGTCGCCTGTTCGTCCAGGACAGCATCTACGACGAGCTGGTTCCCAAGCTGGTCGATCAGTTCAACAAGGTTACCGTGGGTATGCCTTGGGAAGACGCCACCCAGATGGGCAGCCAGATCAACGAAGGCCAGCTGGAGAAGATCTTAAGCTACGTCGAGATCGCCAAGCAGGAAGGCGGCAAGGTGCTCTGCGGCGGCGAGCGCTTCACCGAGGGCCCGTTGGCCAAGGGCGCGTTCCTGAAGCCGACCCTCATCGAGATCCCCAACAACAAGGTGCGCGTGGCGCAGGAGGAAATCTTCGGCCCCGTCGCCGTCGTCCAGAAGTTTAGCACCGAGGAGGAGGTTATCGACCTGGCCAACGACAGCATCTACGGCCTGGGCGGTGCCGTGTGGACGCGCGACATCAACGTCGCTCTGCGCGTGAGCCAGGGTGTGCGCACGGGACGCATGTGGGTGAACACCTACAACAGCATCCCGGCGGGTGCTCCGTTCGGCGGCTACAAGGAGTCCGGCATCGGTCGCGAGACTCACAAGATCATGCTGGAGCACTACTGCCAGACCAAGAACATCATGATCAACATGAGCGAGGCTCCCAGCGGCTTCTATCCCGCCAAGTAGGAAAGCTGGTGTTCTAGCGAACCTCGGCTAAGGGTCGCGAACTCGGACAAACCCGCGGCGCGTGCGCGTCGCGGGTTTTTTTGGTGTGTTATTGTAGGGTGCAATCGAAAACGAGGCTTTTGGAAAGCGAGGCATCCATGCTGATATTTACCATCTTCGTCCTGCTCCTCGCCGCGGTCATCATCTTCCTCAACATCTTCATCGTGCAACAGCAGACCGAGTACATCGTCGAGCGACTCGGGAAATTCGCGCGTACGGCGGGTCCCGGTCTTCATGTGAAGGTCCCCTTCATCGAGCGGGTGGTCGCCAAGGTGGACCTGCGCACGCGCCAGACCGCCATGCAGATCGACGGCAAGACCAAGGACAACGTGACCATAACCATGACGGTCGCCGCGCAGTTCCACGTCAGCTACGATCGAGGCGACGGCGCCGTCGTGCAGAGCGGCGTCTACCGCAGCCACTACATGCTGGCCAACCCGGAGGACCAGATGCGCGCCTACATCGCCGACGCCCTGCGCTCCGCAATCCCGAACTATTCGCTCGACGCCGTCTTCGACAACAAGGACAGCATTGCCGCGGACGTGAACACCACGGTGGCCGCGCGTATGGTTGACTACGGCTACGACCTCGTGAGCACGCTCATCACCAGCATCGGGCTGCCGGCGGACGTGGAAGCCAGTATGAACAAGATCAACTCCGCCCAGCGCGAGAAGGAGGCTGCGCAGAGCCTGGCCGATGCGGACCGCATCAAGGTAGTCGTGGAGGCGCAGGCCCAGGCGCAGGCCATGGAGGAGAGCGGCCGCGGTATCGCCGCCCAGCGCAAGGCCATCGCGGAGGGCATCGCCAGCTCGCTTGACGTCATCCGAGAGAGCGGCGTGTCCACGAAAGAGGCCAACAGCCTGTTTTTGTTCACGCAGTGGGTCGAGATGATGGACGAATTCGCCAAGCGGGGTGCGAACACGGTCGTGCTGCCCAACGATTTCAACCAGGCCAGCAGCATGTTCGAGCAGATGCTCGCCGCGGCGGAAGCAGAGAAGCCCCGCGAGTAAGCGGCCGACTTGAATGCCTTTCCTCGGAGAGATGTCCGGGGTTGAGCGTTTCCCCTCGGGAGACGTCGACTACTCATAGGAAGGACCGCAGGTGGATAGCACAGACCTAACCTACAACGAAGCGGGCCTCATCCCGTGCATCGTGCAGGACGTCGAAACGCGCGAAGTTCTGATGATGGCATGGATGAATGCCGAAACGGTCCAACGCACCCTCGACGAGCGTACCACCTGGTTCTGGAGCCGCAGCCGCAAGAAGCTATGGCATAAGGGCGAGGAGAGCGGCAACACGCAGAAGCTGGTCGAGCTGCGCTACGATTGCGACGCGGATACGCTGCTGGCGCTGGTGGAGCCCGCGGGGCCCGCGTGCCACACCGGTCATGCGAGCTGCTTCTATCGCAAGATGGCGGACTGAGAGCAGGAGACCGAACATGGCGCAGCGCTCGCCCGAACAGGTGCTGAAGGAGCACTTCGGCTACGACGAGTTCCGCCCGAACCAGCGCGAAATCGTCGAGGCAATCCTGAAGGGGCGCGATGTTCTGGCCGTCATGCCCACGGGTGCCGGAAAAAGCGTTTGCTACCAGGTGCCGTCCGTGGTCTCGCAGGGGCTCACGCTTGTCATCTCCCCGCTCATCTCGCTCATGAAGGATCAGGTGAGAGCCCTGGGCCAAGCGGGAATTCCCGCCGCGTACTTGAACAGCGCGCTCGATTCCCGCCAGCAGCAGGAAACGATCCAGGCCGCCGCCGCGGGCGGCTTCCGCCTGCTCTACGTGGCGCCTGAACGTCTGAGCGCCCCTTCCTTCCTCGGGCTGTGCCGAGACATGCCTCCTTGCGTGGTGGCCATCGACGAAGCTCATTGCATCAGCCAGTGGGGGCAGGACTTCCGCCCCAGCTATCTGGGCATCAACGATTTCATCGGCAGACTGCCGCAACGACCCGCCGTCTGCGCCTTCACCGCCACGGCCACACGCCAGGTCCGCGAGGACATCGTCCGAGTGCTGAAGCTGCGCGATCCCGTATGCATGCAGGCAAGTTTCGACCGGCCGAATCTTCATTTCTCCACGCGCCGCGCCACGGGCAGCTCCGGTCCGAGGAGCAAGGACGGCATGCTGAAGAAGGTCATCGAGAAGCACGGGGGACAGTCCGGCATCGTGTATTGCATGACTCGCAGGACCGTAGAGGAGGTCTGCGACGCGCTGCGGAGTTGGGGCGTGTCCGCGACGCGCTACCATGGCGGACTGGGGGCGGCCGAGCGCCGGACCAACCAAGACGACTTTGTATTCGACCGTGCGCAGGTGATGGTGGCCACGAACGCCTTCGGCATGGGCATCGACAAGTCCGACGTCGGCTTCATCGTCCATTACAACATGCCGCTCGACGTGGAGAGCTACTACCAGGAGGCGGGCCGCGCCGGCCGCGACGGGGAGCCGGCGGATTGCGTGCTGCTCTACGCGCCCAAAGACGTGCGCACCGCCGAGTTCCTGTTGAGCAACGGGTACCGGGAAAGCGGGGAAGTCGACGGGCCCACGCGCCAGGAGCTGTTGCGTCGCGCGCACGAGCGGCTGAAACAGATGACGTTCTACGCGACCACGCAGGACTGCCTCCGCAGGTTCCTCCTGGACTATTTCGACGAGGAAGCGCCCGGTTTCTGCGGCAATTGCAGCAACTGCGAGACGCAGTTCGAGGAGCGCGACGTCACTTTGGAAGCACAGAAGATAATCAGCTGCGTGTACCGTCTCGGGCAGCGCAATCGTACGGTGGGGAAGGCCACGATAGTGGACATCCTGCGAGGCTCGAAGGGGGCGAAGATCCGCGATGCGGGCTACGATACGCTCTCCACATACGGCATCATGGAGCAAGAGAGCACGCGCCGCCTCCGCTTCCTGCTCGATGCTCTGCTCGAGCGCGGTTTACTGGACACGCAGATCGTCGGGCGCGGCAATTACAAGGTGGTGGTGACCAATTCCGCCAGCGCGCATTTCCTGAAATCGGGCGAGGTATTCAGGATAAAGGTGCCGAGGGAAACCAAGCGCGAACGTGCACGCAAGCGCCTGCGAGAAGGCGCGAGCGGGCCGGTAGGCACGCCGACGAACCCCAAGGCGCGAAGGCATAGCGCATCTGCGAGGGTCGCCGCACCGGGCAAAAGGGCGGCCGAGGCGGACCCGCAGCTGTTCCAGCGTCTGAAGGAGCTGCGCGCCTCGATCGCAGCGGAGGCCGGCGTGCCCGCCTACGTGGTCTTCAGCGACCGTACCCTTCACGAAATGTGCGAGCGCCTGCCCTGTAACACCGAGGAGATGCTGGAAGTGAGCGGCGTGGGCCGGCTGAAGGCGGAAAGGTACGCGCAGAGGTTCCTCTCCGTGATCAACGCCTCGCGCTGAACGCCCGCCCCCCACCCGCCATCGGCCCGATTGTGCATAAAGCGTACAGATGCGGAAATCTGCGAGATGAGGGGAACGGGAAAGCTCGCGTGCGTTATACTTCCCAGTCGCAACCAAATAACGTAAAAGCTACGACGAAGACGAGCTTGCGAGCCGTGCGAACGCAGAGAAGGGGTCCTTGGCTGAAAGCCCCGGCAGCACACGCAGGCGGTTCCCTTCATCAGCTGCGCGGCGGAACGGATATCCCAGTAGGTCGCGTCGGGAGCTCCCGTCATAGAGCGAAGAGTGGATGCGGCGATGCTCGGGCAGGACCGCGTCAACCAGGGTGGTACCGCGAGAGCCCCTTCTCGTCCTTGGAACGAAGGACGGAAGGGGCTCTTTCACGGAAGGAGAAAAATGACGATCGTCGACGAACTGCAAGCCTTGCGCGCGCAGGCGCTGGCCTCCATAGAAGGAGCGTCTGCCAGCGACGCGCTCGAGCAGGTGCGCGTGAACGTGCTGGGCAAGTCCGGCAGCCTTACGGCCTATCTGCGCAGCATGGGGTCCGTCCCCAAAGAGCAGCGGGCCGAGGTGGGAAAGACGCTCAACTTGGTCCGTCAGGCCGTGGAGGGTACGCTCGATCGGAAGAAGGCCGCTCTGGAGGCCGAGGAGCTCGAGGCCCGTATGGCGGCCGGGGCCGTGGACATAACGCTGCCGGGTCGTGCGCAGCAGGTGGGCACCCGCCATCTGATCAGCCGCATCCAGGACGAGATCTCGGAGATTTTCCTGGGCCTGGGATACAACGTGGTCCCCGGCAACGAGATAGAGACCGATTACTACAACTTCGAGGCGCTGAACACCCCCGCCGACCATCCCGCCCGCGGCATGCAGGACACCTTCTACGTGGTCGACCGTTCGGGCGACAAGGCCGCCGTGCGCGGCGAGTCCGACGTGCTGCTGCGCACTCAGACCAGTGGCGTGCAGGCCCATGTGATGGAGAGCCAGAAGCCGCCCATCTACATTATCGCGCCGGGCAAGGTGTATCGCCGCGACGTGGCCGATCCGAGCCACCTGCCCCAGTTCAACCAGGTGGAAGGCCTGGTCGTGGACGAGGGCATAACGTTCGGCGACCTGAAGGGCACGCTCGAGTACTTCACCCAGCACATGTTCGGAGAAGACCGCCGCACGCGTCTGCGTCCGCATTACTTCCCCTTTACCGAGCCCAGCTGCGAAGGCGATGTGAGCTGCGGTATCTGCCACGGCGAAGGCTGCCGCTTCTGCAAGGGCACCGGCTGGGTGGAGGTGTTCGGCGCGGGCATGGTCGACCCCAACGTCTTCGGCTATGCCGGCATCGACCCCGAGAAATATTCCGGCTTCGCCTTCGGCATGGGCGTGGAGCGCATTGCCTGCCTGAAGTACAACGTCCCCGATTTGCGCATGCTGCTAACCGGAGACATGCGATTCTTGCGTCAGTACTAGGGCCCGACGCACGGGCGAGCAAGCCCGGCGCCGTTCGTTAAGAGAGAAGAGTTCAACATGAAAGTATCTTGCAAGTGGCTTTCCGAGTATGTGGACGTGCCGGCGGACACCCAGGCGTTCTGCGATCGCCTGGACCTCACGGGCACGGGGGTGGAAGGCGTGGACGAATCCGGCGCGGCCTTCTCCGGCGTGGTCGTGGGCCGCATCGAGGAGAAGGTCGTCCATCCCAACAGCGACCATATGTTCATCACGCAGGTGAATGTGGGCGAGGCGAACCTGGGCGAAGACGGCAAGCCGGCCTTGCTGCAAATCGTGTGCGGCGCGCAGAACTTCGAGGCGGGCGATGTCGTGCCCGTGGCCCTCATCGGGGCGAAGCTGCCCGTAGGCGACATCAAGAAGAGCAAGCTGCGCGGCGAGGTGAGCATGGGCATGAACTGCGGCCCGCGCGACTTGGGTTTCCCGGGGGACAACTACGGGCTCATCAAGCTGCCGAAGGACGCGCCTTTGGGCGTGGACTACGCGCAGTACGCCGGGCTCGCCGACCGCATCCTGGACTTGGAGATAACCCCGAATCGCCCCGACTGTCTGTCCATGGAGGGCATGGCGCGCGAGGTGGGGGCCATGTACCGCAGCCCTGTGAAGAGCGCAGTCGAAGGCATCGAGCTGCATGAATCGGCCGAGCCCACCGCCGAGAGCGTTACCGTGGAGATCGCCCAAGACGACCTCTGCCCGCGCTATACCGCCCGCCTCATCAAGGGCGTGAAGATCGGACCGAGCCCCGCTTGGCTGGCCGAGCGCGTTACCGCCGCCGGCGCAAGGCCCATCAACAACGTGGTCGACATTACCAATTACGTGTTGTTCCTGTTGGGGCAGCCCCTCCACAGCTTCGACTTCGACAAGCTGGTCGCCTCCGACGGCAAGGCGCATATCGTGGTGCGTTCAGCGCAGGATGGCGAAGTCCTTCAGACGCTCGACGGGCAGGAGCGCGAACTCACCGGCGACATGACGGTCATCGCCACGCCCGACCGCGCCGTCGCCTTGGCGGGCGTCATGGGCGGCGCGGACACCGAGGTTTCCGAGAGCACCGTCAACGTCCTGCTGGAGGCGGCCACATTCAGTCCTGCCCACACCAGCCGTACCAGCCGCAACCTGGGACTCATCAGCGAATCGAGCATGCGCTACGAGCGCAAGGTGGACATGTTCGCCATCAAGCGAAACGCCGACTTCGCGGCTGCGCTGATCGCGGAGGTCTGCGGAGGCGAAGTGTGCAAGGGGCTGGTGGATGTGTGGCCCGTGCGCGAGGAGCCGACGGTGCTCACGTATCGCCACGAGCGCTGCCGCGCGATGATGGGCGCGCCGATTCCCGCCGAGGAGGCGGTCGACATCCTGGAGCGCCTGGGCTGCATCGTGGAGGGCGAGGACGCGGGCATCTGCCGCGTGGAAGTACCCAGCTACCGCCCCGACTTGGAGCGTGAAATCGATCTCTTCGAGGAGGTCCTGCGCCTCTACGGCATGGAGAAAGTCCCGAGCACGTTGCCCGGCGGACGCGGCCGTGTGGGACAGCGCAGCTGGTCGGAGCAGGTGCTTGCCAAGCTGCATATGACGCTGCGCGCGAGCGGCGTGAACGAGACGCAGACCTACGCCTTCGCCAACCCCGCCGATAGCGAGACCCTGCGCATGTCCGCGGGCGAGGGCTGGGAGGCGGTCGAGCTCATCAATCCGATCAATGCCGACCAGTCCGTCATGCGCCAGAGCCTGCTGGGTGGCCTGCTCCGCAGCGTGGCCTATAACCAGAACCACGGCGTGCCCGACATTCAGCTCTACGAGGTCGGCAACGTCTTCAGCGTGCAAGAGGGTCGCAAACTTCCGCGCCAGCGCACCAAAATAGCGTGCGTGCTGGCCGGTTCGATGCGACAAGACGGTTGGAATGCGAAGGCGCAGCCGTTCGATTTCTTCGACGGCAAGGGCGTGTTGGAGAACATCGCCCGCGAGCTGGCTCTGCCCAAGGTGCGCTTCAGGGCGCTCTCCGCCCACGATGCTCCCTGGTTGCAACCAGGTCGTGCCGCGCAATTCAGCTCGGATGGCGCCGTGCTCGGGTGGGTGGGCGAGATCCATCCGCTGGTCGTGCGCGATTTCGAGGCGGAGGCGCCCGTGGTGGCCTTCGAGCTGGACATGGCGGCATTGGAGAAGAAGGCCCGCTTCGAGCGCGAGACCGTAGAGGTGTCCGAATACCCGCCCGTCAACATCGACGTGGCGTTAGTGGTGCCCGAAGAGGTGACGGCGGAACGCCTGCAGCAGGTGATGTCGAGCGCAGGCGGCAAGTTACTGGCCAACGTGCATCTGTTCGACGTGTATCGCGACCCGATTCGCGTGGGTGCGGGCAAGAAGAGCATGGCCTTCGCGCTGCAGTATCAAGCTCGGGATCACACGCTCTCCGGCGAGGAAGTAGAGAAGGCGCACGGTAAGCTGTTGAAGAAGGTGGCGAAGGCGACGGGAGCCGAGATTCGCAGTTAGCGAACGGCTCGGACACGTGGCTGGATGGGCGACCGTGAGCGCTCGCCGCGGCCGCATGTCTAGTTCAGAGACGACTCGTGCGCCCGCCCCGAGGAGCGGCCCCTGTACCCCGCTCATGAATATTCTCTATTGCGGCAGTATGCAATCTAGGATAGAGTGATGGCTTGCAAGAGGCGGCTGGAGGAGTCGCCAACTTGGGAGGAAGGAAACTTATGAAGAAATCGATGAAATGGCTCGTCGCCGTCTTTGCCTGCATGGCTATGGTAGGCGTTCTGGCGGCGTGCTCCGGCGGCACGAGCAGCAGCTCGCAGGCCAGCTCCAGCAGCGCTGCGAGCTCCAGCTCCGCTGTGAGTTCCAGCAGCAGCGCCGAGAAGGTCGAGCTGCAGATCTTCGCCGCCAACTCCTTGGAGAAGGCCTTGCCCGAGGTGCAGGAGCTCTACACCAAGGCTCATCCGGAGGTCACCTTCGCGGACAGCCAGTTCAAGGCTTCCGGCGACCTGGTCGAGCAGCTGAGCGCCGATGCCGATGCGGCCGACGTGCTCATCACGGCTTCCACGGCGACCATGGACACGGCCGAGCAGAACAATTCCGTCGACAGCGCCACGCGCTCCAACCTGTTCAAGAACGATCTGGTCGTGTGCGCGGCCGAGAGCAGCACTATCACTATGAGCAGCCTTGACGATCTGGCCGGCGATAGTATCGAGAGCTTTGCCATCGGTGCGCCGGCTTCCGTGCCGGCTGGCAAGTATGCTGCTCAGAGCCTGCAGACGGCCGGTTTCCTGACGCTCGCCGATGACGACAGCATCACCTGGACCAACGAGGCCGTGGGCGCTAAGGCCAACGCCGGCGCCGACAAGGTGGGCACCGTGGCCAGCTACGTGAAGGAAGGCCAGGCGGATGTGGGCTTCGTGTACAGCTCCGACATCTACCGCTACGACGGCATCAAGGCTATCTTCACCGTTCCCGCCGATACCCATAAGGATATCGTGTATCCGGGCGCTGTGACGGCCCAGAGCAAGAACGCCGACGTCGCGGCTGACTTCCTGGACTTCTGCAAGACCGATGCGGAGGCTCAGAAGATCTTCTCCGAGTACGGCTTCGAACTGGCCTAAGGCCGGGACGCTTCGGCGATAGTCCAAGCTGCATTCAAGGGCGTCGGCCGCAAGCGGTCGGCGCCCTTCTTCGATAGGGAAGGGCGAAGATGACGCGAACAAGACAGATTCTCCTCGCTTTCGGGGCGACTTTCCTGGCGCTCGTCATGGCGTGGCTCGCAACGCTGGTCTGCGTGCCCTCCTCTGCGGCAGGCGACGATGCCTCTTCTGTCATTGCGACCTCGAGCGGGAAGACGCTTTCGGCCTCCACGGTCGCAATCGACGCCAATGCGGACGCCTCCATACGCGTGTCCGAGGAAGCGGATGCGGCCGTGCTCGGAACGGCGAGCTTCGGCATAGACGATTTCGTGCGCCAGAACAAGGGCACGAACCGCTCCACGGACGGCACCTACTACGGCTATCAATACACCATGGCGTCGCAAGACGCGTTCGCCGCTGTCCATGCCCAGGGCGTCTCGCTCATCTACATCCCCGAATCGAAGGCGAGCGACCTGGGCATAGACATCGACGACGAGGGCTTCCAGAGAAAATTCCTCTTCACGCTCGCCACGCTCGATAACGCGTCCAGCCGCGGCGGCACGTTGTTCACCGACCTGGACAACAAGTTCTACTTCACGAGCGAGCCCGAGCTCGTCATAGACGATTACACCTACCGTTTCGGCGTGGAAATCAGCTCGGGGATGTATTACGTCACGGTCACCCAAGCGGGTTCGGAGGACGGTTCGGGCGGTGCGATCTACATGGAGACCGGTGTCTTGCAGCCCGCCGACCAGACCGTCGTCGTGGAAGCCCCCACCGGATTCGCCGCCCTGCAGAAGTTCTTCGGAAACCTCGACTGGAATCCGCTGTGGGTGTCGCTGCGCACCACCGGCGTGGCCATCCTCGTCATCTTCCTGCTGGGCCTTCTGGCCGCTTGGCTGACCCTACGCGTCTCGGACAAGGTGAAGGGCGTTCTCGACACCGTCTTCACCATACCCATGGTGCTGCCTCCCACGGTATGCGGCTTCCTGCTGCTCCTGCTCTTCGGCAGCTCCACGCCTACCGGGAAGTGGTTCATCTCCTTGGGCATCGATATCGTGTTCACTTGGCCCGCCGCCGTCATCGCGTGCATCGTCGTGGGCTTTCCGATGATGTACCGCACGGTGCGCGGAGCCTTCGAGAACCTGGATTCCAGCATGCTCGACGCCGCCCGCACTTTGGGGTGGAGCGAGAGCAGGATCTTCGCTCGCCTGATGCTGCCGTTGGCGTGGCCCTCCATCGCCGCTGGGACCGTGCTCGCGTTCGCTCGCGCCATGGGCGAATTCGGGTGCACGCTGTTCTTCGCCGGCAACTATGCGGGCATCACGCAGACCATCCCGATCGCCATCTACTTCGATTGGATGGGCGGGGACACCGATGCCGCCATCTTCTGGGTCATCGTGGTCATTCTCATCTCGTTTTTGGTCATCCTCTTCATCAACATCTACTCGACGCGCACTCAGCGCTACAAGCGCAAGCTAGGTGATTAAATGGGCCTCCATGTGGATATCCGAAAGAAGCTGGCGTCCTTCGATTTGGAAGTATGCCTCGACGCCGGCTCCGAGACGGTGGGTTTTCTCGGCGAAAGCGGATGTGGCAAGTCCATGACCCTGCGCTGCATCGCGGGCATAGAGACGCCCGACGAAGGCCGTATCGTGGTAAACGATGTCGTGTACTTCGACTCGGCTTCCAAGATGAATCTGACGCCGCAGCAACGCAAGACCGCGCTGCTCTTCCAGAACTACATGCTGTTCCCCCATATGACTGTGGCGGACAACATCGGCGCGGGCCTCGGGCGCGAGACGGAGGCCGCGGAGCGCAAGCGCATCATCGAGAGGCAGCTGGAGCATTTCAGCCTGCAGGGGCTCGAAAAGCGCTACCCGCTGCAACTCTCCGGCGGCCAGCAGCAACGCGTCGCCCTTGCCCGCATGCTGGCGGCCAATCCCGGCATCCTCATGCTCGACGAGCCTTTCTCCGCCTTGGATGCTCATCTGAAGGGAGTGCTCGAGCAGAACCTGGTCAGCCTATTCGACGAATACGAGGGTCCCATCCTCTACGTGAGCCACGATATCGACGAGGCCATACGCTTCTGCGATAGCATCGCCGTGGTGGAGGCGGGACATATCATGGAGAGGGGCTCGGGCGGGGACCTGGTGAACAATCCCCAGAGCATGGCGGGCCTGCGCCTGACGGGGTGCAAGAACGCGCATTCGGCGGAGAAGGTGGACGACCATGCCATTTACTGTCCCACCTGGGGCGTGTGCGTTCACACCGAGCGCGAGGTGCCCGACGACGTGAGGGCCTTCGGCATCCGCGAATTCTACTTGGAGCGGGCGACCGAGCCGGGCGAGAATGTATTCCGCGTGCGCGTGGACCGCGTGAGCGACTCGCGTTTCGAGCGCTCGGTGCTGCTGCGATTCCTGGACTCCGACAAGTCCGACGAGCAATGCGAGGGGTTCGACGAGCTGGAATTCCTGCACAGCCATATGAATTGGGCGTTGGATTTGGTGAAGGAAGACCGCAATGCCCTTCCCCGGCTCGACGAGGAGCTGCTCGTGCGCTTGCCGGCGGAGAAGATCTATCTGGTAGCGAAGTAGCCGGGGCCGCGGGCCGGGCGCGCTCCTCGCCTGACGCGGGTAGCCTGGTTGCCCACGTCAGCGGGGATTGCTCCTCAACGCCCCAGATGTCCGCTGGGCATTCGCCGTTGCTGCGGTACAATGGCGCGCATGCGGAATTCAAAGACATATGTTTTGGCGCTCGACACCGCCAACGAGGTGGTTGCGCTCGGGCTGGGGGTGCTCGAGGCGGACACGCGCACGGTCGAATGCGTGCGAAGCCTGCGGATACCCGCTCACCGTGCCAGCAATACGCGTCTGTTGACGGAGGTGGAGAAGCTGATGGCGCAAGCGGGTGTCTCCCGCGAATCCCTGGGGGCGCTCTCCTGCGGGCGCGGCCCCGGGTCTTTCACCGGCGTGCGCATCGCCATCTCCACGGCGAAGGGCATATCGTCCGCGCTCGAGGTCCCGCTGGTGGGCATCAGCACGCTCGATGCGATTGCCTGGCAGATGCAGGCGGCAGGTCGGCGCGGGCGCGTTCTGGTGCTGGCCGATGCCATGCGCAAGGAAGTCTATCCGGTCCGCTTCGACCTCTCCGATACGGGGGTGTGTCGCCTGGACGCGGATGCGGTGGTGAAGGCGGAAGCCGCGGCGGAGGCGCTCGGCGAGACCGACCTGTTTATCGCGGGCGATGCCCTGGGCAAGTACGCGGGGCTTTTCGAGCCTCACGGGACCCTGGCTCCCGAGGAGCTCTGGGCTGCCGAGGGCAACGGCTTGCTCGCGGCATTGCAGGCCGATTGGCGAGCCGGGCTCTGTGACCCCTTCGATGTGCGCCGCCACGATCCGGCGTATCTGCTGCCCGTTTACACGCGCCTTTCGGATGCGGAGGAAAACGAGCGCAAGCGCTTGGCGGATGCAATGCCGCGTGACCTGCGCACGGGTGTGCAGCATGGCGGCCGCAAGGCGGCTGGGGTCAAGGGGGCCACGGGCGCTTGCTGGGTTGCTGGGGGCGACCAGGGAGCTGTAGCCGGGGACGCTGCGCCCGCGGGCGCAGCTGTCGGGCCCGGGCGCGACAGCGGCGCCGGATGCGATGCCCGCGGCGTTGCCGAGGCGCAGGGCGCCTACGAGTTCCGCCCCTTGGACGGCGCCCATGCGGCGGAGGTGGCCGGCCTCGAGAGCGATATCATGGGCAGCGACGCCTGGACCGAGCGCATGGTCCTCGACGAGCTGCCGCGCACGGATCGCACGTGGTGGGCTGCCTACGACCGCGCAACGGGGGGCTTGGCGGCTTACGGCGGGGGTTTGGTCGTCGCCGGACAGCTGCAGATCCTCAAGGTGGGCACCGCTGCGGCGCATCGTCGCCGAGGGCTTGCCCGGGCGATTCTGGCGCGGATAGCCGCCGATGCCCGTGCCCTGGGGGCTAAGGAGATGACGCTCGAAGTGCGTGCGAGCAATGCGGCCGCCCGGTCTCTGTATCGCGCCCTGGGCCTGCAAGAGGTGGGCACGCGCCCGCGTTATTACAGCGACCGCGAAGATGCCCTCATCATGACTGGTCCTCTGCCCGAAGAAGGCCGCGACGTGGCCGGCATGGAGCTGTTCTCTACCGTGAACGGGGGCGCCAGAGCCGGGGACGGTGTCGATGCTGCTGCGTCCGCCCAGGCCGCCTCCGCCGCACCCGCCGAAGAGCAGCCCGTGCGTCCCCTGCTCCTGGCCATAGAGAGCAGCTGCGACGAAACCGCCGCGGCCATCGTGGACGGCGCGGGGACCATCTTGGCCGATGTCGTGGCCAGCCAGATCGATTTCCATGCCCGTTTCGGCGGGGTGGTCCCCGAAATCGCCAGCCGCAAGCATGTGGAGGCCATTTGCGGAGTTACGCAGGCGTGTCTGGAGCAGGCCGCGCAGCGCTTGGGGCGTGACTCCCTGCGCTGGAGCGATTTGGATGCGCTGTCCGCCACTTATGCCCCGGGGCTCGTGGGTGCGCTCGTCGTGGGCGTGGCTTTCGCCAAGGGGGCCGCTTGGGCGGCGGGCATTCCCTTCATCAAAGTGAACCACCTGGAGGGACACCTCTACGCGAACAAGATCGGCCGAGCCGATATTCGCCCGCCGATGGTCTGCAGCTTGGTTTCGGGCGGGAACACGATGCTCGTGCACGTACGCGACTGGGGCGACTATCGCGTGCTGGGCGGCACCATCGACGATGCGGTGGGCGAGGCCTTCGACAAAGTGGCCAAGGCGCTGGGCTTGGGCTATCCGGGCGGGCCCGTCATCAGCCGCCTGGCGGAGGAGGGCAACCCGAAGGCCATTCGCTTCCCTCGCGCGATGATGCATTCGGGCGACTTGCGCTTCAGCCTCTCGGGGCTGAAGACCGCCGTCATCACCTACATCAACCAACAACGCGAGGCGGGCGGGGAATTGAATCTGCCCGACATAGCCGCCAGTTTCGAGGCCGCCGTGGTGGATGTGCAAGTGGCGAAGGCGGCAACGGCGCTCCGGGAAACGGGTGCCCGTGAATTCTGCTTGGGCGGTGGAGTAGCTGCCAATCCCGCGTTGCGCCGAGCCTACGAGAAGATGTGCGTACGAGAAGGCGTGCGGCTGACCATGCCGCCGATGAGCGCCTGCACGGACAACGCGGCCATGATCGCGCTGGCGGCACTCGATCGTTTCCACGCCGGACGTTTCAGCGGGCTGGAGACGGATTGCGCCGCCCGCACCGACTTGGAGGAAAGATACTAGATGAGCGAGACCATCGACACTGCGACAGGGGACGAGGCGCCGGCGCAGATCAGCGAAGAGCGGGTGCAGAAGATCTTCGGCGAGATAGCTCAAGACTACGAGACGTTCAACCATTACAGCAGCTTCGGGCAGGACCGTCGCTGGCTCGAGCATTTGGTGGAGGCGGCCCGCATCGATTCACGCAGCGAAGTCCTGGATGTCGCGGGCGGCACGGGCGAAGTGTCTTTCGCCATCTGCCGCGCCCGCCGGCCGAAGCGCATCCTGCTCACGGACTTCACCCCGGAGATGCTCGAGGTGGCGAAAAAACGCATCGCCGCCGGCGAGAACCGCAGCGTGCCCGTGGAGACCTTGGTTATGGACGCGCAGCACATGCCCCTCGAAGACGAGAGCTTCGACGTGGTGACAATGGCCTACGGCATCCGCAACATGCCCGATCGGGAAGCGGCGCTCTCGGAGATTCATCGCGTCTTGCGTCCTGGCGGCACGGTGGCTATTCTGGAATTCAGCCATCCGAAGCGCCCCCTGGAGGCGGCTTTCTACCATCTGTACCTGAAGATGGGCATTCCCGCGTGGGGCCAGCACTTTACGGGCAAGCGCGACGACTTCGTCTACCTGGCGGATTCGATAGAGGCCTTCCCCCTGCCCGAGGAGTTCGCGGAAATGATTCGCGCAGCTGGTTTCGGGGAAGTGACCTACGAGACGTACAGCTTCGGCGCCGTGGCCATTCACGTGGCTCGCAAATAGTCATCCGAGTTCGATTCCTGCCGACTACGACATCGCGTGCAGTTGACGTTTGCGTGTGCGCCGCCCGGGGCCTGCTCGCGCAATGGTAATATGGCTGACGTGTGAAACCAGGAGGCTTGTATGCTGCTTTGCGCTGAATATGTCCTGCCTATCACCTCCGAGCCCCTCGAGAACGGCGCGGTGCTGGTGCGGGATGGGAAAATCGCCGATATCGGCCCTGCGGACCAGCTTCGGAGCCGCTACGCTACCGAGGAAGTACGCGAATTCGACCGGGGTGCGCTCATGCCCGGCCTCGTCAACGTCCACAGCCATGTGGAGTACAGCGTACTGCGCGGCATGGTGGCCGACCTTCCCTATTCCGACTGGCTGGTGAAGGTCTTGGAACTATCCGGCGGCCTCAATGCGGCGACGCTCTACGACTCGGCCCTCATCGGCGGACTCGAGATGCTCGCCTCGGGCGTTACCTGCCTGGGGTCGGTCACCCAGAGCGAGTCCACGGTGAAGGCCCTCAACGACCTGGGCCTTCGCGCTACGGTCTACCGCGAGGTAGGTGCCATGGACGCCCGCCGCGTGGATTATGCCATGAACCAGGCTGCGGCGGACATCGAAGAGTGGGGAAGCCGAGTCGATTCCGGTCGGATGCGCATCGGCATAGCGCCCGCGCCCGTTTACTCTTGCCATCCCGAGGTCTTCCGTCGCGTCGCGCAATATGCGGGCAGCACCATGCCCATGGCCATCAACATCGCCGGCAGCCGCGAGGAGTACGACTTCGTGCGCTCCGGCCGCAGCTCCTTCTCGGTGGATGTGATGGAGCGCCGCGGCTACGTGGAGATCCCGCCCTGGCTGCCCACGGGGGCCACGCCGGTAAACTACGCGCTCAACTGGGGCGCCTTCGAGGCCGATAACGTCATGGCCATCCACGCCGTTCATGTGAGCGATGACGATATCCAGCTCATGCGCCGCTACGATGTGGCGGTGGCCTATTGCCCGCGTTGCAACAGCCTGCTGGGCATGGGGATTGCGCCCATCACGGAGTATCAGAAGGCCGGTATGCGCGTGGGCTTGGGCACCGACAGCCCCGCCGCCACGGATACCTCCGACGTCTTCGCCGAAATGCGCACGGGTCTGGAACTCCAGCGCGCGACGGCGCCCGAGCAGTTCCTCACCTCCGAGCCCATGCTCGAAATGGCCACTATCGGCGGCGCCCGCGTGATGGGGCTGCAGGATGTCGTCGGGTCGCTCGAAGTCGGCAAGCAGGCCGACATCATCGCGCTCGATCTCTCGGGGTCGCATGCCATGCCCACCAAGAACCCCACGGCCGCCGTGGTCAACACCGCCACGGCTGCGAACGTGGTGATGACCATGGTAAATGGCCGAGTCCTCTACAATCAGGGCTCTTGGAATGTCAACGTGGATTTCGCCCGCAGCATCGCTAGCGTCGCCAAAATTCGTTCCGACCTGCGTTCGCAGTACTAAAAGAGAGGGAAACACATGGCTAAGAAGCAGAAGATGTCCGCCAAACAGCGCGAGGCCCGCCTCGAGGCGGCCAAAGCCCGCGAGGCCCGCATCGCAGAGGAGAAGGCCCGCAAAGAGCGCTGGAAGAAGATCGGAGTCATCGTCGTCTGCGTGATCCTGGTCTTGGCTCTGGGGGTGCCCACCGTGGCGCTCAGCTTCCTGAGCACGGGGGCCTAGAGGGGCTAGAGCGTCCGTCGGCGAGACGACGACGGGTGCGGCAAGTTGGGAATGCAAGAGATAGAGGTTTCGATTGTTCGGAATCGGTGGAACAGAATTAGCCATCATATTGCTGTTCGGCTTCCTTATCTTCGGGCCGGATAAGCTGCCTGCCATGGCCAAGACCCTGGGTCAGTTCATAGCGAAGTTCCGCAATGCGCAGAACGAGATGTCCGAGGTCATCAAGAAAGAAGTGTACGATTCCGCGGCGAGCGATCCCTCGAAGAAGCCCGCGGAGACGGCGCAGAAGCTCGCGCAGGATGCCAAGAAGGAAGACCTGGGCGAGAGCTTCGCCGAGCGCAAGGCCCGTTACGACAAGCAGCGTGCCGCACGCAAGGCCGCAGAGGAAGCCCGTCGCGCGGAAGAGGGGAAGAAGTCCGAAGAGGCCGTGAAGACGGGGGCTGGGGTTGCCGTCGGCGCGGCTGCCGCCGATGCCGCCGCGGGGAAGTCCGCCGACGCAGGCGAGTCCGCCAAGTCGGCCGCGACGGCCGCTTCAGGCTCTTTTGCCAAGCCCGCTACCGCCAAGGGCAAAAAGCCCACAGCGGACGAGCTCTATGGTGTCGCCAAGAAGAAGCCGAAGTCCCAAGCCGCCTCGGTGGTCATGGCTTCCGCGCCCAAACCCGATCCTTCTCCGACTCCCAAGCCCGAGCCGAAGCCCTCCCCCGCGTCCGAGCCCGCGCTCGAGCCCGAGGTCAAGCGCCCGACGCCCGAGGCCGTTCAGCGCGCAATCGCCGCCAAGAAAGCGGCCGCAGCCAAGAAGGCCGCAGCCGCGGCCGAAGCCGACATACCCGACCAAGTCGCCGTTGAAGGGAAGGGAGAATAGCCATGCCCATCGGACCTGCGCGAATGCCCCTCTTCGACCATCTCGGCGAGCTTCGCATGCGCTTGGTGCGCATCGTCGTGTGCATGCTCATCGCCATGATCGTGTTCTACATGGCCACGCCCACCATCGCCCAATTCCTGCTTCAGCCGGTGGCGCAGTACATGCCCACCGACGGGTCGGGCAATGTCATGCTCAACGTGTTCGGCGCCTTCGACGCCTTCTCGGTGCGCTTCAAGATATCCATGTGGTCGGCGGTGGTCGCCTGCGCTCCTGTTATCATCTGGCAGCTGCTGGCGTTCTTCTTGCCGGCCCTCAAGCCCAACGAGCGCAAGTGGTTCATTCCCACCTTCGCCATCGCCTGTGCCTTGTTCATCTTCGGTACCGTCTTCTGCTACTTCATCATCCTGGATCCGGCGTTCCAGTGGCTCACCGACCAGGCGAGCGGTTTCGCCACGGTCCTGCCGGAGGCGGATAAATGGGTCGACATCATCATCAAGTTCGAAATCGGCTTCGGCGTTGCCTTCGAGCTGCCGCTGGTCGTCTTCTACCTTACGATTTTCGAAGTCGTGCCCTATAGCAAGCTGCGCGAGAGCTGGCGAACCGTCTACATCGTGCTGCTCGTCGTCTCCGCCTTCATCACGCCGGATGCCTCGCCCATCACCATGGCCCTGCTGTTCGGTGCCATGCTCGCGCTCTACGAGCTGTCGCTTCTGGCCGCGCGTCTGGTGCTCGGCAAGCGCATCAAGGAGCAGAAGGCCGAACTCGAGGCCGAGAAGAAAGCCGACGAGGAGTGGGAGAGGGAATGGGCCGAGAAGCAGCGCCAGCGCAAACTCGAGCGTGAGGCGGAGGAATAGCCCATGCACGAGTTGGGGATGATGACCGGCGTGTTCGACGCCGTTCGCGGGGCCGCCGAGGAGGCGGACGCCACCAAGGTGCTCTCCGTGGACCTCTCCGTGGGCGAGATGACCGAGGCCATAGACGAGTGCCTGGTCTTCGCCTACGATGCGCTCGCCGAGCAAGACCCCCTGTTTCAAGGCTCCCATCTGAATCTGAAGATGGTCCATCCGCGCAGCCGCTGCCTGGAATGCGGCGCGGAGTACGATCACGACCGCTTCCATATGTTCTGCCCCGAATGCGGAAGTTTCGCAACCGAGTTATTGGCGGGGCGCGACCTGACCATAGACAGTGTGGAAATAGAGACACCCGACTAAGGTTGCAATCGGTCCGGGCCGATTGCGCACCGGCATCTTGCAACCTTTCGCAAAAGACGAAGGAGTTGCCATGGAAAGAACGCTCGACATGCATGCCCAGCCCGTACTGGACCGGAACAACCGCCTGGCGGAGAAGAACCGCGCCCTGTTCGCAGAGAAGAAAGTGTTCGTGCTGAACATCCTGGCAAGTCCGGGCAGCGGCAAGACGAGCACGATTCTGGCCACCATAGAGGCGCTGCGCGACGAATTCAGCATAGCCGTCATCGAGGGCGACATCGCGAGCAGCGTGGATTCGGAGAAGATCAAAGCGCAGGGCATAGCCGCCGTGCAGGTGAACACCGGCGGGGCCTGCCATCTGGAAAGCAACATGATCGCCCGCGCCGTGGAGGTGCTAGATCTCGACGCCCTGGATTTGATCCTGCTCGAGAACGTGGGCAATCTGGTTTGCCCCACGGATTTCGACTTGGGCGAGAACGCGAAGGTGATGATCCTGTCGGTACCCGAAGGCGACGATAAGCCGCTGAAGTACCCGGGCATCTTCCAGGTGAGCCAGGCGGTTATCCTGAACAAGGTGGATACGCTGCCCGTTTTCGATTTCGACCGGGACCTCTTCTACGACCACGTGAAGCAGCTGAACCCGAACGCGCCGATTTTCCCGATATCCGCCACGAAAGGCGACGGCGTCGAGGATTGGGCTCAATGGCTGGCCGAGAAGATTCGCGCTCTGTAGGGGAAGTCATGGAAGCGCAAGAGAAATACGATGTCTGCACCCGCGCACTCGGGGATTATGCTCGGAATGCAGGCTTCACCGATGTCTTGCTGGGACTCTCCGGCGGCATAGATTCCGGGCTTGTGGCCGCGATGTGCGCCGACGCCTTCGGGTCCGACCACGTGCACGCATGCCTGCTGCCAGGGCCCTACTCGTCCGACCATTCGATTGCGGATGCGCGCGAGGAAGCCGAGACTCTGGGCGTGCAGGCCGAGGTGATCTCCATAGGAGGACCCTACGAGGCCTTCGCGAGCCTTCTCGCCCCCTTCTGCGATGACGAATTCGCAGGCATGGCCAGCCAGAACACCCAGGCGCGCTGCCGCATGGTGTGCCTGATGGCCCTCTCGAACCATCATGGCTGGATGCTGGTGAACACGGGAAACAAGAGCGAGGCGATGATGGGATATTCCACGCTCTACGGCGACACGGCCGGAGCGTTCGCCCCCATAGGAGGCCTGTACAAGACCGACGTGTACGCCCTGGCCCGCGCCCGCAACGCGCAAGCGGTTTCCGCCGGGCGGAAGCCCCCCATTCCCGAGAACATGCTGAGCAAGCCCCCCTCCGCGGAGCTGGCTCCCGGCCAGCAGGACGAAACCGCGCTCGGCATAGATTACGCGACGCTCGACCAGATCCTCATAGGCCATTTCGAGCAGGGCCTTTCCGCGGCGGAGCTGGCTGAAGGACCGCTGGCGGGGCAGCGCACGCAAAAGGAGATAGCCGACGTGCTCGTCCGAGCCGAAAGGCAAGCCTTCAAGCGAGCCGTAGAGCCGCCCTACCCCCAGGTGCGCTTCTACTGAGGAAATCCTCCGGCAAAGCAGGCTTGGGCTTTGGCCCGTGATGCACAGGGCGGAAGAGCGCAAGCGCAACCGCCGCTCGCGGGGAGCAGGGGGAGGGGTGCAGACGAAAATCGCGTACTCGCGGGGGCCGCAATCGGGGTAGAGTCCGCATCGGGGCGCGGCGCGGCGCGGCACCCCCGAAGAAATCGAGCTTTTCAGAATCTGCTTGGATGCGAGCGCAATTCGTTTATCATGCGACTTGAGAAGCAAATTGAAGCAGATCGAAGCAGGGCGGACGCAAGCCGGCCTGTCCCGCCCCGCCCGCGGCATCTCCGCGAGCGGCGGCCGGGGCAGGGAGAAGCCTTGGGGAGGATGACGATGAACGCTTTTTCGCATAGCTGGCAGGGGCGATAGTCATGCCAGTGGATTTGTTGAATCAGGCTGTCGAGCACACTTCGGCGAAGGCCATCCAGATACACGCCGATCAGTGCCTTGCCGTGCGGCATAGGCTCTCAAGCTGCCGCGCTTGCGTGGAGGCGTGCCCTGCGCAGGCCATCACGCGCCAGGGTAATCTGCTCGACGTCGACAGGCTCCTGTGCCTGGACTGCGGCGCCTGCACGGTGGCGTGTCCCACCGAGGCGCTGACGATGGCGGGCTGCGACCCGGAGCAGCTCTCCGACCGGGTAGACGAGACGCTCTCCCGGGCCGACGATATCGCCATCATCGCCTGCTCTTCCATGGTTTCGAAAAGCGGCGCCGACCGTTTGAAGCTCGTGGAAGTTCCCTGTCTGGGATGGGTCGATGAAGGCGTACTCGTGGACGCGGCGGCGTTCGGCGCATGCAAGATCGTGCTGGTCGACGCAGGGTGCGACACGTGCGAATTCGGCGGCTGCGAGCCGAGCATAGATTCGTGCGTGGCGGCCGCACGATCCCTGCTAGACGCGTGTGGAAGCCCGGTTTTAGTCAAGCGATCGGGGAAGTTTCCCAGCGTGGCACGCCCCGACCAGATTCTCGATGACGGCTCTCGTGGCCGTCTGCGGAGAAGGTTTTTGGGCAGGGCGGCCAACGGGGCCGCGCAAACGGCGCTGAGCGCATTCAAGATCTCCCCGGACAAACAGAAAGACGAACCTGCATCCCGCGCGGCGACATTCAAGGCGCTGCGGGCCACCGGCGATGCGCTGCCCTACGTGCGAGGCGCCCGACGCGAGCGCAAGCTGGCGGCCCTCGCATCGCTCGTGGACGAGGCGGAAAGCCTGGATGGCGCCCTGTTCTCGGTGCGCGACTTCGCACACGTCGACATCGACACCGATGCCTGCATCGGCTGCGGCATGTGCCAGATGTTCTGTCCGACCGGTGCTCTGAAAATGGACGAAGACGGCGATTCGAAGCGCTTGGTTTTTTCGGCCTTCCAGTGCATCGGCTGCGACATGTGCCAGGACGTCTGCTTCAGAAAATGCGTCACGGTTCTTCCCGAAGTGCCGGTCGCGGATGTTTTCAGCGGGCAGCCTCGCTCCTTCGAGCTGAATCCCGAGATCGGGCGTCAGCCGAATAAGGCCTTCGGCATGGGTGCGGGCTCGGTTGCCCATGCGGTTCTCGGCGTCTCGGAAGGTAAGAAGAGCTGAACGTCCGCGGCGCGTCGTCGCGTCGTCCTCGCTGCTGATCCGTCCACGCCCCCGCCCGCGATCGCGCCTAGCGCAGCTTGAACACGCGCGCTTGGCAGGATTGCTCCGCCTTGCCCTCTGTCGTAATGGTGTCTATGGTCGCGTACGTCACGATCGCGTTGTGCGTCCCGCTCGTCGCAAGATAGTCGCCCCAGCTGGTCGAGCCGCTCACGCTCCCCAGCGACACGTAGGCCTTTTCCGCCAGGTTTATGGCGCAGACCACCGTCGAGGACTTCACCACGAACCAATCGCTGCCGCACCAGGCGGGCGCTGCCAGAGGCGTGCGGCCGAAGCGGAACCAGGGCTGCCCCGTCTTGCCGTCGCCCTCGGCCGGCGTATACGTGCCTAGGTTGGAAATGCCGTCGCCGTAGTTGTAGATGCCCTCGAAGCAGAACGAGAAGCGGTTGTTGCCCCAGCCCACTTCCGAAGGCTTCATGCCGGAGGGCAAGGTAAGGGAATCGGTGACGTCGCCCGATTCCGCATCCAGATGGAGCAGCTGGCAATAGCGCGTGCTGTCCGGATGCCGGGCGGCTATGGCCACGCCGTCGCTGGCCCCGTAGATGCCGCAGAACATGCGCCCGCGTCCCTCGTAGGCCGTCCTCTCCGAAGGCTGCGAGAACGTCGAGGTCTTCACCTGCGCGGAGCCCTTTGTCGCGTTCTGCGCCGAAGCGGGGGGCATGATAGTCCAGAAACAGCGGCTGCCCACGGCGGCAATGCCGGGGGTCTGCACGCTGGAGTCCCCGGAGTCCAGCATCGTGGGCGAGCCCAGCGTCGTGCCGTTCAACGAAGCGCAGTAGATGCGCCAGGTGCCCGCGAACACGTCGGCCTCGATCCAGACCATGCCCGAGGAAGTCGCGCGCGCGTCGTAGATTTCGAAGCCGTCGCCCGAGCCCACGGCCTCGGAGAGCTGCGTGGTGGTCTTGCCGGTGGAAAGGTCCATCGTGGCCACCTTCACCAGCGGGCTGGCCTTCTCGGTTGCAAGCAGGCAGCAAGCCAGGCTGTCGTCGTTGCAGAACACGAGCGAGCCGAAGGGCAGGTCGTAGGTCCCGTCGAGCTCGAACACGCTCTCGCGCTCCATTTCGGTGCAGGCGTCCAAGGTGAAGACGTTGCCGCTTGAGACCGAGAGCGTCTCGATGGCGGAGCTGCCGGAGTCCGCGTTCAGTGCGGCGTTCACGCCCACGCCTATGGCGGCTGCCGCCCCTATGCCGCCAGCTCCCAAAAGGAGGCGGCGGCGGGTGATGAGCGTCTTGCCCCTGCTTTCACGCACCTGGTCTTGTCTGCCCAAGCCTCCTGCGGGGCCCACGGTCCTATCGCTTCCGCGGCTCGCGTGTGTTGCCGAGTGGGCAATCGAGGGGCGCCCTCCGGCGGCTCGACGGGAGGAGCTGCTGCGGTAGGCGGCACCGCGCGAGGCGGCATTGCTCTTGCGGTTCCTGCGCGATCCGCCTGCGCGGTCCTGTCGTCTGTGTTCGGGCATGCTCTCCTTTGCCGTATCTTGCGGGAAGAATATATTATGTCGTTCGGGGCGGGATTGCGCCCGCTTTCTCCTCCATTGCTACAATAAACGCAAATCACGCCGCCCGCCTCCGTGCGTGGCATGCAACAAGACAAGAAGGAGCCGCAAAGCATGAACAACGAAACGCGTCGCATCCTGCTCGTGGAAGACGAAAAGGCCATCCGCGATGCCGTGGCAGCCTATCTCGAGCGCGAGAATTACTGGGTAACGTCCGTGGGCGATGGCCAGGAGGCGCTCGAGGAATTCAGCAAGCACCATTTCGACCTGGTCATTCTCGACCTCATGCTCCCGCGCGTCCCCGGCGAGCGCGTCTGTCGCGCCATTCGCGACAATTCCGATGTGCCCATTATCATGCTCACCGCCAAAGGCGAGGTGGAAGACCGCATTATCGGCCTTGAGCTTGGTGCGGACGACTATCTGGTCAAGCCTTTCAGCCCCCGCGAGCTGGTCGCCCGCGTCCGCGCCCTGCTGCGCCGCGTCCATTCCGACAGCCAGCCGCAGCGCGAGGTGCTCGAGTTCGGCGACCTGACCATCGACGTCTCCGGGCACAAGGTGCTCGTCTCCGGCAAGGAGGTCGACCTCACGGCCAGCGAGTTCAAGCTGCTCACTACGCTCTCGCGTTATCCGGGCCGCGTGTACTCGCGCATGGAGCTGGTGGAGAAGGTGCTCGGCTACGATTTCGAAGGCTACGAGCGCACCATCGACAGCCATGTGAAGAACCTCCGTGCGAAGATCGGCGACAATCCGCGCAACCCCAAGTGGCTGCACACCGTCCATGGCGTCGGCTATCGCTTCGAAGATCCCGGCAAGTAGAGCTAACAGGAGCAGTCCGTGCACGACGAGCGTGCTGTGAAGAATCGCAAGCTTCTCTCGAACGTCACCTACACCGCCAAGGTCACGGTGGCGTTCGTTCTCGTTGCCGCCATGACGGCCGTCGTGGCCTTCGGCGTGCTCTCCTTCGTGTGGCAGCAGCATTTCCAGACCTACACGCGCGAGAACATCCAGCGCATCGCCGATACGACCGCCACTGCCATAGGCACGAAGTACGCCAACGCCGGCGACTGGTATAGCGGCGCCCTCTCGCCCGCCTCCAGCGCCAGCGAGCTTTCCGAGGGCGTGGGCGTGCAGGTGCTCGACGCCGGCGGCAGCGTACTCTACGACGATTCCCGTACTACCGACAGCGGCTCTCAGATTTCCCTCGCCCCGCAGAACGCCTCCTCGATAGCCACTGCGAGCATCGAGTCCAATGGCGAGAAGGTGGGTACGGTGCGCGTGTGGGTGTACGGCAGCAGCACCCTGCTCACGCAGGCGGACCAGGAATTCCGCAACAACAGCTACCAGGCCATGATCTTCAGCTCGCTGCTCGCCATGGTCATCGCCCTCATCCTGGGCTTCTCTTTCGCCCGTGGGCTGGTGCAGCCCATCAACCGCATCTCGCGCGCGGCGAAGCGCATCGGCGATGGCGACCTCTCCGCCCGGACCGAATTGCACGGCGACGACGAGATAGCCCAGCTAGGCGAGACCTTCGACGCCATGGCCGAATCGGTGGAGAAGGACCGCCAGCTCGAACGCCGTCTGACCACAGACGTGGCCCACGAGCTCCGCACGCCGCTCATGGCCATCCAGAGCACGGTCGAGGCCATGGTCGACGGCGTATTCGAGCCGGACCAGGAGCGGCTCGAGACCGTCAATTCCGAGGTACAGCGTCTCTCTCGCCTGGTGGATGCCATCCTGAAGCTCTCGCGCTTGGAGAATCGCTCCACCCGCCTGCACATGCAGGTGGTCAATGTCGGCGAGCTCATCCAGAGCATCATTTCCACTCACGAGGCTTTCGTCCACGACCAAGGCCTCGAGCTGGTCTATCGTCCCCAGGAAGATGTCTATATCTATGCGGATCCGGATATGATCCGCCAGGCCACCGCCAACCTCATCAGCAACGCCGTTCGCTACACGCCCGAGGGCACCGTCACCGTAACGGTGAAGAAGGGCAACGAGATGGCCAGCATCGCCGTCTCGGATACCGGCATCGGCATCAGCGACGAAGAGGCCAAGATGGTGTTCTCGCGCTTCTGGCGGGCGGACGCCGGGCGCAACCGGGCCCAAGGGGGTTTGGGTGTCGGGCTCTCGCTGGTGAAGGAGATCGTCGACCAGCACGACGGCTTCGTCCGCGTGGAGGGTGCGAAAGACGTCGGATCCACGTTCACCATCTTCATCCCGCTCTTCTCCGAGGAGCGCGTGCGGGCCCGTCAGCAGAAAGAGCAGAAAGCCAACGAAAGGACTCTGAAGCGATGAATCCGATTACCATTGCGCCCACCATGCAGGGCAAGGTACGCGATATCTATGATCTGGGCGAGACCATGCTCGTCGTGGCGACCGATCGCATCTCCGCGTTCGACTACATCCTGGATAGCGAGATTCCCGGCAAAGGAGCCGTCCTCACGCAGCTTTCGGTCTTCTGGTTCGAGCTTCTCGAAGACGTGGTGGAAAACCACCTGGTCAGCGCCGATGTAGCGGATCTGCCCGAGCAGTTCTCGCCTTGGGCGGATTACCTGGACGGGCGCTTCATGCTGGTGCGCAAGGCGCAGATGCTCCCGGTCGAATGCATCGTGCGCGGGTATCTTACCGGCAGCGGCTTGAAGTCCTATCGGCAGGACGGCACCGTGTGCGGCATCGGGTTGCCCGCTGGACTGACGGAGGCGAGCAAGCTGCCCGAGGTGCTCTTCACCCCCAGCACCAAGGCTGCGATAGGCGAGCACGACGAGAACATCAGCTTCGAGGAATGCTCCCGGCTGGTGGGTGCCGAAGCCGCCGAGCAGCTGCGCGAGCTGACGCTTTCCGTCTACAATCGCGCCGCCGAGCACGCCGCCGAACGCGGCATTCTCATCGCCGACACCAAGCTCGAGTTCGGGCAGATCGATGGACGCATGATCTTGGCCGACGAGGTGCTGACGCCGGACAGCAGCCGATTCTGGGCCGCCGCCACCTATCGCGAGGGGGAAGTGCAGCCGAGCTTCGACAAGCAGTACGTGCGCAATTGGCTGAACGCCAACTGGGACCGCTCGGGCAAGCCTCCCGTGCTGCCCGCAGAGGTTGTGCAGGCCACAAGCGAGAAATACCGCGAAGCCTACGAGATGATCACCGGCAGGAAGTTCGCTTGGTAAGCGAGACCGCAAGCCGCCGCAAGCCCCGAACCGCGCACCCGCAGAGCAGAAGGAAAGACGATGACGCAGCGAAACCCGATGAACGATCGCAACCAGCGCGAGGACCTAGGCCAGAGCCGCCGCAGCGCCGCGAGCGCCAAGCCCAAGGCCAAGGCCCACGCCAGCATTCGCGTGGAGGGCGAGAAGAAGCCCCAGCAGAAAGGACTCTTCGGCCAGGCGAAGAAACGCGCCCAGAAGACGGCCGGGCAGAAGAGCTCCTCGAAGCAGGACCGCGAGGCCCAGAGCCTCTATTACGACCCGGGCACGCCCGAGTATAAGAAATGGCGCAAGTACTGGTGGATCTCCATTGCCGCGGCGCTCGTGCTGACAACGCTTTCCTTCGCCTTGCAGATGGTGCTTCCCGCCGACTTCGGCTGGGTCACCTGGGTTATACTCGGCTTGGGGTATGCGCTGTTGTTCTTCTCCCTGTGGATCGACTTCAGCAAAGTCCGCAAGATTCGCAAGGAATACGCCGAGAAGATGAGCAATCCCAAGAGCAAGGCAGCCAAGCGCGAGGCGAAGGCCCGTGCGGAGGCGCAGGCGGCAGAGGCCGCCGAGCGTGCTGCCAGGAAAGCCGCGCGCAAGGCCAATCGTCCCGCGTTCCTCGGCGGCGACAAGAAGAAATAGCCCGGCGGTCGCCCAAGAGGAAGGGATGTGCATGAAGCTGGTTTCCTGGAACGTGAACGGTCTGCGCGCCGTCCTGAAGAAGGACCCTTCGTTCACCGAGATCTTCGCCGACCTCGATGCCGACGTGTTCGCCCTGCAGGAGACCAAGCTGCAAGAGGGCCAGGTCGATCTCGAATTCGATGGGTACCGCGCCTACTGGAGCTATGCCGAGCGCAAGGGCTACTCGGGCACGGCGGTCTTCACCCGGCACGAGCCCTTGCAGGTCCTGCATTCCATGGGCCGTCCCGAATTGGGGGCAGCGGGAGAGGGGCGCATCGTGGCGCTCGAGTTCCCGCGGCTGTGGTTCGTATGCGTCTACACGCCCAACGCGAAAAACGAGTTGCTGCGCATCGACGAGCGCATGGAATGGGACGATGCCTTCCGCGAATTCTGCAAAGGACTCGAGGTGGGCACGACGCCCGCGGGTCCGAGCACGGCCGAGGCCAAGCCGGTGGTCATGTGCGGGGATTTCAACGTGGCCCACAACGAGATAGACCTCAAGAACCCCGAGGCGAACCGCGGCAATGCGGGTTTCTCCGACGAGGAGCGCGGCAAATTCGACGAACTCATCGACGCGGGCTTCGTGGACGCATTTCGCGATTTGAACCCGGATGCGCGCGACGCCTATTCCTGGTGGAGCTACCGGATGCGCGCCCGCGAGCGGAATGTCGGCTGGCGCATCGATTACTTTCTGGTGAGCGAGAGCCTGCGCAGCGAAGTCCGGCGGGCCTCCATCCGAAGCGACATCTTCGGCAGCGACCACTGCCCGATAACCCTTGAGCTGGACGAGGAGGATTGATTCGCATGAGCGGAGAGCTGGACGCCTCCGGCAAGAACATGGATCTGGGGAAAATCGAGCAGGGGGTGCGCCTTATCCTAGAGGGCATCGGGGAAGACCCCGACCGCGAAGGGCTGCGCAAGACCCCCTCGCGCGTCGCCAAGATGTACGCGGAATGCTTCGCCGGCATCTACTCCGACCCCGCCGAGTACTTCGAGACCACCTTCGACGAAGGGCACCAGGAGATGGTCCTGGTGCGCGACATTCCCTTCTACAGCATGTGCGAGCACCATCTGGCGCCGTTTTTCGGCAAGGCCCACGTCGCCTACATCCCCGCGCTCGACGGACGGGTCTGCGGACTTTCCAAGCTCGCCCGGCTGGTGGATGCCTTCGCCAAGCGCCCGCAGGTGCAGGAGCGCCTGACCAGTCAGATCGCCGACACGTTGATGGAGGAGCTGAAACCGCAGGGGGTGATCGTGGTGCTCGAGGCGGAGCATCTGTGCATGAGCATGCGCGGGGTGAAGAAACCCGGCAGCAAGACCACCACCAGCGCCGTGCGCGGCTCCTTCCGCCGCAGTCAAGCCACCCGCGCCGAGGCGCTCGACCTCATCTTCCGCTAGTATTGCTCCAGTCTATCGAAAGGAATTGCCATGCGTTGCGTCATATCCGTGCTCGGCAAAGACCAAAGCGGCATCGTGGCCGCCGTCTCCGGGCTGCTCAGCGAATGCCGGGCCAACATCGACGACATCAGCCAGACCATCCTCGACGGCATCTTCAGCATGACCATGCTCGTGACGCTCGACGAGGAGGCCGCCGGCTTCAACGAGGTCCAGGAGAGGCTCGCAGCCGTGGCGGAGGAGAAGAACGTCCAGATTACCCTGCAGCGGCAGGACGTCTTCGACTTCATGTACTCGATTTAGCGGCAAGGGGGCGGGTCCGTGCGCTCGCATCGGTTCGCGCACGTGCCTCTCTCGAGCTGCCCCGGCCTCGGGAAAACCGCCCCAGAACGGCAAAAGAGCCGCTTGCGCGGCTCTTTTGCCAGACGAGAAAGCATTGAAGCTTTGGGAAGAGTGGCTTCACTATAAGGGCTGAATTATTCTTTGTCAAGGATAATTCAACATTTTTTTCGAGAATTCGCAGTTCGGTCGCGAGGGCGGCCTCCGAGCGGGGTCTCGATGAGGGCCCGAACGTGAGGCCGAGGGGAAAAGGACAATTCGGAGGATTCGGAGGAAGAGGACGCTATGCTTCAGGATGGAAAACTCGTCATTGCCAAGAGCGTTGTCGACAACGAAGACGTTTGCCTGCTGCCGACCATGGCCAACCGCCACGGCCTTATCGCGGGGGCCACGGGCACGGGCAAGACGGTCACGCTCAAGACTATTGCGCAGAGCATGAGCGATGCGGGCATCCCCACGTTCTTGGCGGATGTTAAAGGCGACGTGTCGGGCATGATGGTGGCGGGGGAGCCCAGCGAGAAGCTGCTGGCCCGTCTGGCGGGCATCGGCGTGACCGACTACGACTTCCACGCCTGCCCCGTGCGTTTCTGGGACGTCTACGGCAACGAGGGCACTCCCGTTCGCACGACCATCACGGAGATGGGGCCGCTGCTGCTCTCGCGCCTGCTGGGCCTTACCGATGTGCAGCAGGGCGTCCTGAATATCGCCTTCCACGTAGCCGACGACCAGGGTTTGCTGCTGTTGGATCTGAAGGACCTGCGCTCCATGATCGCCTACTTGGGCGAGCACGCCGCGGACTTCACCAATACCTACGGGCAGATTGCCAAGCAGAGCGTGGGCGCCATCCAGCGCGCGCTGCTCGAGCTCGAGGATGCCGGCGGCGACATCTTCTTCGGGGAACCGGCGCTCGACATCTCCGATTGGCTGGCGTGCGATTCAGAAGGCAAGGGGTACGTGAATATTCTCGACTGCGTGAAGCTCGTGCAGTCGCCGCTGCTCTACTCCACCTTCCTCCTTTGGATGCTCGGCGAGCTCTACGAGCTTCTGCCCGAGGCGGGAGACCTCGACAAGCCCAAGATGTGCTTCTTCTTCGATGAGGCGCACCTGCTCTTCGACGAGGCGCCCAAGGCCCTTCTGGTCAAGGTGGAGCAGATCGTGAAGCTGGTGCGCAGCAAGGGGGTGGGCATCTACTTCATCACGCAGAGTCCCTCCGACATTCCCAATGAAGTGCTCTCTCAGCTGGGTAATCGCGTACAGCATGCGTTGCGCGCCTACACGCCTGCGGAGCAGAAGGCCATCAAGGCGGCGGCGGAGAGCTTTCGTGTGAACCCCGCCTTCGACACCGCCCTGGCCATCACCGAGCTGGGTACGGGCGAGGCTCTCATCAGCTGCTTGGACGAGGACGGCAAGCCGAGCATCGTGCAGCGCGCCATGGTGATAGCCCCTGCCTGCAGCATGGGTTCGGCCGCCTCCGAGGACAAGCGCTACTGCATCGACAACGGAGCGCTGATGGGCAAGTACAAAGACGCCATCGATCGCGAGAGCGCCTACGAGCTGCTGAAGGCCCGTGCGGAGACCGATGCGCAGCTGCAGGCCAAAGCCGAGGCGCAGAAGCAGGCCCAGGCGCAGGCCGCAGCGGAGGAGAAGGCGCGGCAGAAGGAGCAGGATGCGCTCGACAAGCAGCTCGAACGCGAGGCGCAGCGGGCTTACAAGGAGCAGCTGAAGGAAGAGGAGCGCCGTCGCAAGGAAGCCGAGCGCGCGCAACGGGAGCGGCAGAAGGCCCTCAACAGCGTCATCACCAGCGCCTCGCGGACGGTGGCGAATTCCCTCGTCCGCGGGATTATGGGTTCTCTTCGCAAGTAGGGGCCCGCGTCTAGCGCAGGGAGGGCAGGGTTCTGAGCTGGGCCCAGGCCAGCTGCTTTGACGACGGGTCCCCCATGAGCGCATCGAGGTCCTCGAAGGCGCGTACGGGACGCCCGCCGGCTCGATTGGCCGCCAGCGGTTTCAAGGGGCTGCGATAGGCCTGCGAGAGCAGGTTCACGCTGGGCGCGTCGGTCGCGATCACGCAAAGAGGGTCGAGTCCCTCGATGAGCTCGAAGAGGTCGGCGGCGTCGAGCGCATCTTCGCGGTCTTCCCCGGCACCCGCGATCGAGATGGCGGTGGCGCCCCGCGGGCCATACCCCAGCGACTCCGCCGTCTTGGCGAGGGCTTTGCCTGCTTGTTCGGAAAGTGGGTTGGCGCTCAGCGTGCAGAACAGGCCGGAGTCGGAGCCTTCCAGGTGGTCGGCGTAGCGCGCGAGCACCGACTCGCGGGGGGTCTCATCCATCTGTGACATGCTGTTTTCCATGTGGCTATTCTTCCAAAAAGATAATGTGACCGCAACATGGGTTTCCTGTGCAGGATAGAGCGCCGAGATACCGTTATGGGAAAATGGCTCGGTCTTAAGAACTTGCCGTTTTGCGAGAAAAGGTGTGTATGAACGCAACTAACATCGCGCGTATAGCCGGCGTCGCGGCGCTTTCTGCCGCATGCGTGCTCGGTCTTGCCGCGTGCTCCTCGAATGAATCCGGCTCTTCCGCATCTGTCGGCGGCATCGCCGCCACCGTCGGTGATGCCGAGATTTCCGAGCAAACTGTTACCGATTACATTCAGACGTTCCGCGAAACCCAGTCGCTCAACGAGGAAGACGCTTGGGGCGAGTGGATGGCGCAATACAAGATGGACCCCTCCGAGGTTCGTTCGGAAGTCATCGATTACTTTGTGGACAAAGAGGTCGTGAAGCAGGCCGCCGCTCAGAACAATGTCGAGGTCAGCGACGACGAGGTCAACGAGCAGGTTGACAAGATGAAGGCGAATTACTCCACCGACGAAGCCTGGCAGGAGGCTCTCGACGAATCCGGCACGACCGAGGATCAGTACCGCGACAGCGTGCGCAATGCCATGCTCGAGAGCAAGCTGGAGGACGTCGTGTCCGCCGACGCGGAAGGGCCGAGCGACGACGAGGTCCTCGAGATGGCGCAAACCTACGCGAGCGCCTTCAGCGGGGCCAAGCGCAGCTCCCATATCCTGTTCAGCAGCGATGACCAGTCGAAGGCCCAAGAAGTACTCGACGAGATCAACAACGGGAGCATCAGCTTCGAGGATGCCGCCGAGCAGTACTCCACCGACACGGCTTCCGCCGAGAACGGCGGCGATGTGGGTTGGGATATGCTGAACTCCTTTGTGGAAGACTACACGACGGCCCTGCAAGGTTTGGAAGAGGGCCAAGTGAGCGACCTGGTGACCAGCGATTACGGCATCCACATTATCAAGTGCACGCAGGTCTTCACTGCCCCCGAAACGGTCACGTCGCTTGACCAGGTTCCCTCCGAACTGGTGGATTACATTCGCGATCTGCTGTCGTCGCAGAACAAGAAGACGGCTTACGAAGACTGGTTGGAGGACTTCCAGAACGGCTTGAACGTCAAGAAGGAAGATATGCCTTCCGGCCTGCCCTACGACTTGGATATGAGCAAGTACAGCACCTCGGACGACGAAAGCTCCGAAGACTCTACGGATGAGGATGCCGAAGACGCCGAGGATTCCGAGGCTTCCTCCAGCTCCGAGACCTCTGCCAGCTCCGAGACCTCTGCCAGCTAGCAATCGCCGGCCCATAGGTTGTGAAAGCGCCCCGACAATCGGGGCGCTTTCTTGTGCGCCAGCGTAAGACCGCCCCCGGTTTGCCTCGTTTATCGGGGACGCCGACCCGGGTAGCCTGGTTGCCCAAATGAGCGAGCATGAAAAAAGACCCTGACGGGTCGCATGCGTTAACTGGCGGAGGAGGAGGGATTCGAACCCTCGTTACCCGGGTTACGGGCAAAACGGTTTTCGAGACCGCCGCATTCAACCACTCTGCCACCCCTCCGCGGGGTCCTTTCGCAAATGGCGGAGAGATGGGGATTCGAACCCCAGATACCCTTTTGGGGCATACACGATTTCCAATCGTGCTCCTTCGGCCAGCTCGGACATCTCTCCGCTTATGCAATTGTGTGCTGCAATCGCAGCGAGTGCAGAGTATAGCGCAAGGTGTGCCAGCTCGGCAAGAAGGATGGCGACGGTCTTCGTGGATTGCCCATGGGGGGCAGGGCGTCAGGGCGGGGCGGGGGCGGACGCAGGTGGGCGTGTCTTGGAAACTGCGTTGATTTTGCCGCTTTCCGCATTGCGATGCCCTTGTCGTGGCAAAGTTGGGAGAGCTATTGTAGAGGAGCACCATGAACCCGGATCGCTTACTGCGAACATTCACGCAGCTCGTGCGCATCGACAGCCCTTCTCGCTACGAGGGGGGGATGGCCCGTTGTTGCGCTCAGAAGCTCGAGGCGCTTGGATTCGAGGTCCGTTTCGACTGCTCTCGGGCGGTCACGGGCAGCGATACCGACCAGATCATCGCGTTTCGCAAGGGCGCGGGCCGGGGCCGGGTTGCGCTTTCCGCCCATATGGATTGCGTGCAGCCCTGCGAGGGGATCGAGCTTCGCGTCGAGGACGGTGTCATCCGCAGCGCGGGCGACACCATTCTTTCCAGCGACGACAAAGCGGGCGTGGCGCAGATTCTCGAGGCCATCGAAAGCCTCGACGAGAGCGACTCTCCCGCCCCCGATATCTGGGTGCTCTTCAGCACCTGCGAGGAGCTGGGTTGCTTGGGCGCCGGCGCCTATCCGGACGATTTGCTGCCTCAGGGCACGCTCTGCTTGGTGATGGATGCCGATGGTCCGGCGGGCTCGATCGTCGTCGAGGCGCCCTGGAAGTGGAACTTCGACGCCGTCTTTCGCGGGAAGTCGGCACATGCGGGAGTGGACCCGGAAAAGGGCCGAAGCGCCCTGCAGATGGCGGCCAGGGCAATCGAGCTGATGCCCTTGGGGCGCCACGACGAGGGTACGACCAGCAACATCGGGACCCTCGAAGGGGGAATGGCGCGCAATGTGGTGGCGGAGCGCTGCCGGCTTTCCGGGGAATGCCGATCGCTTGACGAGCAGAAGGCCCTCGAGCTGAAGGACCGCATCGATGGCGCGCTCGAGGCCGGGGCGCGCAAGTTCGGGGGGACGGTGGAGATCGACTGGCATCTTCAGTACCCCGGGTTCAGCTTCCCCGAGGACGATCCCGACGTGCGCATGCTCATGGAGGCCGCATGTGGCGTTGGTCTGCAGCCCCGCTTGGAATCCACCGGCGGCGGAAGCGATGCGAACGTCTTGGGCGAAAAGGGGGCCCGGGCGCTCTGCCTGGGCACGGGCATGACCGATTTCCACACGCCCGCCGAGCACATCTCGCTTGCGGATTTGCAGGGGGCCGCTTCTCTTGTGGAAGAAGTGCTCGCCGGTTCGGGTCGGAGAAGCTAGGTTATACTGATTTCTCCGCATCGCGGCGAGGCCGCGGCGGACGACGAGAGGAGGAACGCTATGGCGCAACGTAATGTCGGGCGAGCCGTCGACGAGGCACCCGAAATTCCCGAGGCGCTCGAGCCTATTCTGCTTGCAGCTCTCAACGATGCCAAGGTCAAGCTGGAAGCCGGCGAGGAGGTGGTTCCCTTCACGGCATTGGCGGTGAAGGACAAGCTGTTCATGGAAACGCATCCCGCCGACGACACGGAGCAATGCCTCATGTTGGCGCGTCACACGGTGCAGAACGCCCGAGGGGCGGACGGCTACGCGCTCTGCTACGACGGCTATGTGGAAACGGACGCGGGCACCTTGGATGCCCTCATCGCCGAAGGCGGCGTGCCGGGCGGTCTCGAAGGTTATGCGGTGGGCTATCTCTACGAACTCCCCGAAGAAGAGGACGCGACACCCCAGGTGTCGGAAGAGCTGGTCTACATCGGCCCGGCGCCGAACTTCATGATGTTCACGCGCCTGGACGAGGAAGAGCCGGAGTTCGAAGAAGACGAAACGGAGGAGTACGGCGAATAGTCCGATTTCCGCGCAAGCGTGCGATCTGCCTCGGGAATCGATTGCGTTTCCGGGGACGGATGGGAGTCTGCGCGGGGGTCCTTTCGGGTAACCCCCTCCCTCATAATGTCCCAAGCGCTGTCTGCTAGCGATGTAGGTGTTCCGTGAAGCAAGGTGCTCTGTTCCTTGTCGGGTGCAGGTCGGTTTGCTAGGATACGGGAGCTTAATTCCTGCTTCGGGTCTGCTTGCAAGCGCCCGAAGCCGTTCGAGTCCAGAGGAGGTGAGCTGATGAAGGCTTATGAACTGCTGTATTTCGTCGCTCCGACGATCGACGAAGAATCCCGTAGCCAGGTCAACGAGCGCATTCAGTCCGTCTTGGCCGATCGCGCGGGCAAGGTCGACGAGATCGAGGAGTGGGGCAAGCGCAAGCTGGCTTACGAGATCAATGGTTTGAACGAGGGCGACTACACGCTCGTCAATTTCCATGCGGACCCTGCAGACATCGCTGAGCTTGACCGCGTCCTGCGCATCACGGACGGGGTGGAGCGTCATCTGATCGTTTGCCGCACGGATCGCGACTAACGATTCAACAGGTAGGGGGCGGGATTTCCGCCCGAGCACGGTAAGGAAGAGATCATGAGCATCAATCGAGTTGTTATCAGCGGCAATCTCACGCGCGACCCCGAGCTGCGTTCCACGCAAAGCGGGATGACGGTTATGGGGCTGGGCGTGGCGGTCAACGATCGTCGTCGCAATCCGCAGACCAACGAATGGGAGGACTATCCCAACTTCATCGACTGCACCATGTTCGGCAGTCGCGCGCAGGCCATACACCAATACCTCCACAAGGGCAGCAAAGTCGCCATCGAGGGCAAGCTTCGCTACAGCCAGTGGGAGCGCGACGGTCAGAAGCGCAGCAAGATCGAGGTCATCATCGATGAAATCGAGTTCATGAGCTCGCGTGACGGCGGAAGCGGCAGCTACAACAACGGCGGCGGCTACGGCAACAACGCGAACCTGAACGCCAATGCGTACGGTGCCAATGCAGGATACAACAACTCGAACAGCGGTTACGGCAATGCGGCCCCGCAGCAGCAGGCCCCGCAGCAAGCCGACACCGGTGTGGATGCCACGCTCTACGATGCGGATATTCCGTTCTAGGAATGCGAAAGAGGTAATCAATGCCGGAATATGTAAAGCAGCCTCGTCGTAAGTACTGCCAATTCTGCAAGGAGGATGCGGAGTACATCGACTACAAGGACACCCAGATGCTGCGCAAGTACGTCACCGACCGCGGCAAAATCAAGCCCCGCCGCGTGACGGGTTGCTGCGTTCAGCATCAGCGCGATGTCGCGAATGCCGTCAAGCGCGCCCGCGTAATGGCGCTCATGCCATACGCCGTGCCTTCCGTCAGCGGCCGCGGCGACCGTCGCAGGCGCGATTAAGGAGGAGGACATCGTGAAGATCATTCTGCTCCAAGAGGTGAAGGGCAAGGGCGTCGAGGGCGATGTCATCGATGTCGCCGATGGCTTCGCCAACAACTACCTTCTGCCCAACCACATTGCCGTGAAGGCCACCAAGGGCAACCTGAAGCAGCTCGAGGAGCGCCGTCACAATATCGAGAAGCGCGAGGCCGACCGCACCGCCACCGCCAAGAAGCTGAAGGAGACGCTCGACGGCGCCACCCTCGAGGTGGAAGTGCGCGTGGGCGAAGAAGGCCAGCTGTTCGGCTCGGTCACCAACCAAATGGTCGCCGACGCCCTGCGCGAGCAGCTCGGCGTGGAGATCGACCGCCGCCTGATCGACGTGAAGGGCGCTGTCCGCACGGCTGGCGAGCACGAGGCGCTCGTGTCGCTGCATCAGGACATCAAGGCCACCATCAAGCTGATGGTGGGCTCGCCCGAGGCCATCGCCGCCGCAGCAGCCGCGGCCGGCAAGACCGAGGGCGAAGCCGCCGATGCTCCCGAGGAAGCCGCTGAGCCCGCCGAAGCCGCCGAGTCCGCCGCTGCCGAGGAGGCCGACGCCGCCGAGTCCGAGTAGCAAGCGCGATTCGCCGAATTCGGGAAGCCCTGTCGCGTGCATCTGCGCGGCGGGGCTTTTCAGGTATGATTGGCTCGATTCGAGGAGAGGAGATGGGCATGCCCGCTGGAGACAAGAAGCAGATTCCGCAGAACATCGAGGCGGAGCAAAGCGTATTGGCCGCTTGTCTGCTCAACCAAGACGCCATCGACGAAGTCGCGACCAAGCTCGCCCCGGAGAGCTTCTTCCGCCCCGCCCATCAGATCATCTTTCGCAGCATGCTCGATCTGCGCAAGCGCAATCTGCCCATCGATCAGATCTCGCTGGCCGAGAATCTGCGTGCGACGGGCCAGCTCGACGCCATAGGGGGAAAGCCCTATCTGGTTGATTTGGCCGACAACACCTTCGCCCTCACGAATTGGGTCAACCACACCGAAATCGTCAAGCGCACGGGCATCCTGCGCGACCTCATCTACGCGAGCGCCCAGATAACCGCCCTGGCCTACGATGCCCCCGATGACCTCGACGAGGTGGTCGAAGGCGCGGAGAAGACCCTCTTCGAGGTCACCGAGAAGCGCGTCTCTTCGACCTTTACTCCCATAAACGAGCTCCTCGAAGGGGTTTTCGAGGAGATGACCAAGCTCACGGAGCGGGACAGCCACATGGCGGGCGTCCCCACGGGGTTCCAGGATGTGGACAACCTGTTCCACGGGCTGCGCGGCGGCGATCTTATCGTCTTGGCCGCCCGACCCGGCGTGGGCAAGACCTCCTTCGCCCTCAATCTGGCGGTGAACGCGGCCAAGGCGGGCTGCCCGACGACGTTCTTCAGCTTGGAGATGAGCGCGAACCAGCTCGTGCAGCGCATCCTGTGTTCCGAAGCGGGCATCGGTTTGGAGAAGGTCCGCGGCGGATTTTTGGGAGAAGGCGACTGGCAGGCTTTAGCCGATGCCATCCAGCGTCTGTCCTCGCTCGAATTGTTCATCGACGACACCCCCTCGCTTTCGATCCTGGAGGCGAGGGCGAAGGCCCGCCGCGAATTGCGCGGCAAGCAGAACGGGCTCATCATCGTTGACTACCTGCAGCTCATGCAGCCGCCTCAGACGCGCAGGGACGGCAATCGCGCGGTGGAGGTGGGCGAGATAAGCCGCGGCCTGAAAGTCCTTGCCAAGGAAATGGACATGCCCGTCATCGCGCTCTCGCAGCTGTCGCGCGCCATCGAGCAGCGAGGCCGTGCGAAGCGCCCCATGCTCTCCGACCTGCGCGAATCCGGTTCCATCGAGCAGGACGCCGACATCGTCATGTTCATCGACCGCAGCATGGACGAGATGGAAGGTGAAAGCGACGACCGCCCCGACTATGGCACCGCCAACCTGATTGTGGCCAAGCACCGCAACGGCCCCACGCGCGACATCACGTTGTCGTGGGCTCCCGAGAGCACTACCTTCGGCAACTTCATCGACGATTCCCGCTACGAGGACGCCTACTAGGGGCCGCCGGTTCGCGCCCGTCGCGCCCGCTCTGCCCATCCCCTCGCCCGCCGCATGTGAATATGGAATCCTTCTGCGGCAGGGCCCGCCGGAGGCTTCTGCGCTAAGATAGGGATATGGCACTTCAGGCGACATTCATCCATGCGGCGGACCTGCATCTTGGTGCGCCTTTCCGCGGACTGCGCGCCCTCTCGCCGCGCTGGGCGGACCGTCTGACGGAGGCCATCCCCGAGGCCTTCGACCGGCTCATCGCCACGGCGATCGAGCGCAAGGTCGATTTCATGGTCCTCGCCGGCGATATCTTCGATCTTTCGCGCCCGAGCTACCGCGATGTGCTCCATTTCGCGAACGGCATGGCCCAGCTGCGCGAGGCGGGCATCCCGGTGTACTTCTGCACGGGCAACCACGACCCCTATGCCAGCTGGAAGACCGATTACCTGGATCCGCCCGAGGGCACCTATCTGTTCTCCGCGGAGGCTCCCAGCTTCTTCGCCCACATGCGCGACGGCCAACCGTTGGTGCTCTTGGGCGGGCGGGGCTTCTATAATCGGGTGGTTCCCGCGGACGTCGACCTCGCCAAGGGCATCACCCGCGCGGCCGCGATGAAGGCCTTGGGAATGGAGGCGCCCTTCACCGTGGGCGTGCTGCATACCGGCTTGAACTTGGACCCGAACAAGGCCCCCACCGACCCCACGGAGCTGCTCTCGAGCGGCATCGACTATTGGGCATGCGGTCACATCCACCAGCCCTGGCTGGACAGCCGACGCAATCCGCGCATCGGATTCTCGGGTTGCATCCAGGGCCGCGACATCAAGGAGACCGGGCCGCGCGGTTGCTGTTGCGTGACGCTCAGCGAGGGTGCGCGCAATCGGGTGGAATTCGTTCCGCTGGCCAGCGTGGTGTGGCAGAAGTTGCAGGTCGACCTTGGCGAATGCACCACGTTGCCCCAGGCGCACGACACTATCATGCGCACCCTGTTCGAGGCGAACGGCCATGCCCACTGCGAGGAGATGGTCGCCCGCTTGATTCTTTCCGGCAAGACCCCGCTGCACCGCCTGCTCGTGCAGCCGGGCGTGTTGGATGACCTGCGCAATCAGCTCAACGAGGCCTACCCGGTGTTTTTCGTGGACACCCTGGTGGACCGCACCCAGCCCGACGTCAGCCGCGCCTCGCTGAAAGAGGAGGGGCTGTTCGAGGCCACGCTTCTGCGCCGCAGCAAGGCGCTGGGTAAAGATGACGAGGCGGCCATCGCCTACTTGCAGGACGAGTTTCTGGCGCGCGGGCTGCAGCTGCCGAATCGGACGGTGCGCCACTTGAGGCGCTTGGAGAAGGAAGCGGAGCAGCTCGTGCTGGATTTGCTGGATGGGAGCCGATCGTGATGCAGGGTGCTTCCCATTACCTCCAATCGGCGCAGATCGAGCACTTCGGATCCATGAACGGGCGCATCGTGGGCCCCTTCAGCCCCGGCATGAACGTCGTCTTCGGGCTCAACGAATCGGGCAAGACCACCACGGCCGCGTTCGTGGGGGGCGTCCTGTTCGGATGGCCCGACGCCCGCGGCACGCGCAATGCATATCGACCGATAGGCGCCGAACGCTCCGGCACGCTGGTCTTCGCCCCCACTCAGGAGGGCGGCGAAGAAGTGCGCTGCACCCGCGTGCGCAATGCGGAGGGTATTAAGCCCGACCCGAATCCGGCGGTGCTTTCCGACATAGACCGCGATACCTTCCGCACTATCTTCTCGCTCGATTCCGACGAGCTGCGCGGTATGGGCCGGACCACGGATGTGACGGCACGCCTGCTGACAGCCGGCAGCGGCACCGAGGTTCCGCCGGCGCAGGCTCTGTCGAGGCTCGACGAGAAGCTGGGGGAGACGCTCTCGCACGGAGCCTCCTTTCCCGATTCCGTTCCCAACCTGCAACAGCGCATGGACGAGATTCGCGACGAGGTGGATGCCGCGGCGGTCACGGCCGCAGAGCTCGCGCATGAGGATCGGGAGTACGCCCAACTGAAGGCGCAGCGCACCCAACTTGCGGATTCCCTCGCCCGTCTGAACGAGCAGATCCGCACGATCTCGACCGAGCGCGAGAAACTGGCGAGCGTGGCTGAACGCCGCGGGCAGCTGGAGGGGGACCTGGCGAAAATCGACGAGCAGGAAGACGACCTGCGGGCGGATCGCTCGGCTCTGGACGCACGCCGCACGAAGCGCTATCTGGAGTTGGACGCAGTGGAGGAGAGAACCCTGCGCGAGACGATAGAGGACCTGGAAGACGAAAGGCGCCAGCGGGAGCACGGGCTCTCGATGGCGCAGCAGGACCTGCTCTCCTCCGAGGCGACGCGCGATGCGTTGCGCGAGTCGGACGAGACCGGGGAGATGCATGAGGGCAAGGTGCGCAAGCGGGCGATTCAGTGGATGCTCTCCGCGTCCCTGCCCCTGGTCTTCGCGGCCCTGGGTGCGTTCGTGTTCGTGCGGGGACGCTCCATCGGCAGCCTTTCGGTGACCGCCCTGGGCGTGCTTTTCGTCCTGGTCGCCGTGGGCATGGCCTGCGCTGCGCTGGTCATGTTGCTGCGTCCCGATAAGACCGAGGAGCACCTGCGCGACCAACTCGCGGAAGCGGAGCTGGTCGTGCAGAAGGACCGCAAGAAGATCGAGGCATGCGAGCAGGCCCTCGAGAAGACGACCCGTCGGATAGGGGAGTTTCTGGAGGAGCAGGGTCTCGAAGCGGCGAGGGGCAGCCTGCGCAGGGCGCGTGCCTTGCTGGACGAGGCCGGCGACGTCCGTGCAGAGGCGACGGTGCTCGATCAGAGAGCGCAGGCGCTGGCCGCGCAACGAGCGCAGATCCGCAAGAGCGTCAAGCACATGGAGCGCGAGCGCGACGCCGCGCTGAGCGCATTGAAGGAGCAGCCCGATGTGACGCTCGAGGTCCTCGACGAGCGCCTGGAGCTGCGTACCAGGCAACGGGATGATCAGATGCGGGCCTCGGAGCGCGTCAACGAGCGCTGTGGCGAACTGGGACAGATTCTGGCGAGCGCCCGCTATGCGAAGGACCTCGACGAGCTTAAGCTGGCGCAGGCGCAGCTGAAGAGCCGCTACAACGATACGATTGAGGACCTTTCGCGTCTGCTCCTGGCGAAGCGCCTGCTCGAGGCGGCCATCGCCGCATGGGAAGGGAAGAGCCAGCCGGCGGTCTACCGCGAGGCGAGCGAGCTTTTCGACGATATGACCGACGGGGCCTGGGTGCAGGTGCGCTTGACCGCCGCAGGCGGGCTGGTCGTGGTGGACGAGGAAGGTCGCACGAGGTCCCCCGAGCTGCTCTCGCTGGGCACCTGCCAGCAGCTCTACCTGGCGCTTCGCATAGCCCTGCTGCTCACCGCCGACAACGTGGGCCGCTGCATCCCCGTGCTGGCCGACGACATTCTGGTGAATTTCGATGCCGTGCGCCGCGCGGGAGCCGCCCGCGCTTTGGCCACCTTGGCCCAGCGGCGCCAAGTCATCATCTTCACCTGCCACGAGGAAGTGCTCGAGCTCGTCGAGATGGCCGACCCCGCCACCAACGTCGTGCGCCTGTGATCGCGCGGCTCCCGTCGCCTGTCGCAGCGCGTCGCATCCCGCCGATATATTTCGCGGAAATGCCCCGCCTTCGCAGGGCGTCAACTATAATCGTTGCGTCCACCCAGGCTAGGAAAGGAAGTCCGCATGCCCAGCACTGTGCTCGTAGGCGCCCAGTGGGGCGATGAAGGCAAGGGCAAGATCACCGACCTCATCTCCCGCGACTTCGATTACGTCGTCCGCTACCAGGGCGGCAACAATGCAGGCCACACCGTCATTCACGGCGACAAGAAACTGGCCCTGCACCTCATCCCCTCCGGCGTCATGTACGAGAGCATCACGCCGGTCATCGGCAACGGCGTCGTGGTCGACCCGCATGTCCTCACCGACGAGATGGCCAAGCTCGAGGCCCAGGGCATCTCCTGCGAGCGCTTGGTCATAAGCTGCGACGCCCATGTGATCATGCCCTATCACATCGACCTGGATGGGGCGGAGGAGAAGCGCCTGGGCAAGAACGAGATCGGTACCACGCGTCGCGGCATCGGCCCCTGCTACCAAGACAAGGCCGCTCGCACGGGCATCCGCATCCAGGACCTGCTCGACGAACATATCTTTCGACAGAAACTCGAGACCGCCCTCGCCTTCAAGAACCCTGTGTTGGAGAAGATCTACGGCCTGCCTATCTACACGGTGGACCAGATCTGCGAGGAGTACCTGCCCTACGCGGAGATCATTCGGCCCCATATGGCCGAAACCGCCCAACTGCTCAACAACGCGCTGGCGCAAGGCCGAAACATCCTGTTCGAGGGTGCGCAGGCCACGCTGCTCGACATCGACCACGGCACCTACCCGTTCGTCACCAGCAGCAGCTGCTGCGCGGGCGGCGCCTGCATCGGCACCGGCGTAGGGCCGAAGGCCATCGACCGCATCATCGGCATATCCAAGGCCTATATAACGCGCGTGGGCAGCGGGCCCTTCCCCACCGAGCTTCACGACAAAGACGGCGAGACCCTCTGCCAGGCGGGCGGGGAGTTCGGCGTCACCACCGGGCGCCGCCGTCGCACCGGCTGGTTCGATGCCGTCATCGCGCGCTATGCCGCGGACTGCAACAGTCTCACGGACATGGCCCTGACCAAGCTCGATGTGCTCAGCGAATTCGACACCGTCAAGGTTTGCGTCGCCTACGAGAGCGGGGGCAGGCGCTACGACTACTTCCCCATGCAGCAGACCGTCCTCTACCCGGACCATGTGCGGCCCGTCTTCGAGGAGCTGCCGGGCTGGAAGGGGCAGGACATCACCGGCTGCCGCAGCTTCGAGGAGCTGCCGCAAAACGCTCAGAATTACGTGGAGTATCTGGAAGAGAAGGTGGGCGTCCACATGAGCATCATCGCCGTGGGGCCCGACCGTGATCAGACGATTTTCAGAGGTTGGAAGTAAGAAGGCGGCGAGACAATCTGTTTCCGCGGCGAATCAAGGAGCAAGACGGACATGAACATTGCAGTATTGGGATCAGGCGGACGCGAGCATGCGCTGTGCTGGGCGTTGTCCCAGTCGCCTTCGTGCGAGAAGCTCTATGCGCTTCCCGGCAATGGCGGGACGGCCGCCGTGGCGGAAAACGTTGTCGGCATGGATATCTGCGACAGCGAGGCGCTGGTCGGCTTCGCACGCGATCATGACATCGACATGGTGGTCATCGGCCCGGAGGCTCCCCTGGTCGCAGGGGTGGCGGATACGCTGCGCGAGGCGGGGTTCCTCGTCTTCGGCCCCGATGCCCAAGGCGCTCGGCTGGAGGGCAGCAAGACTTTCAGCAAGCACTTCATGGAGAAGGTGGGCATCCCCACCGCCGCTTACGGTACCTTCGAGAATGCGGAAGAGGCCAAGGCCTACGCCCGCGAGGTCGGGGCGCCTATCGTGGTGAAGGCCGATGGGCTGGCCGCAGGCAAAGGCGTCATCGTCGCCGAGGAGCTCGACGACGCGCTCGAGGCCATCGACAGCTGCTTCGAGGGCGCATTCGGCGCTGCGGGCAGCCGCGTGGTCGTCGAGGAATGCCTCACCGGGCCCGAGTGCTCGCTGCTCGCCTTCGTCACCGGCGGCAAGGCCTTCTGCATGGCCACCGCGCAAGATCACAAGCGCGCCCTCGACGGGGATCTGGGTCCCAACACGGGCGGCATGGGCGTCTACTCGCCGGTGCCCATTGTGACCGAGGAAGAGCACGCCGCCATGGTGGAGGTCATGGAAAAGGCCGCCGCCGCGACCGCCGAGCTCTTCGACCACGATTACCGGGGCGTGCTCTACGGCGGTTTCATGCTGACGCCACAAGGTCCGAAGGTGCTGGAATTCAATGCGCGCTTCGGCGACCCCGAGACGCAGGTCATCCTGCCGCGCCTGAAGACGGACCTGGTGGAGGTGATGAGCGCCGTCGCGCAGGGCAAGCCCCATGACATCCACCTGCAATGGCGCGATGAATGGGCGGCCTGCGTGGTGCTTGCCAGCGAAGGCTACCCGGGTTCGTATGAGAAGGGCAAGGTCATCCTGGGGGTCGACGATGCGCAGGCCCTCGAGGGCGTTATAGTGTTCCATGCGGGCACGGCCAAGAACCAGGACGAGGAACTGGTCACCTCCGGCGGACGCGTGCTGAACGTGGTGGCCCTGGGCGAGACTTTCGCCGAGGCCCGCGAACGCGCCTACGAGGCCGTGGAGCGCATCAACTTCGAAGGCAAGCAGTATCGCGCCGACATCGGCGCTAAGGCGGCGGCCGGTCGCGAAGCCTGGGAATAAGGGAGAATTATGCTGGAAGAACGCGTGCTCTCGCGTGTCGTGCGCGGGTTCATGGACGGTTTTCTCGAGCTCGGACCTTGCGAGGAGCGCGATATCCCCGGCCCGCAGCCCGGTAAGCGCTACATGCTCTACCTTCATGTGCCGTTCTGCGAGCGTCTGTGCCCGTATTGCTCGTTCAACCGCTTTCCCTTCGACGAAGACCGCGCACTCCCCTATTTCGACAATCTCCGTCGGGAGATGCGCATGCTCGCGGAGAAGGGCTACGATTTCGAGAGCCTCTACATCGGCGGCGGCACTCCCACGGTCGTCATCGACGAATTGTGCCGCACCATCGACGAGGCGCACAGCCTCTTCGGCAGCCTGGACGAGGTGAGCAGCGAGACCAATCCCAACCATCTGATCCCCGCCTACCTCGAGAAGCTCGACGGTCGGGTGCAGCGCCTGTCCGTGGGCGTGCAGAGTTTCAACAACGATCTGCTTCACCAGATGGGCCGCCTGGAGAAATACGGCGATAACGAGACCATCTTCCAGCGCATCCAAGAGGCCGTGCCGCACTTCCAGTCCATGAACGTGGACATGATCTTCAACTTCCCCGCGCAGACCGAGCAGATGCTCATCGACGACCTCGCCTGGATTGTGGAGAGCGGGGCCACGCAGACCACGTTCTACCCGCTTATGGCCTCGCCTTCGGTGGAGAAGAGCCTGGCGGAGACGGTGGGGGCGGTGGACTATGCCCGCGAGGCCCGCTTCTACGACATCATCTGGCGCGTGCTCTCCCAGTACGGCTACGACATGAGCAGCGCCTGGACCTTCGACAAGTCAGCGGGCGGCATGATCGACGAATATGTGGTGAATTACGAGGAGTACCCCGCACTCGGCAGCGGGGGCATCACCTACCTGGATGGCAGCCTGTACGTGAACACTTTCAGCGTGACCGAATACAACGAGCTCGTACCCAAGGGCGTTCTCTCGGTGAGGGACGTGCAACACTTCAGCAAGGCCAACATCATGCGGTACCGCTTCATGATGCAGCTCTTCGGCTTGCGCCTGGACAAGGCGCAGTTCGAAGCCGATTTCGGCGTGCCCATCGAACTCGGGCTTCCCGCCGAGATGGCCTTCATGTCCGCTGCCGGCGCCTTCGACGTGAACGATTCCGAGCAGATAACGCTTACGCCCAAGGGGCGCTACCTGCTGGTGGCCATGATGCGCCAGTTCTTCATCGGCGTGAATAACCTGCGCGATCAGGCACGGGCGCAGCTCAACGGCGCCGAGCGGCAGCTCATCTTCGACGCCATCGAGCAGCCTTGCGCTCCCGTGGCCGAAATAAAGCCCGGGTTCGCGCCCATGAACGCGTAGTCGCGCGGGCAGGGGGCAGGCGTCGGGTGGCAGGTGGGAGCTATCCGGTCGTTGGCCGCCGCCTTCGCGCTTCGTCTCCCGCAGACGGCTTCACAGCTCCTTCACAAATTGCTATCCTTTACCCGACTTCGGTATTTCAGGGGAGATAGGAGGTTGGCATGGACGTTGTGCTGCTGGCGCGCCTGCAATTTGCGCTCACCGCGGCCTATCACTTCATGTTCGTTCCGCTTTCGATTGGCGTGGGCCTCATCATGGCCATCTTCCAGACGAAGGCGTATAGAAGCGGTGCGCAAGAGGATCAGGCCGCTGCGAGATTCTGGGTGAAGCTCTTCACTGTGACTTTCGCGGTGGGTGTGGCCACGGGCATCACCATGGAATTCAGCTTCGGCACCAATTGGGCCGATTACAGTCGCTTCGTGGGCGATATCTTCGGCGCGCCGCTCGCGGCCGAGGCGCTTTTCGCGTTCTTCCTGGAGAGCACGTTCCTCGGAGTGGTCATCTTCGGCCGAGGGCGCGTGGGAGAGAGGTTCTACCTGGTCAGCAGTTGGCTTGTGTGGGCGGGAAGCTGCCTGAGCGCGCTGTGGATCATCATCGCGAACAGCTGGATGCAGACGCCCGCGGGCTACGAGCTGTCTGCCGACGGGACGCAAGCGGTGCTCACGGATTTCTTCGCCGCGGCCTTCAATCCCAGCACGTTGGCACGCTATGCGCATGTGGTGGTCGCGCTCGTCATCATGGGGGCGCTCGTGGCCTTGGCGATCGGCGCCTATCACGTGCGCAATGGCAAGCCGGAGTTCGGGTACAAGACCATCGGAGTGAGCGTGGTGGTGGCGATCGCGGCATGCGTGGCCATGATTCCCGCCATGCACCAGCAGGCGGTGGTCACGGCTGTCAGCCAGCCCGAGAAGCTCGCGGCGATGGAAGCGCAATACGACGACGGCCCGACCGGCATGTATATCCTGGGCTGGGTCGACGAGCAAAACGAGACGGTTGTCGGCCTGGAGGTACCCATCGATGGCATGACCAGCATCCTCATCAGCGGGGATCCGACTTACGAGAACATCGGCCTGCACAAGGTGGAGGCCGAATACGGCGAGACGGCGCCTGTGCAAGTGGTGTTCCAGTCCTACCATCTGATGGTGCTCTGCTTCGGGGGGATCGCGCTGTGGGTGCTGTTGGGCCTGATCGCCTTGCTGAAGCATCGCAAGGGCGCCGATGTGGGCAAGGGCCTGTTGAAGGTGCTCTATTTCGGCCCGATCTTCCCCTTCCTGGCCATCGAGAGCGGATGGTTCGTGGCCGAGATAGGCCGCCAGCCGTGGATAGTCTGGGGGCTTCTGCGCACGGATGCCGCGTACAGCCAGGCGGTCGATGCGGCGTCTTTGACCATCACGCTCGTGCTCTTCGCCGCCATATACCTGTTCATACTGGTGATGTACCTGCGGATCTCGTTGCGCATCATCAAGGAGGGCCCGGCCGGGGAGCCGGCCTCGATCGGCGGTCCGGCTTCGACCGAGGAGGCGGCAGCCGCGCCCCGAGAGGCGGCGGATGCGCTCGAGGAGGCGCCTGCCGCCGTGCCTGCAGGGGCTGAAGAAGGGGAGGCGATGTAGTCATGACGTTTCTGCAAATGCTCTGGTTCATTCTCATCTTCGTCCTCATCGCCGGCTACTTCGTGCTGGACGGGTTCGACTTGGGCGTGGGCGTGCTCTACCCCTTCCTCGGCAAGGACGACGAGGACAAGGCCATCTTGCGCCGCGCTATCGGGCCGGTCTGGGACGGCAACGAGGTCTGGCTGCTCACGGCCGGAGGTGCGCTGTTCGCTGCTTTCGCGCCGGCGTACGCCACGACTTTCAGCGGCTTCTACCTGGCCATCATGCTGGTGCTCTTCGGGTTGATTCTGCGCGCCGTCTCTCTGGAGCTGCGTGCGCACGACGCCGCCCATGCCAAGCTGTGGGACGTCTGCTTCGTCGTGGGCAGCTTCCTGCCCGCCCTGCTGTTCGGTGTGGCCGTGGGCAACGTGATAGAGGGCATCGAGCTGAATGCCAACGGCGATTACATCGGCGGCTTCTTCGCGCTGTTGAATCCGTTCGCCCTGGTGTGCGGCTTGCTGGGGCTGGCGCAGATGTGTGCGCACGGCTGCGCTTGGATTGCGGTGAAGACCGAAGGCGACCTGCACGACCGTGCGGCGGATTTGCGCGTGAAGAGTCAGGTCGCGGCTCTGCTGCTGTTCGCGATTGCGAGTGGGATGCCCGTGGTTGCGCCGTGGGGCGGTGCCCTTTCGGCGATCGTTTGCGCCGTCTTCGCCCTGCTGTTCCTGGTGCCGGTCGCCCTCGGCTGCCTTATGAGGAAGCTGGACGACCTGCCCGTCTTCATCTTGAGCTGCGTGGCATGCGTGGCATTGACGGGGCTGTTCGCGGCCAACATCTTCCCGTGCATCGTGCCCGCCGCCGATCCTGTCTTGAGCCTGACCATAGCGTCGGCGGCCAGTAGCGAGACCGCCCTCGGGGCTATGGCGGTAATAGCCTGCATAGGCGTGCCGCTGGTGTTGGTCTATCACGTCATCATCTATCGGAAGTTCGCGGGCAAGATTACGCGCGACGACGTCGAGTAGGCGTCACGACGCGGCTGCGAAGGGAAATGCCATGTCGAAAGAGCGAATCGTCATAAAACACCGTGTGGAAGCCGTGCTGGCGGAGGCCGCGGATGAAGTCGAGCTGCGCCTTGCCGCGTTCTTCGACGACCCCGAGGATCCGGAGACCATGCACAAGCTGCGCGTGAGCATTCGCACGCTGCGGAGCTTGGTGCGCTTCGTGGCGCCTTGGCAAAATGCGAAGCAGAACCGCCGTGCCGACCAGGCGCTTCGCGATGTGGTGCGAGAAACCTCGAGGTTGCGCGAACTGGATGTGCTGGAGGACCAAGTGCGTCGGATGGAGCCGGCTCCTGCACCGGACCTGGTGGAGACCTGCGCATCCGCCGCCGAGGCCGAACGGGCCCGCGTTGCGGATCTGCTGCGGGGAGATGCTTCCCAGAAGCTGCTCATGCGGGCGCGTTGTGCGACACGTTGCCTACGTTGGCGCAGGAATTATGCGATGGAAGGCCTTGCGCGCGAGCAGGTGCAGCAGCGTTTCGACGAGATACTCGATGCGCAGAACGCCCGCTACGAGGCGCTCGATAGAGCGGACGGAGGCAACACGCACGACGTGCGCAAGCGGGCCAAGGAGGTCCGCTACGCGGCCGCCAGGTTCCGCAAACTGCTCGACGACTCCGCCGCCGATGCCGCCGAGCGCATGAAAGGCGTGCAGGACGAGCTGGGGGCGCTTTGCGATGCCCGTGTGAATGTGGACCTGCTGAGCACGTTTCCCATCGAGGGGCTGTCGATCCGCGCCCGCCGCAATCTGGCGGAGGCGCTGGCCGCGAACTACGCGTTCATCGACGATGCGCTGCTCGAGAGCGGAGTGGAGCAGGGGGCAGCCGACGAGGGAGTCGAAGAAGAGGTCGAAGCCGTCGCCGGCGAGGAAGCCGTTGACGCCGTCGGCGAGGAGGCCGTCGTTTGGGGCGCCCCGGCAGCGAGCGTCCCGGCGGCGAAGCCCCCGGCAGCGAGTGCCCCGGCTGCGGATGGCGCGCTCGCGGGGGGCGTGTCCGCGGATGGTCCGGCCCATCCCCTCGCGTCTCCGAACCGCGACTGACGGGAGCCTTATGGAATTAGCGGCTTGCAGCTTGACGCTCGCAAGGCCAACCGCTAAAGTTCAGATTCGCATTTGCAACAGAGTGCCAGCCGGTCGGATAGCTCAGTTGGTAGAGCAGGGGACTGAAAATCCCCGTGCCGAGGGTTCAAGTCCCCCTCCGACCACCAGAAATGCACGGGTCCCTCTCGGGACCCGTTTTCATTGCCGCCTAGCGTGACGCCGGTAACCGCAACTGATTTGGGCGACCGGGCAACCCACGTCAGAGCGAAAATGGGGTAAAACCTGCGGGGCGGTTAGCTCATAATCCCGCTCGCCCGGGGCACGCAGCTAACACCGCTGGAGTATTTTTCTGCTCGGAGAGGTTGCTATACTGTACGGGTATGCTTTCGATGACGACGATTGGAGACCTCATGCAAGCTGGATACTTTGCCACTGCTTGGGCGGATATCAAGGAATCCAAGGGCTGGTTCGGGAAGATGTGCCTGCTCGGCCTGCTCATGTTCGTGCCTGTTTTCGGGCCCATTGTGCTCTACGGATATTTTTGGGGCTGGGCGCGCGACATCGCCTGGAATGTCCACAAGCCTCTGCCCGAGCGCGTCTTCGCGAACGAGGATGGCAAGCTCTATCGGCGCGGATGGTTCATTTTAGTCGTGCTCTTCGTGCTGAGCCTCCTCCCCATGGTAATCTGGGTCCTGTACAACGTTGTCGCGGATGCGTCGACCGCCTCGCTTGCTGTTATGAGCTCGCATAATTCGGCCGCTTTCGGGTCGGGCGCTTCGGGTGTGTCGGGCGCTTCCGCTGCGATTGCGGCCCTGCTGTATTTGTGCTTCACCGCCGCCCTCGTCGTCGTCCAGTTCTTCGGCTGGGTCGGCGCCATTCGCTCCGCCATCTACGACAACATCGGCTCCGGCTTGCAGCTGGGCGTTATCTGGAAGATGATGCGCAAGGACTTCGGCGGCCTCGCCCGGATCTTCGGGATGAATCTCATCTTCAACATCGTCTTCGGCATCATCCTGTCCATTCTCGTCACCGCGGTGCTGGTGATCTGCTTCGCTTCGGCGCTGCCGCAGCTCCTCTCGTTGTATGACACGTCGTTCACCTATGATTCGTATGCATACGGCGGCAGCTATACGGGCGGAGCACCCATGGCGCAGCTGTTGGGACTTCTGGGGCCGGCCATCGGCGCGTTTCTCATTTTCATGCTGGTCTTTACGTATGCGTCGTTGGTCTTCTCGTGCTTCCTGGAAGCGCTCACCTGCCGAGCGGTGGGGTACTGGACACGCCAGTTCAGAGTTGCCGAATGGGGCGGCCAACAGGACAAGCTGCCCTTCGAGCGTGAAGCTGCGTATGCGGCAAGCGCCGCGGCGGCTGCGCCGGTAGGCTACGCACAGCAGCCGGGGTCCTCTGCGCCTGCTGGTTCACAGCAGCCTCCCGTGCAGGGCCAGCAGCCCTCCGTGCAGCCGGCGCCCGCACCCGCGCCTGCGGCGCAGCCCGCTCCCGCGGAGCCCGCGCCTGTCGTGCAGCCGGCGCCCGCACCCGAGCCTGCGGCGCAGCCCGCTCCCGCGGAACCCGAG